>JANJSZ010000024.1 GCA_024711405.1 Acidovorax sp.
TCGACATCGCCGAGCAGCAGCTCGCGCTGGACTACGCGCGCCACCTCGCCCGGAGCGCGCCATGACGCCCTGGCCACGCTGCGCGCCGCGCACCCAGGCCGCCCTGGGGCTGGCCTTGTGCGCGGTACTGGCCTGGCCCGCGCTGCGCCAGGCGCTGGAGGCCAGCATGTGGCGCCACATGGTGCTGCAGTTCCCGCTGCTGATGCTGGCCGGCGCGCTGCTGGCGGCCGCGCTGCCGCAGCGTGCGCGCGCGGCGGTGGCGCGCTGCAATGCCCACGGCATCGCCGGGCTGGTGTTCGTGGCCATGGTGCTGGCCGTGCTGATGGTGCCGCGCGTGCTCGACCTGGCGCTGCGCGACCCCGCCATCGAAGCCGCCAAATGCGCCGCGCTGCTGGGCGCGGGCGCGGCGCTGCGGCTGTCGTGGCGCGTGGCGGGGTTGGTGGTGCAGGGCTTCTTCCTCGGCAACATGCTGCCCATGACCGCCGTGGTGGGCGAGCTCTACATCGACACGCCGCTGCGCCTGTGCAACGCCTACCTGCTGGACGACCAGGCGCGCCTGGGGCAGTGGCTGGTGGGTCTGGCGGCGTTGCTGGCACTGGGCTGGCTGGCGCGGGTGGGCTGGTGGATGGTGCGGCGCGAGGGTGATGCGCTCGCGGTGGAAAACGCCTGAACGCTCTGTTTTGAATAACTTAAAGCGCTTCCATGCGCGGGATTCTGCGGCCTCAGCGCAGCAGAAATCGCCTCAGTCGGTTTGCGCGCGCGGCGGCAGGCCCGCAGCGGCGCGCAAGGGATCGAGCAGGGGCGACAGGCCGTTGTGGTCGATCTCGTGCATGAGCGCCAGCAGACGCCCCAGGTCGCTGCGTGGAAAGCCCTCGCGGGCAAACCAGTGGAGGTAGCTGCCGGGCAGGTCTGCCAGCACGCGGCCCTTGTACTTGCCATAGGGCATGGTCACCGTGACCAGGCGCTGCAACTCGGTGGGGTCCCTCATCAGCCGCCCGCGCGCTTGACCTGGTGGCCGCGCTTTTTCAGCACCTCGATCACGCGCTCCACATGGTCGCCCTGCACCTCGATCACGCCGTCCTTCACCGTGCCGCCGCTTCCGCACGCGGCCTTGAGCAGCTTGCCCAGCGCGGCCAGCGCATCGGCATCCAGCGCCACGCCCTTGACCACCGTGACCGCCTTGCCACCACGCCCCTTGGTCTCGCGCGCAACGCGCACGATGCCGTCGCCCGCAGGCACTGGCGCCAACTTGCACACGCACTGCGCCTGCGGCTGGCGGCAACCGGGGCACATGCGGCCATGGTCGGTGGAATAGACCAGGCCACCCAGGCCTGCCAGATCGCGCAGGGATTTCATGGTGCCGGCCTCAGGGTTGCCGGGCGGCGGGCGCGGACACCGGCGAGCGCAGCATGTGGAAATTGAGGATGCGCGTGGCCATCACCGTCTCCACAAAAAAGAGCACCAGCGCCAGCAGGAACGAGAGCACACCGCTCAGAAAACTCCCGAGGGCCCAGGTGTGGCCCCGGAAATCGGTGGTTTCGCCCAGAAACAGCAGGATGATGGTCACGCCGATCAGAAAACCGCACAGGGTGAGCAGGCCGATGCAGCCATTGGCCATGCGCCCGCGGGTGCGCAGGTAGCCGAGCTCGATCACGGCGCGCTCCAGAAACTCGGCCTCGTCGGAGTGGCGGGCCCGGTCTTCCACCACGCGGGCCCGGTCGATGATGCGCGCCAGGCGCCCGGCCACAGCGCCAATCATGCCGGCCACGGCGGTGAGCAGGAACACCGGGGCCACGGCCAGCTGGATGCTGTGGGTGATGGTGGACGAATCAAAGGCAAGGTTCATGGTGTCAAAAGGCCTGTGGAGCGCCGGGGCAGGCAGGCTGCGATTATCGCCACCCGCGCAGGTGGCGCACAATGCACGCCCGCAGGTTGCGTGGCACCCGGCACGCCGCCATTGGCGCGCCGGCTCCACCGCAGCCCCGTCGGCCAGGCGTATTTCACGGCGGACACAGCGCTGTGGCCCGTCCACCGGTTGCCGCACCGTTTTCCTTGCGGGCCATCACCTTGTGCGCAGTGGCACCAGGGGGTGGCCTGAATTTTTTGCCCACACCATGCCATTTTCTGCCCTCGGTCTCTCTCCCGCCCTCGTCCAGGCCGCCACGGCCATGGGTTTTTCCGCGCCCACGCCCATCCAGGAGGCCGCCATTCCGGCCATCCTGCGCGGCGCCGATGTCGTGGGCTCGGCCCAGACGGGTTCGGGCAAAACGGCAGCTTTTGCCTTGCCCCTGCTGCAGCGGCTGCAAGCCGGCGCGGCCCACACCCCGCGGCAGGTGCGCGCCCTCATCCTGGTGCCCACGCGCGAACTGGCCGCCCAGGTGGGGGAAGTGGTGCGCAGCCTGGGCCAGCACCTGGCGCAGCCGCCCAAGGTGGCCGTGGTGTTTGGCGGCGTCTCGATCAATCCGCAGATGATGGCGCTGCGTGGTGGGGCCGATGCAGTGGTTGCCACGCCCGGCCGCCTGCTCGATCTGGTGGAGCACAACGCCCTGAAACTCTCCGCCGTGCAGCTGCTGGTGCTGGACGAGGCCGACCGCCTGCTCGATCTGGGCTTTGCCGACGAACTCAACCGCGTGCTGGCCTTGCTACCGGCGCAGCGGCAGAACCTGTTCTTTTCGGCCACGTTCCCCACCGCAGTGCAGTCACTGGCCGAGGGGCTGCTGCACGAGCCCGTGCGCGTGGCCGTGGCCGACACCCCTGGCAGTGAACCGGCCATCGTGCAACGCGCCATCGCGGTGGACGCCAGCCGCCGCACGCAGCTGCTGCGCCACCTGGTGCAGCAGCATCAATGGAGCCGGGTGCTGGTGTTCGTGGCCACGCAATATGCCGCCGAGCATGTGGCCGAAAAGCTCTACAAGGCCGGCATCTTTGCCACGCCTTTCCATGGCGGCCTGAGCCAGGGCGCGCGCACGCAGGTGCTGCAGGAGTTCAGGGACGAGCGCTGGCAGGTGGTGCTGACCACCGACCTGGCCGCGCGCGGCATCGACATCGCCCAGTTGCCCGCCGTGGTGAACTACGACCTGCCCCGCTCGGCAGTGGATTACGTGCACCGCATCGGGCGCACCGGGCGTGCCGGCGAGGCCGGCGTGGCCGTGAGCTTTGTCAGCGCAGACACCGACGCGCATTGGCGCCTGATCGAGAAGCGCCAGCACCTCGCGCTGCCGCGCGAACAGATCGCTGGTTTTGAGCCCACCGAAGTGCCGCCAGAGGCCACGGCAGCAAGCACCGGAGGCATCAAGGGCAAGCGGCCCAGCAAGAAAGACAAGCTGCGCGCCGCAGCAGCGCAGGCGGCGGCCGGGAAGGATTGAGATCGGGCGATCAGTCGGCGGATCCGTCGGCGCCGTTGCCGTCGCTGGTGGCGCCCTCGCCTTCTTCACCCGCCGGCGCAGGACGGGCCTGGCGATGCCCGCCCTTGGCCAGAATTTCGACATAAAACTGCGTCCCGCCTTCGCGGGCCACACCGTCAATCAGGCCGATCAGGGCGGAAAGGTGGGCGACTGCGGCGGTTTCGGCGGTGCTGCCGAATTTGCAGTCAAAGTCCCAGAAATCCGCACTGGCCGGCACCGGGCGGCCACGCTCACGCTTGATGTACTTGCGGATTTCATGCTTGACGGCATCCAGGACGCGGTCGCTGCTCTTGCCTTCGATGTGGAGCGGGAAAGTTTTTTTCATGGGCGATCGTACCGCCTGCGGCAACTGCCGCACCCCGGCCAAGGACAAATCGACGCCGGCACAGGCGCCGCAGCGCCGCCCCCACGAACCGGTTAGCGCCCGTCCAGCGGGTAGGCCGGGTCGTTGAATCCCGGCGTGGAGGGATGGCCCGGCGCCACCAGCGAATTCACCAGCGCTTCGTCTTCCCGGGTCAGGGTGTAGCCGAGCGCGGGCGCGTAGTCCTGCCACTGCGCCAGCGTGCGGGGCCCGGCAATCACCGAGTTCACCGCCGGATGGGCCAGCACCCAGGCCGTGGCAAATTGCGCCAGCGTCACGCCCCGCGCCTGCACATGCTGCTGCAGGGTCTGGGCGATCTGCAACGACTCTTCGCGCCATTCGGTCTGCGCGATGCGCCTGTCACCCCGTGCCGCGCGCGAGCCCTCCACCGGCGGCTGGCCGGGCAGGTATTTGCCCGTGAGCACGCCACGCGCCACCGGGCTGTAGGGCGTCACGCCCAGGCCATGGTGGGCGCAGGCCGGCAACACATCGACCTCGGGCATGCGATTGAGCAGGTTGTAGCAGGGCTGGCACACCACCGGCCCGGGCATGCCCATCTGCCGGGCCAGGTGCACCAGTTCCGTGATGCGCCAGCCCCGGAAATTGGAAACGCCCCAGTAGCGGATCTTGCCCGCGCGCAGCAGGGCGTCGAGCGCCCACAGCGGCTCCTCCAGGTTCATGCCGTTGTAGTCGCGGTGCAGGTAAAGAAGGTCCACATGGTCGGTCTGCAGCCGCCCCAGGCTGGCTTCGACCTCACGCAGCATCCAGCTGCGCGAGTAGTGCCCCTCATTCTTGCGCTCCGACATGGCGTTGCCCAGCTTGGTGGCCAGCACCCAGTCGTGGCGCTGGCCGCGCA
>JANJSZ010000128.1 GCA_024711405.1 Acidovorax sp.
GTCGCCATCAAGGTGTTTGCCGACAACCTGCGCGACCTGCTGCTGGCCGCACCCGCCGGCCCGCGCGTGGTGATGGGGCTGGACCCCGGCATTCGCACCGGCGTGAAGGTGGCCGTGGTGGACGCCACCGGCAAGCTCGTGGAAACCGCCACCGTGTACCCGCACGAGCCGCGCCGCGACTGGGATGGCGCGTTGCACACGCTGGCCAGGCTGTGTGAGAAGCACGGCGTGAACCTGATCGCGATTGGCAACGGCACGGCCAGTCGCGAGACCGACAAGCTGGCGGCCGAGCTGATCAAATTGATGTCAAAAGTGCCTGTAACGCAGACGGGTCAAGCGCGAGCAGCCATCGAGAAGGTCGTGGTGAGCGAGGCCGGTGCCTCGGTGTACAGCGCCAGCGAATACGCCTCGCAAGAGATGCCTGACGTGGACGTGAGCCTGCGCGGCGCCGCCTCCATTGCCCGCCGCCTGCAGGACCCGCTGGCCGAGCTGGTCAAGATCGATCCCAAGAGCATCGGCGTGGGCCAGTACCAGCATGACGTGAACCAGAGCGAGCTGGCGCGCACTTTGGGCACGGTGGTGGAGGACTGCGTGAACTCCGTGGGCGTGGACCTGAACACGGCCAGCGTGCCACTGCTCTCCCGCGTGTCGGGCCTGTCGGGCAGTGTGGCCAAGGCGGTGGTGCGCTGGCGCGAGGCCAACGGCGCCTTCAAGAGCCGCAAGCAGCTCATGGACGTGGCGGGGCTGGGCGCCAAGACCTTCGAGCAGAGCGCGGGCTTCCTGCGCATCCGTGGTGGCGAGAACCCGCTGGACATGACCGGCGTACACCCCGAGACTTACCCCGTGGTCGAGCAGATCATGGAAAAGACGGGCAAACCCGTGGCCGAGCTCATGGGCCGTGCCGACATGCTCAAGACCCTGAAGCCCGAGCTGTTTTCCAGCGACAAGTTCGGCGTGATCACGGTCAAGGACATCCTGGCCGAGCTGGAAAAACCCGGCCGCGACCCGCGCCCGGACTTCAAGGTGGCGCGCTTCAACGATGGGGTGGAAGACATCAAGGACCTCAAGGAAGGCATGATCCTCGAAGGCACCGTGAGCAACGTGGCCCAGTTTGGCGCCTTCATCGACCTCGGGGTGCACCAGGACGGCCTGGTGCATGTGAGCCAGCTGGCGCACAAGTTTGTGAACGACGCCCGCGAGGTGGTCAAGACCGGCGACATCGTCAAGGTCAAGGTCATGGAAGTGGATGTGGAGCGCAAACGCATCGGCCTGTCGATGAAGCTGGGCGATGCGCCACCGCGCCCTTCTGGCGACCGGGGCGCACCACGCGATAACCGTTTTGAAGGGGCAGGGCGCGGCTACCAGCAGCCCCAGGCCCAGCGCCGTGCGCCCGAACCGGCACAGCAGTCCGCCATGGCCTCGGCCTTCGCCAAGTTGCAGCAGGTCAAAAATCGGTAACAACCGGGTACATAATCGCCAGCATCTCAACCGGAGGCGCTGTACCCCATGGAGCTGAACGCACTGCTGGCACACCCCGCGGCTCTGCCCAGTCTTCCGCGCGTCGTGGCGCTGCTGATGACCGAGCTGGGCCATGACGAGCCCAGCCTGCGTCGGGCCAATCAGCTCATTGGCACCGATCCGGCACTGGCCGCGCGGCTGCTGGAGGTGGCCAATGCGCCGGCGTTCCAGATGCAGCGCCAGATTGCCGGCATCCCCGAGGCGCTGGCGCTGCTGGGCGTGGCGCAGTTGCGGGCCCTGGTTGCTTCCGCGCCGCTGGGCACCACTTCGCGTTCGGTGCCGGGCATCAACATGCAGCAGTTCTGGCGCTACAGCCTCAACACGGCCAAGCTGGCCCGTTCCCTGGCGGGCATCGGTCACCACAATCAGATTGCCGCCTACACCGCGGGTTTGCTGCATGCGCTGGGCGAGCTGCTGATGCACCTCGCCGCACCGGACATCATCTTGCCGATCAACACGCTGGTATCTCCGTTCGATATGAGGCGGGCCAAGATCGAGCAGCGCGTTCTGGGCTATTGCTATGGCAGCGTGAGCGCCGGGCTGGCGCAGCGCTGGCAGTTTCCTGAGGTGGTGGTGGACGCCCTGCAGCACCAGAGCGCCCCGCTCGACAACAACGCCTACGAGCCGCTGGCGGGGGTGATCCACCTGGCATCGTGGCGCGTCCGCGCCCGCGAGGCCGACATGGGGGAAAAGGAAATGGCGGTGTCCTTCCCGGGCGAGGTGGGGTTGATGCTGGGCTATGACATCGACATGGTGCTCCAGCAAGACCCGATCGACTGGACCGTACGGCCCGAGGCCTGCGACTACGTGGTCTGAACGGCGACCACTTCTCTCTCCGTTATGTCTTGTGGAGCGACTCGTTGAGCGGGAGCGACGATGCGCTGTGGTCCGCCGCCGCGTCGCGGTTGCGCTGGTAGCCATCAACCCAGCCGACCACTTCCTGTGCCGGCATGGGAGGCGAAATGCCAAAGCCTTGCCCCAGCTCGCATCCCAGCTGGAGCAACTTGTCGCAGTGCGCCTGTGTCTCCACGCCCTCGGCAATGACGTGACGATGGAAGGCTGCTGCCAGCGACACGATGGCACTGACCAGCGTCAGATCGTCCGGGTCATGCAGGATGCCCTTGACAAAAGACTGGTCGATCTTGATGGTTTCGGCAGGCAGGCGCTTGAGATAGGACAGTGACGAGAAACCGGTGCCAAAGTCGTCCAGCGCGAACTGCACACCCAGCGCCTGGCATTTCTTCATCATCTGGTGCATGTACTGGATGTCCTCCAGGGCGGCGGATTCCAGGATTTCAAGTTCCAGGCGTCGGGGTGATACCTCGGGGCAACCGTACAGGATTTCCTTGAGGCGATCCACGAAATTGCTGCAATGAAACTGCCGCGCCGCAATATTGACGCTGACGGACCATGCCATGCCTGCCCGGGTCCACACCCGCATCTGTGCCAGCGCTTCGCGCAGCACCCATTCGCCCATATCGACAATCAGGTCTGTGTCGTTCACCTCCGGGAAGATGTCGTGCGGACCCAGCAGCCCCAGTTCGGGATGCTGCCACCGCATCAGTGCCTCCATCCCGATAACCTGGCCCGTGCGCATATTGACCTTGGGCTGGTAATAAAGACGCAACTCGTTGTGATGCAACGCTTGCGCCACGCGGGTTTGCCGCGAGTGCATCGTTTGCACTTCCTGGTCGAGCTGCACATCGAAAAAATGCAACTGATTGCGCCCGGCGGCCTTGGCCTGGCACATCGCCTGGTCGGCATGGCGCAGCAGGGTGTCGGAGCCGGTATTGTCGTGGGGGAAGACAGCCACTCCCACACTGGCAGTGCAGTGCAGGGTCAGGTCGTCGATGGCGTAGGGCTGTGACAGATGCTCCAGCAACTGCAGCAGGCGCTCCTCGATGGCTTGTGGGTGGGGCATGTCGCCCAGGAGCAGGGCAAATTCGTCGCCCCCCATGCGCGCCGCTGCGTCGCTGTGCGTGACAAAGGCGCTCAGACGCAGCGCCACTTCTTTCAAAAGCCGATCGCCGACCAGAACACCGTGTTGTTCATTGATGGCCTGAAAGTGGTCCAGATCGAGCAGGCACACTGCCAGCAGCGTGCCTTGGCTGTGCGCCATGAAGATGGCATGCGTGAGCCGCACGGCCAGCGCGTTGCGGTTATGCAAGCCCGTCAATGCGTCGTGGCGGGCATGCCAGGAAATCTGCTGGCGCAGGTTGCGCGTTTCTGTGACATCGCGAAACACCAGCACGCGGCCAGCCACCATGCCGTCACCCAGGCGGATGGGCGCCGCAGTGTATTCAATGGCATAGCGCTCGCCAGAGCGGTGGATGAGGACCTGGTGGGTGGCTTTCTGCGTGAGCGGGGTGTTCGTGTCCTGGTCGGGGTCGCTGGCCGTCAGCAGGTTCAACGGCTTTTCATGGAGCTTGAAGACCTCTTGCAGGGGGCGCCCGACAGCTTGCTGTGTCGTGTACCCGGTCATGAGCTGGGCAGCCTCGTTGATGGTTTCAATGTGCCCGGCCTGGTTCGTGGTGATGACGCCGTCTGCAATGGATGCGAGCGTGATTTCGGCGCGCTCCTTTTCGGCGCGCAGGGCCTCTTGCACCTGTTTGCGTTCGGTGACATCCACCAGCGTGCCAATGATTCCGGCCCTGGCCCCGTTGGTGGTGGTGAAGTGTGCCTGGTAATAGGCCATGTCCCGAACCGGCAGGTTGACAGGGTGCACCTGTATTTCGCTGCCTTGTGCGTGGGTTGCCAGCAGAGCCTGCAATGCGACGGATCTCCCGGAGCCCGGCAGCTCATTGCCGGTAACCGCATTCAACGGGCCGGGGCCCGGGTTTTCAAAAAGATGGCGCCAGGCCTTGTTGGTGTCCAGACTCTCGCCCCTGGCGCTGCGCACGAAAAGAGGCAGGGGCAGGGCGTCAATCAGCTGCCGGGTGAAATGCAGCTGTTCACTTTGCAGGTGCTGGGTTTCCCGCAAAGAATGCACAAGCGATTGCACCTTGGTGGCCATATCGTTGAAGGTGCTTGCCATGGCCCGTGCCTCCAGTGATCCGCTGACAGCCATGCGGGTGTCCAGATGCCCCTGCTTGAACTGGTTCGATGCGCGGGCCAGCCGCCCCAGCATGCGGGCGTTGGCGCGCAGCAGCAATGTCAGGAGCAGCAGGATCGTGACCATGTTCAGCGCCGAAATGCGCGACTGAACTACCAAGGTGCGCCATATCTGGTTTTCCAGCGTCTGAGGCCAGAGCGTTACCGTCAGTACCCCGATGCGGCCATCATTCAACCGCTGTGTGAACTGCCGCTGGGGCGGTTGGATTGCGAGATAGTCAGAGAACCAGGCAGGTGCGTCCGCTTTCTCCAGCGGATGGTTCAAGACTGCCAGGGGCGTGGAGCCAACCTGCCACTGCAGCGTCTTGAGTGCGGGCGGCACACCCGGGGCTCCGTCGTGCAGCGCCTGTTCCATGACCTGGGGTGTGGGGGCATCCAGATGGACGAGCAGGGGTAGAAGGCTGTTGCCTATACGGCCCAGCTCAGCGGATGCGCGCGCTGTGGCTTCCTCCGTCTCGATGGTCAGCAGCGCGTGGTAACGCACCCCTGTGACCAAAGCCATGATCAACAGAATGGGAATGAACAGCCGGGGATAGATCCCATGCGCAAGCCAAGTTTGAATTTTCACTTGACACATCACAATCTTGTATGTCGGCCGATACGGCTGAAAGTATTAGAAATTGTTTCTTTTGTGTGAGTTTAGCGCTATTGCCTCAGAAAGACCTTGCGGTTAAGCCCTGTCTGTGTTAGCCATGAGATCTGCGGCGCATTGCGCTCGATGCCACCGCCCGAAGCGCTTGCAATGCGCGCCTGTTGGGGGTGGTGTGCAGGGGGGGAGCGAGCTACCGGGCCTTCGCGCGTGGCGCTTTGTGCGAGGCCGTTCAGGCCATCAAAGGGACTGCGCCAGCATGTCCCGGTATTCCTCGGGCGTCGCAATGCGGGGATTGGTCTTGTGGCAGTGGTCTGCCATGGCGCCTTGGATGATGTCGTCGAACAGGCCCTCTGTGACGCCCATGGCCGCCAGGCCGGTAGGCAGGCCCAGGCGGGCGTTCATGTCACGGAGGGCTTCAGGGATGTCGCCCGCTGCGGCTAGACCCATGGCATGGGCCATGCGCTCCAGGCGCTTGTCTTTTTGCACCGACTCGGCCTGCGCGTTGAAGCGCACCACGGCGGGCAGAAACATGGCGTTGAGCGTGCCGTGGTGCAGGCGCGGGTTCACGCCGCCCAGGCTGTGGCTGAGCGAGTGCACGGCGCCCAGGCCTTTCTGGAAGGCCATGGCGCCTTGCATGCTGGCACTCATCATGTGCAGGCGCGCGTCGCGGTCGCTACCGTTTTTGGTGGCCTGCTCGATGTGGGCCCAGCCGCGCGTGAGGCCATCGAGCGCAATACCGTCGGCTGGCGGATTGAACGCGGCCGACATGAAGGTCTCCATGCAGTGCGCGATGGCATCCATGCCGGTGGCGGCCGTGAGCATGGGGGGCAGGCCCAGCGTGAGTTCGGGGTCGCAGATGGCGGTCTTGGGCACCAGGTGCCACGAGTGAAAACCCAGCTTGCGGTGGTCGTCCACGATGATGATGGCGCCGCGCGCCACCTCACTGCCCGTGCCGCTGGTGGTCGGCACGGCGATCAGGGGCGCTGCACGGTCGGTGATGCGCGGCGAGCCGCCCTCGATGGTGGCGTAGTGGGTCAATGGCCCCTCGTGCGTGGCGGCAATCGCAATGCCCTTGGCGCAGTCGATGGCCGAGCCGCCGCCCACGGCGATCAGGCCGTCGCAGCCCTGGGCCTTGTACATCTGCACGGCGGCACGCACGGCGGCTTCGG
>JANJSZ010000147.1 GCA_024711405.1 Acidovorax sp.
CGTCAACCGCCAGCGAGAGGCCTCGCGGGCGAACTTGCAAAATGCCATCGGTCACGTTTGCAGGCGTGAGTCCACCAGACAAAACGAGATGAGAGCTGACGCTTGGTGGAAGGAGTGACCAATTGAATGCCTTGCCGCCGCCGCCATAGCCGTCGACATGGGCGTCGAGCAGGATGGCTTGGGCGTGTGAAAAATCCTGTGCGTATTTTACGAGGTCGAAGCGTTCGGCACCATCGCCAAGGGGAATGCGGGCAGCGCGCAGAAACGGACGGGCTCCCCCGAGGGTGGCAGCCAGGCAATCCGCAGGGGATTCGTCACCATGAAACTGAATGATGGCGCCCGCCAATAAATTGCTGGTAGCTATGATATTGGAAGCAGTATCGTTGACAAACAGCAGCACAGGTGTAACGAACGGGGGCAGGCGAGAGGCCAGCGCGGCAGCCCTTTGCGGGGTGACGGCCCGGGGACTGGCTGGATACATCACGAAGCCGATGGCATCCACCCCCGCGGCGACCGCTGCGTCAACGTCCTGTTCGCGTGTCAGCCCGCAGATCTTGATGCGGGTGCGAATGCAGGGGGGAATGGGTGGTTTTTCGGGCGGCAGACTGCTCATGGCAGCCAATCATACGCAGCCGTGCGGCTGGGCAGGCCCCAATGGGGTTCGTAAACCGGGCCTTGAAAATACAGGCCGTCGGGCGAAAAGGTGGGCGCTGCCGCGTTGCGTGAGCGCGCGCGCAGCACCGCACCGATCCATTGCGGCGGTTTCTTGCCCTGGCCCACAGCGATCAGGCAGCCCATGATGTTGCGGATCATGTGGTGCAGGAAAGCATTGGCTTCGAACTCGAAACGCCAGTAGCAGGGCGCAAAGCCGTCAGACGGCTCTGCCCCGTGGGCTGGTGTGCGGGTGATGGCGATCCGTTGCAGGGTCTTGATGGGCGACTTGGCCTGGCAAGCCGAAGCCCGGAACGAGGTGAAGTCGTGTTCACCTAGCAGTTGTTGCGCCGCCTGCTGCATGGCAGCGTGGTCGAGCGGGTAAAAGACCCAGCCCACGCGGCCCGCATCGACGCTGGGGCGTACGGGAGACTGGAGCAGCACATAGGCGTAGCGCCGTGCAATGGCGCTTCCGCGCGCATGAAAGCCATTGGGCACTGGCTGGGCCCATTGCACGGCGATATCCGCTGGCAGAAAGGTGTTGGTGCCGCGTACCCACGATGCCGCCGGGCGGTGCAGAGGGGTATCAAAGTGGACGACCTGCATGAGACCGTGCACCCCCGCATCGGTGCGGCCCGCACACAGGGTGCTGATCCGCTGCGTAGCAAAGCGGCCCAGGGCCGCTTCGAGGTGGTCCTGGATGGTGTTGCCAGACAGCTGGCTTTGCCAGCCGCTGTAGCGCTGGCCGTTGTAGCCGACTCCCATGGCCACCCTGGAGAGGTGGCCTGGGGCCGGGTCATGCGGTGCGGTGGAATCGACCGGGCGCATCAGCCCAGGTCGGCCAGCAGCCGCTGGGCGCGGGCCTTGAGCGCTCCCGAGGACTCGGTGACCACTTCTTCGATCAGGGTTCGGGCGCTGTCGGTATCGCCGATGGCATTGAACTCCTGTGCCAGTGCCAGTTTGGTTGTCAAGGGATCGTCGGCAGCCGCGTCGACGCCGCTGTCTGCCAAGGCGGGTGCCGCTGCCGCCACGGGGGCGGTGAGGGGTTTGGACGGTGCGCCCAAGTCCAGCGTCAGATCGCCCAGATCAAACTCCATCGGGGCCATGTGCGGGGTGGTGTCTGTCGGGAGGCTGGTCGTCGGCGGTATGGCCCCGGACGTGAGCATGGTGAGGTCATCGTCGGTGGCTGGAAAATCCAGGTCTGCCATGGGAGGTGGCGCGATGGCAGGGGCTACTGCCACGGCTGACTCAACGGCCTGCGGGGACGTAGGCAGATCCAGTTGTGGAAATTCTGCCAATTCGGTGTCAATTTCGTTGGCAGCGGCGGCTGGTGCCTTGGTCCGTGCGTCCTGGGGCAAATCCAGATCCAGGTCCAGGTCGAGATCGGGTGGCAGCGTTGTTGCCGCGGAGGCAACGGCCATCGCGGTGTTCGCCGCAGTGGCAGCGGACGTGGCCAAGGCATTGCCATTTAGTGCACCAGGGCGACCGCCAGGCTGGTACAGCGGGTTTGCCTGGTCCAGGTCGCGCCCCAGTTCGGTCACGCGCGTCCAGTCCGGGCCTTCGCCCTGTGTGAGCTTGAATACGTCACCTGCCACTGCCTCAAGGGCCTTGCGATCCTGCCGTTTGGCGTAAATCTCGGCCAGCTTGGCGTGTATCGATATGCGGGCCGGGTTGTGGCGAATCGCTTCCTTGAGGATTTCTTCGGCCTGGAGGTCACGGCCGTATGCCAGGTACACATCGGCTTCGGCCACTGGATCCACGTCACCGCCGGCATCCAGCTGGCTGGGGGAGTAGGCCATGGACGAGCCAGTAGTCATCTGGCTGTTGGCCGTGTCCACTTGCTGGCCGCCGGTGGCGCCAAAAAAGGAGTCGGGTTGTGCGCGGCTATCCATGAATGAGCTGTCAACACCGGCATTGGCACGGCGCCGTTGGACCACGCGGTAGGCACCGTAACCCCCCAGGGCGATCAATGCGAGCAGTCCCCCTGCAGGCACCAGCGGGTCTTCCATCAGGCCCGAAAGAAAGCTCGTTTCGGCGGCTGGCATGGGCACGGGTGCGGGTTTGGGCACAGGTGCTGGTGCAGGAGCGGAGGCCGGTGCGGCGGTTTCTGCGGGCACTGCCGGATCCGAGGCGGCCGCTTCGGCTGCAGCGGGCATGCTGGCCGCCGGCTCGGAGGCGGCTGGCTGGCTGGACAGCGATGCCGGCGTGGCCACGGCAACCGAGCCAGGTGTGCTGGAGGCAGCAGCTGCAGGTTCGGCGGCTGGCGCAGACGCCGCGCTGAGCTTGTTCAACTCGTTGATGTTCTTGGACAGTTCAGCCATCCGGGCCGAGGATTCCTTGGCTTGCTTGTCCTTGGCCAGCTGGTCTTCTGCCGCTTTCTGGCCCGTGATGGTCCCCTTGGACAGGGTCAGCTTGTCAGGCGCTGCTGTTGCGGGTGTCTTGTCTTCGATGAGGGTTTGGACCGTGCCGCTGGCAGAGCGCTCTGCGGCTGCCACCTTGGTCGTGGGGGCTGCCGCAGTGAGTCTGCGGCGGAAAGCGTTGAAATCCCGGCTTTGTGCCGCCAGAATCTGGCGGGCTTCGGCCGGCGGCGTTGCCAGTGCGGCAGCCTCGTCAGGCATTTGCAGCACAGCCCCGGCCTTGAGCCGGTTGGCATTGCCCTGGATGAAGGCGTCTGGGTTGGCGCGCAGCAGTGCCACGAGCATCTGATCCAGCGATACGCTGGCGGGGCGGTAAGCATTGGCGAGGCGGCCAGCCGTGTCTCCCGCCTGAACGGTGACACCGTCGTTGGCAGGCGCTGGGCGTGGGGCGGTTGCAGCGGTGCTGCGGGGTGCAGCGGGAGCCGATGCGCGTGCGGTCGCCGCTGCAGAGCCGCCCTGCGCCTGAGCGGCGGGCGCCGAGGCTTGCGCTGCCGCGGTCACGGCGGGTGCTGCGCGGCGCGATGCCGGGGGATCAAACAGCATGGTGTAGTTGCGCACGATGTGGCCACTGCTCCACGAGGCGTCTAGAACCAGGTCAACGAAGGGGTCGTTGACGGGGCGGTCACTGGACAGGCGCAACACGGCAGTGCCATTGGCACGTCGCTGCAGTTGCACGCGCAGGTTGGTCACCGCCGGATTGAACTCCATGCCCTGGGCGCGAAACACTTCGGGCGAAGCGGTGGTGGCGCGCAGGGTGTCAGCCTCTTCCGGGGTGATTTGGGGCAGTTCGATTTCGGCGCGCAGCGGCTCACCAAGAGCAGACTGCACCGTGATGCGACCCAGAGCGAAGGCAGAAGCATCGTCGGCATAGAAGCCGGTCAATGCGACGGCCGCAGCGGCCAGGACAGAAAATTTCCAACGATGCATGTGTGCCATCAAAAGTGGTGGTTGTGCGGCCCGGTCGAGCGGCGTGGTTCTTCGCATGGTCTGATCCCGCCCCGGCGCGTGCAAATATGTAAAAAGCACCATAGCATCAATGTTTTGCACTGACAAGCTGGGGTAGCGTGGAAGCTTTGTGCGGGGTGTTGGTGCCCGGTTTTGGCGTATTCCCTTGTTGTCAATTGCCAACGTAGCGTAACCGGGTGTTTCTTGCCATGCGGACAAGAAAAAGCGCGCAGCGGCAGGGCCGTGCGCGCTTGCGGGATCGATCTTGGTCAGGCGCTCAGGAGGATGCGCAACATGCGGCGCAGAGGCTCTGCTGCGCCCCACAGCAATTGATCGCCGACAGTGAAGGCGCCCACGTACTCGGGGCCCATGGCCAGCTTGCGGATGCGGCCCACGGGGATCGCCATGGTGCCGGTCACGGCCACGGGGGTCAGGTCCTGGATGGTCGCCTCACGGGTGTTGGGTACCACCTTCACCCACTGGTTGTCGGCCGCAATCATGGCTTCGATGTCGGCCACGGGCACGTTCTTCCGGAGCTTGAAGGTCAGGGCCTGGCTATGGCAGCGCATGGCGCCCACGCGCACGCAGAAGCCATCGACCGGGATGGCGGCCGAGTTGAAGCCTTCGCCCATGCCGAGGATCTTGTTCGTCTCGGCCATGCCCTTCCATTCTTCCTTGGATGTGCCCCAGCCAGGTTCGTCCTGGCTCTTGCCGATGCCCAGGTCCTTGTCGATCCAGGGGATCAGGCTGCCACCCAGCGGCACGCCGAAATTGGTGGTTTCAGCGGCGGTGAGGCTGCGCTGCTTGGCGATGACCTTGCGATCGATCTCCAGGATGGCACTCTTGGGGTCGTCCAGCAGGGCCTTGACCTCGGCGTTCAGCGTGCCGTACTGCGTGAGCAGCTCGCGCATGTGCTGGGCGCCGCCGCCGCTGGCGGCCTGGTAGGTCTGGGTGCTCATCCATTCGACGAGGCCGGCCTTGTACAGCGCGCCCACGCCCATCAGCATGCAGCTGACGGTGCAGTTGCCGCCGATCCAGTCCTTGCCGCCGTTCGCCAGCGCGTTCTTGATGACGGGCATGTTCACCGGGTCGAGCACGATGACCGCGTTCTTCTCCATGCGCAGGGAGGATGCGGCGTCGATCCAGTGGCCATTCCAGCCGACTGCGCGCAGCTTGGGATACACCGCGTTGGTGTAGTCGCCACCCTGGGCGGTGAGGATGATGTCGCAGCGCTTGAGGGCGTCGATGTTGAACGCATCCTGCAGCGTGGCTTCGTTCTTGGCTTGTGCAGGGGCCTTGCCGCCGGCGTTGGAGGTGGAGAAGAACAGGGGCTCGATCAGATCGAAATCCTTCTCCTGCACCATGCGGTCCATCAACACCGAGCCGACCATGCCGCGCCAGCCGACCAAACCTACCAACTTGCTCATTTCAACGCCCTTTCAAAGTAAGAAACAGTGCCAGACCTGGCTGTTTTGCCCCGGCTCGTCTGGCCAGGGAGGGCGCACGACGAACCGGAGCTGGATCAGCCCTTAATGGTCGTGGTTTTGGTGGTGATTGCGCGCGCAGCCACACCAGCCAGGGGGGCGGATGCTGTGTTCAGGGCGAACGGGCGGGCGACAAACATAGCGCAAGATTGTACTGGACAGCAGATTTCGCGTGACTGGCTTCCGCGCGGCCGCAGCGCACAAAGGGTCTGGCGGGCTGGCCCTGCGTGTGGCGTCCTTGAGCGGCGTGCCATTTCTGGTGGGCGCCTCGCGGTGGAGTCTCGTGCCAGAATCGCTCACCCGTGAAAGTTGCACCCCGCCGCCAGTTTCGTGGTCAACCTTGCGGTAGCCTCCATCCCTTAAGGCGTTGGCATGCCATCTCTAACCCCCTTTTTTCGCGAGGCGGGCGCCGGCCCCGGGGTCGTCTGTTTGCACGCCAACGCAAGTAGTTCGAACCAGTGGCGGCTTCTGATGGAAGCCCTTGCGCCGAGTTTCCACGTGCTGGCCGCCGATTCGTACGGTGCGGGCAAGAGTCCCGCGTGGCCCACGAACCAACCCGTTCGCCTTCAAGACGAAGTCGCGCTGCTCGAACCGGTCTTCGCGCGCGCGGGGGATCCCTTTTCCGTGGTTGCGCATTCGTATGGTGCTGCGGTAGCGCTGGTTGCGGCCGTATCGCAACCCCATCGAATCCGCCGCTTGGCCCTGTATGAGCCGACCCTGTTTTCATTGCTCGACGCCGAGTCGCTTCCTCCCAATGAGGCCGACGGTATCCGCTGTGCCGTGGCCGACGCTGCGGCGGCACTTGAAGCGGATGATCCAGCCGGCGCAGCCGAATGTTTTATCGACTTCTGGATGGGGCAAGGCGCCTGGGCCCGGACGCCTGAGCCACGCAAAGGCCCCATTGCCGCTTCAGTTGCCAACGTGCGCGGGTGGGCCGAGGCCTTGTTCTGTGAGCCGACAACCCTTGCGGCATTTTCCAGGGTGAATGTTCCGGTTCTCTACATGACCGGGAAGAATTCCCCGGTATCGTCCCGCGGTGTGGGAAGGCTTTTAACGCACACCCTGCCGCAGCTACAGGTTGTCGAGTTCGAAGGCCTGGGGCACATGGGTCCGATCACGCACCCGCAGATTGTCAATGAGACCATAGCGCGTTTCCTCGGGCGGGGCTGACGCCATGGCCACGGGCGCTGGTGTCGGCTGCTGAAGCGGCGCATTTTGAATTTCCAGAGCCATAGCGCAGTGACGGAAAGCAAAAAGCGGTCTTTGAGGACCGCCTTTTTTCTTCGGATGCGCACTGCGCTCGGTGCGTCAGTCGTCCAGTGCCTTCACCACCGCATCCCCCATTTGCGCCGTGCCCACCTTGGTGGTGCCTTCGCTGTAGATGTCGGGCGTGCGCAGGCCCTGGGCCAGCACCTTTTGCACGGCCGCCTCGATGCGCTGGGCAGCGGCTTCCTGGTTGAGGCTGAAGCGCAGCATCATCGCGGCCGAGAGGATGGTGGCCAGCGGATTGGCCACGCCCTTGCCCGCGATGTCGGGGGCGCTGCCATGGCTGGGCTCGTACAGCCCCTGGTTTTTGCTGTTGAGCGATGCGGAGGGCAGCATGCCGATGGAACCGGTGAGCATGGAGGCTTCGTCCGACAGGATGTCGCCAAACATGTTGCCGGTGACCACCACGTCAAACGCCTTGGGGGCCTTCACGAGCTGCATGGCAGCGTTGTCCACGTACATGTGCTGCAGTTCCACGTCGGGGTATTGCTGGCCCACTTCGGTCATCACGTCCTTCCAGAACTGGAAGGTCTCCAGCACATTGGCCTTGTCCACGCTGGTGACCTTCTTGTTGCGCTTGCGCGCGGCCTGGAAGGCGACGTGGGCGATGCGCTCGATCTCGGGGCGGCTGTAGCGCATGGTGTCAAACGCTTCTTCGGCACCGGGGAAGTGGCCATCCACCGCCGTGCGGCGGCCGCGCGGCTGGCCGAAGTAGATGTCTCCGGTCAGTTCGCGGATGATGAGGATGTCGAGGCCCGCAATCAGCTCGGGCTTGAGGCTCGATGCGCCCACGAGCTGCTCATAGCAGATGGCGGGGCGGAAGTTGGCAAACAGACCCAGGTTCTTGCGCAGGCCCAGGATGGCCTGCTCGGGGCGCAGAGGGCGATCGAGCTTGTCGTATTTCCAGTCGCCCACGGCGCCGAACAGGATGGCGTCGGCTTCCTTGGCGAGCTGGAGGGTGGACTCGGGCAGGGGGTGGCCGTGGGCGTCATAGGCCACGCCGCCCACCAGGGCGGATTCCATCTCGAAGGGGAGATCCAGGGCTTCGAGCACCTTCACGGCTTCAGAAACGATTTCTGTGCCAATGCCGTCACCCGGTAGAACTGCGATTTTCATGAAATTTGCTTTGTTTTTGATGGCTGCTAGCGCATGTGGATGTAGCGCTAGCAGCCGATTGGGTTGAAATTGGGTGGATCACGACACCATGGTGTGTGCGAGCCAGGGCTTGGTCGCCAGGCGCTGGGCTTCAAAGGCCTTGATCTTGTCGGACTGGCGCAGGGTCAGGCCGATGTCGTCAAAACCGTTGAGCAGGCAGTATTTGCGGAAGGCCTGCACCTCGAACGCGATCTCTTCGCCTTGGGGGCGCACGATGACCTGGCGCTCCAGGTCGATGGTGAGCTGGTAGCCGGGGAAGGCGGCCACTTCGTCAAACAGCTGGGCCACCGTGGCTTCGGGCAGCACGATGGGCAGCAGGCCGTTCTTGAAGCAGTTGTTGAAGAAGATGTCGGCAAAGCTCGGTGCGATCACGGCGCGAAAGCCGTACTGGTCCAGCGCCCAGGGCGCGTGCTCGCGGCTGGATCCGCAGCCGAAATTCTTGCGCGCCAGCAGGATGGAGGCGCCTTGGTAGCGCGGCTGGTTCAGCACGAAGTCGGGGTTGGGTTGGCGGCTGGCGGGGTCCTGGCCGGGCTCGCCGTGGTCCAGGTAGCGCCATTCGTCAAACAGGTTCACGCCAAAGCCGGTTTTCTTGATCGACTTCAGGAACTGCTTGGGGATGATGGCGTCGGTGTCGACGTTCTCGCGGTCCATGGGGGCGACGAGCCCCTTGAGCAAAGTGAATTTCTGCATGGCGTTCTTTGTTACTTGGCGGCGCGTTCGATGGCACTGCCCGCGCGTTCGATGTCCTGGCCCACGCCTTTGACGGTGTTGCATCCGGCCAGCAGGAAAGCGGCGGACAGGGCGATGAGGGTGGCGATCTTCTTCATGGCGGTCTCCTTCAGGCAAATTGGCGAATATCCACGAAGTGGCCGTGCACGGCAGCCGCTGCAGCCATGGCGGGGCTCACCAGGTGCGTGCGGCCACCGGCGCCCTGGCGGCCTTCGAAGTTGCGGTTGCTGGTGGATGCGCAGCGCTCGCCGGGCTCCAGCCGGTCGGCGTTCATGGCCAAGCACATGCTGCAGCCGGGCTCGCGCCACTCAAAGCCTGCGGCGACAAAGATCTTGTCCAGGCCTTCGCGCTCTGCCTGTTCCTTGACCAGGCCCGAACCGGGCACCACCATGGCCAGCTTGACGTTGCTGGCCACCTTGCGGCCCAGGTTCTTCACCACGGCGGCGGCTTCGCGCATGTCTTCGATGCGGCTGTTGGTGCACGAGCCGATGAACACCTTGTCGATGGTGATGTCGTTGATTGGCTTGCCTGGCTGCAGGCCCATGTAGGTCAGTGCGCGCTCGATGGCGCCGCGCTTGTTGGCGTCTTTTTCCTTGTCGGGATCGGGCACGCGGGCGTCCACGCCCAGCACCATCTCGGGCGAGGTGCCCCAGGTGACTTGGGGCACGATGGTGGCGGCGTCGAGCTTGATGACGGTGTCGAACACCGCGTCCGCATCCGAGTGCAGCGTCTTCCAGTAGGCCACGGCCTGGTCCCATTCCACGCCCGTGGGCGACAGGGGGCGGCCCTTGACGTATTCAATGGTCTTGTCGTCCACCGCCACCAGGCCCGCGCGCGCGCCGCCTTCGATGGCCATGTTGCACACGGTCATGCGGCCTTCCATGCTCATGGCGCGGAACACCGAGCCTGCAAACTCGATGGTGTAGCCCGTGCCGCCCGCCGTGCCGATCTTGCCGATGATGGCCAGCACCACGTCCTTGGGGGTCACGCCCTTGGGCAAATTGCCGTCCACCTGCACCAGCATGTTCTTGGCCTTCTTGGCCAGCAGTGTCTGCGTGGCCATTACATGCTCGACCTCGCTGGTGCCGATGCCGTGGGCCAGCGCACCAAACGCGCCATGCGTGCTGGTGTGGCTGTCGCCGCAGACCACGGTCATGCCCGGCAGGGTGGCGCCGTTTTCGGGGCCGATGACGTGCACGATGCCCTGGCGCTTGTGCATGAAGGGGAAGAACGCCGCTGGCGTGATCTGCGCCATGTTGTCGTTCAGCGTGGTGATCTGCTCCTTGCTGATGGGGTCGGCAATGCCGTCGTAGCCACGCTCCCAGCCCGTGGTGGGCGTGTTGTGGTCGGCCGTGCCCACGATGGAGCTCATGCGCCACACCTTGCGGCCCGCTTCGCGCAGGCCTTCAAACGCC
>JANJSZ010000171.1 GCA_024711405.1 Acidovorax sp.
GCTGGGCCATGGCTTCGGTCTGCGCGGCGCTCAGCGCGCGCAGCGGGCCGTCGAGCGCCAGCATGGCCAGGCCGTGCACTGCCGACCAGGCCAGGAACTCGGCGCCCGGGCGTTGTGCCACGCCCAGTGCGCCGGCAGCCACCATGTCGTCGAGGGTGCCGCAGAGGATCTCGAACGGATCGCGCCCGCTGTCGCCGCGGAAGTCGTCGCGGCTGCCATTGGCCACGTCGAAGGGCTGCGCCACGAACGCAGTGCGAAACAGCCCCGGTTCGGCCAGTGCAAAGCGCACGTAGCCTGTGCCGACGGCCTTGAAGGCGGCGCGCGCCCGCGCCACCGGCGCGCTCAGGTGGCGCGTGGCGTGGTTGATCTCGGCCTCCATGGCGCGTGCCATCAAGCCCAGTGCGACGCCGCGCACGGCGTCGAGCAGCGCCGCGTGGCCGGCGAAGTGGCGGTAGGCGGCGTTGGGCACGACCCCGGCGCGGCGTGTGGCCTCGCGCAATACCAGCGCCGCTGGACCGCCCTCGCGCACCAGCGCAATGCCTGCGTCAAGCAGCGCGCGGCGCAGGTCGCCATGGCGGTAGGTGGGCCGCCGCGCGGTCTGGCCTGCGGATGCGGCAGGGATGGGGGGAGTGAAAGGAACGGAAAGTGAATCGCTCAAGATGGCATCCCTGTTCTGGGAAGGGTTAAATGTGGACACTGTTCATTTTACGGCAGAATGAAGTGGACGTCATACACATATTGCTCCATTGGCCGTTTCACAAAGGAGATTCGCATGGATTCCAACCGCAGGATGACTCCACCCAAGAACACCATCTGCCTCTGGTACGACAAGGACGCGGAAGAAGCCGCGCGGTTCTACGCCAGCACCTTTCCCGATTCGGCCGTCGGCGCCATCCACCGCGCGCCGGGTGACTATCCCGCAGGCAAGGCGGGCGACGTGCTGGTGGTCGAATTCACCGTGCTGGGCCTGCCCTGCATGGGCCTCAACGGTGGGCCGGGCGTCCAGCACAGCGAGGCGTTCTCGTTCCAGGTTTCCACCGCCGACCAGGCCGAAACCGACCGCTACTGGAACGCCATCGTTGGCCACGGCGGCCAGGAAGTGGAATGCGGCTGGTGCCGCGACAAGTGGGGCATCTCCTGGCAGATCACCCCGGTGGTGCTGGCCCAGGCCTGGACCCACCCCGACCGCGCAGCCGCCAAGCGCGCCTTCGACGCCATGATGACCATGAAGAAGATCGACGTCGCCACCATTGAGGCCGCCGTGGCGGGCCGCTGACCCGCCGCACCCCACCCCTGTTCAACCCGGAGGCAGCATGCAATTCACCCCCTACCTCAATTTCGACGGCAACTGCCGCGAGGCCTTTGCCTTCTACAAGGATCTGTTCAAGGGCACCGTGGTGCACCAGAGCAGCTTCGGCGAGATGCCGCCGGACCCGCAGAACCCGCCGATCCCGCCCGAGGCGAAAGACCGCATGATGCACGTGCACCTGCAAGTCGGCGCGCAAGCGCTGATGGGCTCCGACGCCATGCCCGGCGCCAGCGACGCGTGCGCTGGCGGCTATGCCAGACCGCAAGGCCTGTGGGTGGCGATCCAGGTCGCCGATGCGGACGAGGGCCGGCGCGTGTTTGATGCGCTGGCGCAGGGCGGCCAGGTGACCATGCCGTTCGGCAAGACCTTCTGGTCGGCCGGCTTCGGCATGGTGACCGACCGCTTCGGCACGCCGTGGATGGTCAACGTGAACGCCACTTGAAACGGGAGAACCGATCATGTCCACCGGAACCATCCGCCTGCACCGCGTGCTGCGCACCACACCCGACAAGGTCTACCGCGCCTTCACCTACGGCGCGGCACTCGCCAAATGGCTGCCGCCCTACGGCTTCGTCTGCCACGTCCATCAGTTAGATGGCCAAGTGGGTGGCAGCTTCAGGATGTCGTTCGAGAACTTCTCCAGCGGCCACCGCCATTCGTTCGGTGGCGAATACCTGAAGCTGGTCCCCGGCGAACTGGTGGAGTACACCGACCGCTTCGACGACCCCAACCTGCCCGGCCAGATGCACGTGACCGTGAAGCTGCGCGCCGTGTCGTGCGGCACCGAGCTGGACATCGAGCAGGCCGGCATCCCCGAGGCGATCCCGGTCGAGATGTGCTACCTGGGCTGGCAGGAATCGCTGCTGCAGCTGGCGGCGCTGGTCGAACCGGACCATCCGGGCTGATGGCTGCCGCGCACCAGACCGAGGCTGTGTGCCCGACGCCAATCAGGTGCCGAAACCGAGGAAAAAACGATGACAAGTGTTCGCGTGGAAAGCTTCACCCTCTCGCTCGACGGCTACGGCGCGGGTCCGGACCAGAGCCTCGATGATCCGCTCGGCGTCGGGGGGACGGAACTGCACCAGTGGCTGCTGCCGACCCGCACGCTCCAGCGCGCGCTGTTCGGCCAGGACGGCGGCACCACGGGGGTTGACGATGATTTCGCCGCGCGCGGCTTTCAGAACGTCGGCGCCTGGATTCTGGGGCGCAACATGTTCACCCCCTTCCGCGGCGACTGGCAGGACAAGACCTGGAAAGGCTGGTGGGGCGACGATCCGCCCTACCACGTGCCGGTCTTCATCCTGACCCACCATGCGCGGCCGCCGATCGAGATGGAAGGCGGCACGACGTTCCACTTCGTTACCGGCGGCATCCATGCGGCACTCGACCGCGCGCGCGATGCCGCCGCAGGCAAGGACGTGCGGATCGGCGGCGGTGCCAACACCATCCGGCAGTACCTGCGTGAAGGCCTCATCGACGAACTGCACATCGCCATTGCGCCGGTCCTGCTCGGCCGGGGAGAGCCGCTGTTCCAGGGGCTCGACCTGCGGGCGCTGGGCTACGAATGCGTTCGGTTCGTGGCGTCGGACAAGGCCACGCATGTCGTCCTGCGGCGCCACGCGCACCCGGCGCCAGAGCAGGCATCATCGAAAGACATGACCATGAAGATCACCATCGAAACCAGTGTCCACGCACCCATCGACCGCGTATGGGCCGCCTGGAATGACCCGCGCGCCATCGAGCAGTGGAACGCCGCCTCGCCCGACTGGCACACACCGCGCACCAGCGTCGATCTGCGCGAAGGTGGCAAGTTCTGCACGCGCATGGAGGCGCGGGACGGCAGCGTCGGTTTCGACTTCGAGGGCACGTACACCCTGGTCGCACCGCAGCGCCTGATCGAATACACCCTGGGCGACGGGCGCAAGGTGCGGGTCGAGTTCATTCCAGTGGCCAATGGCATCACGGTGCGCGAGTCCTTCGACGCCGAGGACAGCCACAGCGCCGAACAGCAGCGCCAGGGCTGGCAGGCCATCCTGGACAACTTCGCGCGGCACGTCGAGCACCGCGCCTGATTCACCCTCAGCAACGCAAGGAGCACCCCATGAAACCCAATCCCGTCGTCTGGTTCGAGATCCACGTGCAGGACATGGCCCGCGCGCGCAAGTTCTACGAAGCGGTGTTCCAGTGCCCGCTGGAGACGCTGAAATCACCCGCGGGCGAAGCCAACGGCATGCAGATGCTGTCCTTCCCCCGCGACATGACCACCATGGGCGCCAGCGGCACGCTGGTCAAGATGGAAGGCGTGCCCTCCGGTGGCGGCGGCACGCTGGTCTACTTTGCCTGCGAGGATTGCGCGGTCGAACAAGGCCGGGGCGAGGAAGCCGGCGGCAAGGTGTTCAAGCCCAAATTTTCGATCGGTGAGTATGGCCACTGCGCCCTGGTGAACGATACCGAGGGCAACATGATCGGCCTGCATTCGATGCAATGACGCAGGCCGTACGGGCTTGCTAGCCGCCCCGCTGCCGCAGCGCTTCGTACAGGCACACGCCGCTGGCTACCGACACGTTGAGGCTCTCCACCGCGCCCTTCATGGGGATGCTGACCAGTTCGTCGCAGGTTTTGCGCGTGAGCTGGCGCATGCCGTCGCCCTCGGCGCCCAGCACCAGGGCCACGGGGCCTTTCAGATCGACCTGGTACACGGTCTTGGGCGCATCGTCGCTGGTGCCGATGCACCAGATGTTGCGCTCCTTGAGCTCATTGAGGGTGCGTGAGAGGTTGGTGACCATGAAGTACGGCATGGTCTCGGCCGCGCCGCTGGCCTCCTGGGCCACGGTGGCATTGATGCCCACGGCGTGGTCCTTGGGGGCAATGACAGCATGCGCGCCGGCACCGTCCGCCACGCGCAGGCAGGCGCCCAGGTTGTGCGGGTCGGTCACACCGTCGAGCACCAGCAGCAGGGGCTGCTCGATGCCGGCGGCTTCAAGGTTTTCGAGCAGCTCATCGAGCGAGGTGACCTGCGCCACGGGCTCCACCCGCGCGGCCACGCCCTGGTGGCCGTGGCTGCCGGCCAGCTTGGCAATGCGCACGCTGTCGGCCTCGATCAGGCGCGCACCGGCCTCGCGAGCGCGGTCGAGAAACTGGCGCATGCGGGCGTCGCGCCGCGTGGCTTCGTAGTAAATCTCGACGATGGATTGCGGCGCGGTCTTCAGACGCACGCCCACGGCGTGAAAGCCGAAGAGAACTTTGGGGCTGGACATGGGGGGATTATCCGGGCATTGCCAGACTCACAGATTGACGCACACCCGGTAACCCGCCGAACCACGGCATCGTGCGCTCCAAGGTCTTGCGCCAAGGGTTTGCCCTGATGCGCCTAAAATCGCGCCTTTCCATTGCTCTATCCGCAGGGAGACGTTGCTATTTTTGCGCCGATTCCTGTGTGCCAGTGTGGCCTTGCGGGCTGGCATCGCGCCAGCCCTTTCGGTTGGGGCCAGCAGCTGTTTTTTGCATTTGTTGCCGCATCCACTGGCCTGTTTTACCTTTTTTTCAACACCATGATTCTTCACCCGCTTCGCTGGATGCAGCGCACGAGCCTGGTCACCCAAATTGTGATGGCCATGTTTGCCGGCATCGCGCTGGCCGTGTTCTTTCCGGCCGCCACGCCCAAGGTGGCCATTCTGGGCACGCTGTTCATTTCTGCCCTCAAGGCCGTGGCGCCCGTGCTGGTGTTCATTTTGGTGATTGCCGCCATCGGCAACCACAAGCCCGGCGAAGCCACCCACATGCGCCCGGTGCTCTTTTTGTACCTGGTGGGCACACTGGCGGCGTCTGTCGTGGGCGTCACGGCCAGCCTGTGGTTTCCGTCCACCCTGGTGCTGCAAGCGCCTGCGGATGCGGCCAATGGCCCAACGAACATCCAGGATGTGCTGCTGACGCTGCTGATGAACGTGGTGGACAACCCCGTGCGGGCGCTGATGAATGCCAACTACATCGGCATCCTCGCCTGGGCGGTGGGCCTTGGCATGGCCATGCGCCACGCCAGCGCAGGCACGCGCGCCGTCATGCACGACTTGTCGGCCAGCATCTCCACCATCATCCAGGCCGTGATCCGCTTTGCGCCCCTGGGCATTCTGGGCCTGGTCGCCAGCACCTTCGCGGAAGCCGGCACGCAGGCGCTGTGGGGCTATGCGCACCTGCTGGGCGTGTTGCTGGGTTGCATGGTGTTTGTGGCGCTGGTGGTCAATCCGCTCATCGTCTTTCTGGCGCTGCGCGTCAATCCCTATCCGCTGGTATTCACCTGCCTGCGCGAGAGCGGCGTGACGGCGT
>JANJSZ010000161.1 GCA_024711405.1 Acidovorax sp.
GGCCAGCACGCTTTCGATGACCAGGCGCGCGCCCTCAATGTCGGGCTTGGCCAGCGTGGACAGCGGTGGCGGCGTCTGCTGCAGCAGTTGCTGGTTCTGGTAGAACGACGCGATGTTGCCAAAGGCCCCCACGGCGGCCTCGGGCGTGCGAAAGCTCGGGATGGCGGCCTCCAGCAAGATGGCGCGCGCCGGCACCACCGAGGTGTCGCCCATCCAGCAGGCCAACAGCGGCTTGCTCATGCTGCGCTTGACCTCGGCCAGCGCGGTCGCCACCGCACAGGCGTCCGAGCCAGCCTTGGGGGAGTGGATGGCCAGCACGCCATCCACCTGCCGGTCTTTGCAGGCCGCTTCGATGGCCAGGCGATAGTGCTCGGCGCCAGCGTCTTCCGACAGGTCGATCAGATCCGACAGCGACGCCAGGGGCGGCAACTTAGGCGCCAGCGCACGCGCCGATTCGGGTGACAGCTTGCCCAGGCTCAGCAGGATCTCATTGACCCAGTCGGCCGCCAGCACGCCGGGCCCGCCGCCGTTGGTGACGATGGCCAGGCGCTTGCCCACCGGCCGGTAGCGCGAAGCCAGGCACTTGGCCGCCGAGAATAACTCGACGAACGAGCGCACGCGCACCGCGCCAGCGCGGCGCAAGGCGGCGTCGAACACATCGTCGCTGCCCACGATGGTGCCGCTGTGCGTCTGGGCGGCCTCATTGCCCGCCGGCTTGCGCCCGGCCTTGAGCACCACCACCGGCTTGGCATTGGCGGCCGAGCGCAGCGCACTCATGAAACGGCGCGCGTTGGAGATGCCTTCCATGTAGACGACGATGCTCTGCGTGCGCGTATCGTGGGCCAGAAAGTCGAGCACCTGGGCAATGTCCACGTCGGTGTTCGGCCCCAGCGACACCACGGTCGAGAACCCCACGGCGTTGTTGCGGGCCCAGTCCAGGATCGACGCCGTGAGCGCGCCCGACTGGCACACCAGTGCCAGCGAGCCATCGCGCGCCAGCGGGCCGGCCGCGCTGGCATTGAGCTGCAGGTGCGGCCGCTGGAACCCGAGTGAATTGGGGCCCAGCAGGTACAAGCCCTCGCGGCGCGCAATTTTCTTGAGGTGGGCGGCCTGGTCGGCATCCATGCCGCTCGACAGCACCAGCGCCGCGCGGCAGCCGATGCGCCCCGCCACTTCCAGCGCACCCGGCACCTCGGCCGGCGGCAGCGCGACGATGGCCAGATCGGCCTTTCTTTGCGCCAGGTCGGCCAGCGTGCCGCTGGTGTGGGTATCGACAAACTGCAGGCTGCCGGCAAAGCGCTGCGCGCGCAGGGCCGGATGCAGCGCTTGCGCATACGAGGTGAGGTTTTCGGGTTCGTCGGCCTTGCCCGCCAGTATGGCAATGGAAGCGGGGGCAAAAAGCGGCGTGAGGTAGTGTTTGTCCATGGGTCTTGCAGCGGCGTCGGGCCGCCCATCAATGATCAGCCAGCGGTGGGAGGAACTGTGACACAGCTGCGGGCGTGTCGGCACAAAGCCGAGTACGCAAGGTGACATTTCCGGCAGGCACGGGCCTGAAACACAGTTGCGGGCCCGGCATTTTTTGCCCCCACTGCGTGCCGTTTCATGGCGCCGCAGCAAGGCCCAGCATGGCCGCGATGGCGGCGGCGGTCAGCCGCGCTGCGCCGCGATGCTGCTGCATGAATTCCTGGGCCAGGTCGCGGGCGACGGCCAGCCGGGGGGCGTCGGTGGCCAGGTCACAGGCCAGCGCCACCCCCTGCCCGATATCTTCCGCGCGGTGCGCCACGCCCTGTTCACAGGCCAGCGTGGCTGCCTCGGCAAAGTTGAAGGTGTGTGGCCCCAGCACCACGGGGCAGCCGCAGGCAATGGCCTCGATCAGGTTCTGCCCGCCCAGCGGCGCAAAGCTTCCGCCGAGCAAGGCCACATCGGCCAGGCTGTAATACAGCACCATTTCGCCCAGCGAGTCGCCCAGCCAGACATCGGCGGGCCCGGGGCCGTCGGCCCACTGGCTGCGGCTCGATACGGTCAGGCCAGCGCTGCACAGCTGCTGCTGCACTTCGGCAAAGCGCTGGGGGTGGCGCGGCACTACCAGCCATTGGACCGGTTTATCCACTTGATTTGCTTCACTATTGATAGCTTCGAGCGCTTTCCCATTGAGCGCTGGAGTGCTTTTGTGCTTCAAGGCAGCCAGCCACATCGATTCTTCACCGTCGCGGCTGCTGGCCAGCATGATCACGGGCCGGGCACTGCCTGCGCGCCATGCACGCCCCCGCGCCCGTTGCCCGGCATCGGGCGCCACGTCGAACTTGAGGTTGCCAAAGACACCCTGCACCGGCGCGCCGATGGCTTGCAGGCGCTCGGCGTCGGCATCGGTCTGGGCCCAGACGGCCGCCAAGCCGCCATAGGCCGGACGGGCCAGCGCCGCCAGCCGCAGCGACTTGCGCAGCGATTTTTCATTGAAGCGTGCATTGGCCAGCACCAGCGGTATGCCACGCTGCCGGCAGCCCGCCACTAGGTTGGGCCAGACCTCGGTTTCCATGAGGATGCCGATGGCAGGCCGGAACTGGCGCAAGAAGCGGCGCACTGTTCCCGGCGTGTCCCAGGGCTGCCACACCTGCACGTCGCCGGGCAACAGCAGTTTCTCGCCCTCGGCCCGGCCCGTGGCGGTGCCATGGGTGAGCAGCAGGCGCATGCCGGGCAGCTGCCGGCGCAGCTCGGCCAGCAAGATGGCGGCGGCCCGGGTTTCGCCCAGCGATACGGCGTGGATCCACACAAACCGGCCCAGCGGGTCGGTGCTGCTTTGGGGAATCAGGCTGTCGATAGGCCGCGCATAACGGCCAAAGCGCTCGCCCACCGCGTGGCCGTAGCCGGGCTCGGCGACGGCGCGGCGCCGCAGCTTGCGCCGCACCAGCGGCTGGGCGGCCCAGGTCAGGGCGGAGTACAGCCAGAGTGCGAGGCTCATCTCTGCGTTCCAGGATGCCGCATGCCACCCGGATCGGATGAAACTGGCGCGGCCCAAGGCCAAGGCAGCCAAGCAAGGGCCGCCCCGCAGCGAGGGCTGCGTCCCCCTGCCCGCAGCGCGCAGCGCTGCGAGAGCGGGGGGAAGCGACGAAGTCGCTCAGGGGGGTGTTTCACTTCAGTGCGCCGCGCTGCCCACCTGGGCATCGGGCTTCACACGGTGCAGCAGGGCCAGCATGGCAGCCTCGATGCGTGCCAGCGCCTCGGGCGTGTGACCCTCGAAGCGCAGCACCAGCACGGGCGTGGTGTTGCTGGCGCGGATCAGGCCAAAGCCATCGGGCCAGTCCACCCGCAGGCCGTCGATGGTGTTGATCTGCGCCGGGGCCGCAAAGCTCTCGGCGGCCAGTGCCTGCAGCTCCGCCGTCAGGCGGTGCGGTTCGCCTTCGGCGCAGGCCACGTTGAGCTCGGGCGTGCTGAAGCTGGTGGGCAGGCCGTTGAGCACGGCCCCCGGGTCGGCACTGCGCGAAAGGATTTCGAGCAGGCGGCAGCCGGCGTAGGTACCGTCGTCAAAGCCGAACCAGCGCTCCTTGAAGAAGATATGGCCGCTCATCTCGCCGCCCAGGGGCGAACTGAGCTCTTTCATGCGCGCCTTGATCAGCGAGTGGCCTGTTTTGTACATCACCGGCTGGCCGCCTGCGGCGGCAATGGCCGGCGCCAGGCGCTGGGTGCATTTCACGTCGAACAGGATGGGCGCGCCCGGCACGCGGCTGAGCACATCCTGCGCGAACAGCATCATCTGGCGGTCGGGGAAGATATTGGAGCCATCGCGCGTGACGATGCCCAGCCGGTCGCCGTCGCCGTCGAAGGCCAGGCCCAGTTCGGCGTCGCCGGCCTGCAGGGCGGCAATCAGGTCGCGCAGGTTTTCGGGTTTGCTGGGGTCGGGGTGGTGGTTGGGGAAGTTGCCGTCCACCTCGGAAAACAGCTCGGTCACCTCGCAGCCCAGCGCGCGGAAGATGGCCGGGGCCGAGGCGCCGGCAATGCCGTTGCCGCAATCGACCACGATCTTCAGGGGGCGGGCCAGCTTCACATCGTCCACGATGCGTTTGCGGTAGGCCGGCAGCACATCCACATGGCGCACGCTGCCGCCGGGCAGCAGCTGCCAGCTCTCGGCCTCCATGGTGTGGCGCAGGGCCTGGATTTCGTCGCCATAGATGGCACGGCCGTTCAGCACCATCTTGAAGCCGTTGTAATCACGCGGGTTGTGGCTGCCCGTGACCTGGATGCCGCTGGCGCACAACGTGCTGGCCGCGAAATACAGGAGCGGCGTGGTGACCAGGCCGACGTCGATCACCTCGATGCCGGCTTCGACCAGGCCGCGTACCAGGGCGCCGCTGATGGCCGGGCCGGACAGCCGGCCGTCGCGCCCCACGGCCACCGTGGTCTGGCCTTCGGCCCGTGCCGCGGTGCCAAAGGCCCGGCCCAGGCCCAGGGCGACTTCTTCATTCAGGGTGGAGGGGACGATGCCGCGGATGTCGTAGGCCTTGAAGATGGCGGGTGTGGGTTGCACGGGAGGGTCTTTCGCTGGGAGAGAGGTCGAATGTTCGCTCCATTGTAGGGGGGGCTCACCACTGCCCTGGCATTGCAGGCACAGGTCCGAAAATGGCCAGTGCGGCGGCGCCGCAGGCCTATCATGGCCCCCATGACCTCGCCCGCACCACGCCCTGCCACACCGGCCGACACCCTGATCGATCCATCGATCGACCTGTCGGCCGATGACGGCTGCTACCGCGCCCTGCAGGCCCGGGATGCGCGCTTTGACGGGCGGTTTTTCACCGGCGTCACCTCCACCGGCATCTATTGCCGCCCGGTCTGTGCCGTGCGCACGCCCCGGCGCGAAAACTGCCGCTTCTTCGCGCTGGCCGCGCAGGCCGAGGGCGCGGGTTTTCGGCCCTGCCTGCGCTGCCGGCCCGAACTGGCGCCGCAGGCGCTGGTGTGGTCGGTGCAGGACGCCAGCGGCATTCTGATGCAGCAGGCCGTGCGGCTGCTCGATGCCCCCGAGGCCTGGTCCACGGGCGATGAGCGCGGCGCCACGGTGGCGCGGCTGGCCGCCCGCCTGGGCGTGAGCGACCGGCACCTGCGCCGCATCTTCGAGGCGGCCCTGGGGGTGTCGCCGTTGCAATACCTGCAGACGCGGCGGCTGCTGACCGCCAAGCAGCTGCTGACCGACACGCCCATGCCTGTCACCCAGGTGGCCCTGGCCAGCGGTTTTGCCAGCGTGCGCCGTTTCAATGCCGCCTTTGCCGGGCACTATGGCCTGAGCCCGACCCAGTTGCGCCGTGGCGGCGTCCGGCCCGCGGGCGAGCCAGCAGGCGTGGCTGGAGCCACGCTGCGGCTGGCCTACCGGCCGCCGCTGGATGTACCGGCCCTGCTGGATTTTTTTGCCCGCCGCCAGTTCCACGGCGTGGAATGGGCGGGCGATGCCGCCACCCCGGTGCTGCGCCGCACGGTGCGCCTGCCAAGCCAGGGCGCTGCCGGGCAAGAGGCGCATTGCGGTTGGCTGGACGCACGCTTCGACCCCGCCCGCCACCAGGTGCTGGTGCAGACCAGCGACAGCCTGTACCCCGTGCTGCCGCAGGTGATACGCCGTGTGCGCGCCATGCTCGACCTGGACGCCGACCCGGCGGCCATCAATGCCGTGCTCCACCCCTTTTTCCCCGAGGGCGATGGCTTGCGCGTGCCGGGCGCCTTCGATGGGTTTGAGCTGGCCGTGCGCGCCGTGCTGGGCCAGCAGATCACCGTGGCGGCCGCGCGCACGCTGGGGCAGCGGCTGGTGGAGCGCTTTGGCGAGCCCATCGCCACGCCCTGGCCCGAACTCACCCGGCTGTTTCCCGCCCCTGCGGTGCTGGCGCAGGCACCCGGCGAGGCGCTGGGGCAGCTGGGCATCGTGCGCCAGCGCCAGGCAGCCATCGTGGCGCTGGCACAGGCGGTGGATGCGGGCCGGCTGCAGCTGCAGGGCGGCGCGGATGTGGCCACCACCACGGCGGCACTGTGCGCCCTGCCCGGCATTGGCGACTGGACGGCGCAGTACATCGCCATGCGCGTGCTGCGCTGGCCCGATGCGTTTCCGGCCGGCGACGTGGCCCTGCAAAGGGCCATGGGCGTGCAGGCCCAACCCCAGCCGGCCCGCGCGGCCGCCCAAGCCTCGCGGGCCTGGCAACCCTGGCGCAGCTACGCCGTGGTGCGTGCCTGGACGGCGGGTGGCAGCGCCCGCGCCAGCAAGGTAGCAGCAGCACAAACGCTATTAAATAAATAGCTATAGGCGCTTATTTAATAGGTGCTTCAAGGCAATTTCACTCTAAAATATCATGGCCATGCAGTTTCACCCTTCCACCGTACAGACCCGCACCGCCACCCGCCTGGGCACCGTGCGGCTGGCCGCCTCGCCCCAGGGCCTGGCGGGCCTGTGGTTTGATGGCCAGCGCCATCTGCCCCCGCAACTCGACGGACCCCGTGCCTGGCCGCAAGACCCACAGCACCCGGTGCTGGTGGCAGCCGTCGAACAACTGCAGCAATACCTGCGCGGCGAGCGCACCCGGTTCGAGCTGCCGCTCGACATGGCGGGCGGCACGCCGTTCCAGCGGGACGTGTGGCAGGCGCTGCTGTCCATCGGTTGCGGCCACACCACCAGCTATGGCGCGCTCAGCCAGCAGCTGGGCCGCCCGGCTGCCGTGCGCGCCGTGGGGGCCGCCGTGGGGCGCAACCCGGTCAGCGTGGTGGTGCCCTGCCACCGGGTGCTGGGCAAGGACGGCGCCCTCACGGGCTACGCCGGCGGCCTGGATCGCAAGAGCGCGCTGCTG
>JANJSZ010000198.1 GCA_024711405.1 Acidovorax sp.
CAAAGGGGTTCAATGAAATTCATTGGACCCCTTTTTTCTTTTGTGAAATCAATGACTTAGATCCGATGATGTCCAAGAGGATTCCACTGCAGCCAACGTCTGTAGGGGGAACAGTAGGGGGAATAAACAGAGGAAATGGTAGATTTCTTCCCCTTGTTCCCCCACTCCCTTCTGAGGGAGGTTCCTATTGAGAGGATTTGTTCCCTATGTTGACTGATGCGCAGTGCCGAAATGCAACCTGTTCTCCCGGGGCCAAGCGAGAGCGCTTTTCCGACTCAGGTGGTCTTGACCTTGCCCCTGCTTGGTGGAGTTCTTAACCCACAAGTCACGCGGCCTTTTTGCGCTGTGCCTCGTACCAGCGTTGCTCGTATTGCATCGGACTGAGGTAATCCAACGTCGAATGCAGCCTACAGTGATTGTAGAAGGCCATCCAGTCCATCACCGCCCGCCTGGCCTGAGCGCGGGTGGCAAATTTCTGCCCGTGCACACTTGCTGTTTTCAGTCGGCCCCAGAAGCTTTCCGTGGGTGCGTTGTCCCAGCAATTGCCCTTGCGGCTCATCGATGAGCGCATGCCCCAGCCCTTCAAGGCATCCTGCATCTCATGGCTGCAATACTGGCTGCCACGGTCGCTGTGGAATATCAGGCCTGGCTCTGGGCGACGGCGCCACCACGCCATGGCCAGTGCATCCTTGACCAGGCTGGCCTGCATGTGCGGCTGCAGGCTCCAGCCCACCACCTGGCGACTGAACAGGTCGATGACCACAGCCAGGTACAGCCAGCCCTCGTCGGTGGCGATGTAGGTGATGTCGCCACTCCACAGCTGGTTAGGTACCTCGGGATTGAAGCGCCGCTGCACCAGGTCTGGTGCCACCGGCAAGCTGTGCTTGCTGTCGGTGGTGACCACGAACTTGCACTTAGTCCTGGCCCGGATGCCGTGCTGCTGCATGAGCTTGCGCACCCTGTCTTTGCCCACCCGGATGCCACGGGCCAGCAGTTCCTTGTGCATGCGCGGCCAGCCGTATTCGCCCTTGACCTGTGCGTGGATGGCACGGATGTGGGCCAGCACGGCCTCGTCGCTGTGGCGAGCGCCAGGCCTGCCAGCCATGCCCTTGGGGCGGCGCAGTCAGTTAAAGTAGCCGCTGGCGCTGACCTCCAGCACGCCACACGAGATGCTCACCGGGTACTGGCTCCTCATTTGGTGAATCCAGGCGTACCTCGCAGCGTGTCCTGCGCGAAGTACGCCGCGGCTTTTTTTGCGATGTCACGCTCCATGCGAAGCCGAGCCACCTCAGCGCGCAAGCGCGCTATCTCCATCTGCTCGGGCGAGACCTTCATCGCCTTGTCAGCGTCACCGACGCCGCTCAATGGCCTCTTGGCCGCCAGCCTCACCCAGTTGCCTAGACTGGCCTTGGGGATGCCCAGCACCTTGGCCACCAACGCAATAGCCTGACCCGCGCGTACCTGCCGCACAGCCTCCAACTTGAATTCTTGCGTGTACTGCGCACGCACCTGCTTTGCCGTCATCTCTTGACTCCTTGTCGGTATTTTCAACAAGGCCAAGAACTCCACTGTTCAGGGGCAAGGTCAGTTGAACACCTGGCTCATTTTTACTTCAGCACTAACCGAGAAACTGGCTCAAATTCCGGTCGGCGCCAACCCCGTGGACATCAGCGCTGTCCGATGCGGATGTCGCCGAAAAGTTGGGACATGCCACGCGGCTGCGAACGCCAGTATGGTGGCGGCGCTTCAACCTGGGCGCCTAGCGAAGCCGCAGCATGCCAAGGCCAACGCGGGTTGTACAAGATCGCTCTGGCCAATGCAACTAGATCTGCGCGCCCTTCGGCAACGATGTCCTCAGCCTGCTTGGCCTCTGTCACCAGGCCAACCGCGATAGTGGGCAAACCTGTGGCGTTACGGATGCGTTCCGCAAGCCCGACTTGGTAGTTGGGTGCCAACGGAATTTGCTGCAGTGGAGAGATGCCGCCACTAGAGACATGGATGAAGGCGACCCCCCTGTCTTTGAGGGCCGACGAAAAGACCACGCTTTGATCGATGTCCCAACCGTTCTCTACCCAATCAGTGCCGGAGATCCTCACGCCGATTGGCATGGATGAGGGCACCGCCGCCCTGATGACGTCAAAGACCTCCAGCGGAAAGCGCATCCGGTTGACTAGCGACCCGCCGTATTCATCGGTCCTGTGATTGGACACCGGCGACAGGAACTGGTGCAGCAGGTAGCCGTGCGCGGCATGCAGTTCGATGACGTCGATCCCGATGCGATGCGCCCGCTCGGCCGCCCCCACGAAGGCTCGCTTGAGGCGCTCCAGTCCGGCCTGATCCAGCTCGGCGGGCGCGGGCTCGCCTGCAAGATGCGGCACCGCCGACGGCGCCATGGGCGTCCAGCCTCCCTGCTCCAGAGGGATGAGCTGTCCGCCCTCCCAAGGCACTTTGCTGGATGCCTTTCTACCCGCGTGAGACAGCTGTATCGCGATGGGCATGGACGAATATCGACGGACCGATGTCAGCACGCGCTGGAGCGCTGACTCGTTGGCGTCGGACCACAGGCTCAGATCCCGGTGCGTGATGCGCCCCTCGGCGGTGACCGCCGTGGCCTCCAGCATCAGCAACCCGGCTCCGGACAGCAGCAAGTGGCCCAGGTGCACCTGGTGCCAGTCCCCCGCGTTCCCATCTTCGGCCGAGTACTGGCACATGGGCGCGATGACGATACGATTTTTGAGTGTCAGACCACCCAGTGAATACGGTGAAAACAGTTTGCTCATAGTGTGTTTCTTTAAGTGATGCGCTTAAGGCTGTCCCTGAGCACGACACTCGTTGAAAGCGGGGACCCTTCCACAGCCGGAGACCCTTCGATCAGGCTCACGATCCGGTGGGCGGCAAGGGAGCCAATCTCGACCTTGGGCACGTGCACCGTGGTCAATTTAGGTTCAACCATACTGGCCAGTTCAATGTCATCGGAGCCCGTGATGGAGAGCTCGCCCGGCACCACAACCCCTTGCTCTCGGCACTCCGACATGGCACCGATGGCGATCAAGTCGTTGCCGCAGATAAGCACGGTGGGTCTTGACGGACCGCCCAACACCTGGCGCACCGCTTGCCGCCCCCCTTCAAGGGTGAAGGGTTGTTCGATGATCCACTCGGGGCGAAGCGTCAGACCGGCCCCTTGAAGCGCCGCCTGGGTGCCCGCGATGCGTGCGCGCACCCGCTCGTTTCGGTACGACTGGCCGGGACAGATGGCGATTTCTGTGTGACCATGTTCCAGCACCGCCTGTGCCATCTTAAAAGCGGCGTCGTGGTACGAAAACCCCACACAGGGGCGGCGGTTGGCTTCGTCCACGGACCAGGTCTGCACGTAGGGCAGGTGGTATTGGCCCAGCAACTCGAACACCGCGTCGTCGTGGTCCGTACCGACCAGCACCACCGCATCCACACCCCGCTCAACGAACGACCGCAAGAGATCAAACTCCCGCTCGGGCCGGTAGTCATGGCTGGCAACCAGCAACTGATAGCCCAGGTCCCAGAGCGTCCGCTGGAGAGACTGTATGGAGACGGCGAAGATTGGGTTATCGAGGGACGGATAAATGGCCGCAATGGTCCGGGTGCGCCTAGATGCCAAAGCCCGGGCCGGGCCATTTCGGACATAACCCAACTGGTCAACCGCCCGGATCACGCGCTCCAGTGTGGATGGTTTAACCTGCTCCGGGACCGACAAAGCCCTTGAAGCACTGCCAAGGGAAACCCCGGCGAGGCGTGCAACATCTTCGAGGGTGGGACGGGAACCTGGAGTCATCGGATTCTGGGACCACGTTGGATTGTTTGATAGAGACGATTGCTCCGGTTCGCTGACAACGCCATCAGCCCCTGCGATCCTCAAGGATCAGATCGGCACCTTTTTCTGCGACCATTATCACGGCGCCCTGAATGTTGCCGGAGACCATCTTGGGCATAACGGAAGCATCCACAATGCGCAGCCCATCCAGCCCCCTCGCCTTCAGCCGAAGGTCCACCACCGCCCGGTCGTCGGTGCCCATGCGGCAGGTGCCCATTGGGTGGTAGATCGTCTGACCGTCCTTGCGCGCAAACGCCAGCCAGTCGGCGTCCGAGCGGACCTCAGCCCCCGGACTCATCTCGTGTTCGATGAAATGCGCCATGGCCGGTTGCGACATGATGCGGCGTGCCACCTTCATGCTGTCCACGATGCACCGCTGATCCACTTCGCTGTCCAGAAAGTTCGGGCGGATCGATGGCTGATCAAACGGATCTTTCGACCGGATGTGGATGCTGCCTTTTGACTCGGGTCGGAGTTGAGTCACTCCGATGGTCAAACCGGGCGCACGGTCCAGGATCCGTTCAGCGGCATTGGCGTAGCTGGCGTGCACCATGAAGTACTGAGCGTCGGGCGCAGACAGATCTTTTTGGGTTCTGATGAAGCCGTGCACAAGACCCGTGCCCAGGGTCAGGATGCCCTTGCGTGCGGTGAAATACTTGGCGACCTCGCGCGCGAGGCGCCAGCCGCGGGCCATCTCGTTAAGCGTGACGGTGTTCTTCACGCGCCAGTTCATGCGGGTGGCGAAATGGTCGATGTAGTTCTCGCCCACTCCGACCAAGGCGTGCCGGACGGGAATCCCCAGGGACTGCAGGTGTTCAGGCCGTCCAATGCCTGAAAGCTCCAGGAGCTGGGGCGTCTGAATCGCCCCGGCGGCCATGATGACCTCGGTCGACGCGGCCACGGTGACCTCGCGACCTTGGCGCCGGTAGGTCACGCCGGTGCAGCGTTGGCCCTGGAGATCGAGGCTAAGCACATGGGCGCCGGTCTGGATCACCAGATTCGACCGGGACCGTGCCGGCTTGAGGTATGCGTCATAGGCACTGCAGCGCTGGCCGTTGCGCTGGTTGACCTGATAGTAGCCAAAGCCCTCCTGGGTGGGCGAGTTGTAGTCGTCGTTGAAAACCTGGCCGTCCTGCACCGCCGCTTTCAAGAAAGCGGAGGAGATCGGGAAGCGTTCATGTACCTGCTCCAGGTGAAATGGCCCCGATTTGCCTCGCGTTTCGCCGCCGGGCTGATAATTCTCCAGGCGCCGGAAATAGGGCTCCACATCAGCATAGCCCCAGCCGGTAGCTCCCGCAGCGGCCCAGGCGTCGTAGTCATCGGGCTGACCGCGCACGTAAATCATGCCGTTGATCAAACTCGATCCACCCAGACCTTTGCCGCGGGGGACCGAAATGACACGACCGTTGGTGTTCTCTTCGGGCGTGGTTTTGAAGAGCCAGTTGTACTTCTTGTTGGTCAGCAGTTTGCTGAACCCCGCTGGAATGGGAATCCACAGACTCGACGGCTCACCACCCGCTTCGATCAGCAGCACACGGTGTTTGCCAGAAGCGGTCAAGCGGTCCGCCAGCACGCAGCCGGCCGTCCCCCCCCCCACGATGACGTAATCAAAGGTTTGCATGTTCATGTGAACTTCTTCAAAGATCGATCCACTCGGGATCAGCGAAGGGCGAACACTTTGCCGGGGTTCAGAAGGTTCTGAGGGTCCAGCGCGTCCTTGATGCGTCGTGCAATTGCCAGTTCGACCGGCGCACGGCAACGCTCGAGTTCATTCACCCGGTACTGACCGATGCCGTGTTCTGCCGAGATACTGCCGCCGAAGGAGACCACGACGTCGTGCACGAGTTGGTTGAGCGCCGAGGCATCCAGATAAGTCGGGACAATCACGTTGTAGTGAAGATTACCGTCGCCGGCATGGCCAAAGGTGTTGATCCGGACATCCGGGAAGCTGCGCATCACAGCTTCGTCGGCCGTTTTCAGAAAGTCCGGAATCGAGGAGATGGGCACGGACACATCGTGTTTGACCGAGCGTCCTTCGCGGCCCTCTGCCTCGGTGATCGATTCACGCAAAGTCCACAGATCCGCCTCCTGCCGCTCCGACTCGGCCACCACACCGTCTGTGGCGATCTCTTTTTCGAGTGCGTCACCGAGGAATGCTTCCGTGGCGTCCCGCAGGCCTGGCAACGAGGAGCTGGCCTCCAGCAGCACATACCAGGCAGAGGCACCGAGTGGCACTTTGAGGTGCTGATGCCGGGTGACCAGTTCCAGTGCTGAACCTGCCATCAGCTCAAACCCCGTAAGGGTCTCGCCGATGGCGTGGCGGGCCGCGCAGAGCACCTGCAACGCATCGGTGGGCGAAGGTATCGCCAGCAACGCGGTCACCCGGTGCCGTGGCTTGGGCGCCAGCTGCAGCACGGCGGCGGTGACGATGCCTAGAGTGCCTTCGCTGCCAATGATCCATTGCTTCCAGTCGTAGCCCGCGTTGTCTTTGCGCAGACGGCGCAGCCCATTGATGATCTGACCATCGGCTGTCACAACCTCCAGCCCCAGGATGCGCGATCGGGCCATGCCGTAGCGCAACACGTTTGTTCCACCCGCGTTGGTGGAGACGATGCCGCCGATGCGCGCAGACCCCTCTGCGGCGAGCGTGATCGGCAGCAGAAGCCCTTTCCCATCCACTGCTTCCTGCGCGGTCTGGAGAACGCAGCCGGCCTCCACTTCGATCGTTTCGCCGATCACATCGATATCGCGGATGGCGTTCATTCGGGCGAGCGACAGCACCACCTGCTGACCGGACTCATCGGGCGTTGCAGCACCGGACAAGCCCGTGTTGCCACCATGGGGCACAACGGCAACGCCCGACGCAGCACACAGCTGCATCACCTCAGCCACCTCGCGGGTGTTGCGGGGCAACACGGCGCAGAGCGGACGGCCTTGGAACATGTGCCGCCAGTCGTGGCGATAGGGCTCCAGGTCGCCGTCGTCGGTCACCAGTCCCCGATCGCCGACCACTTGGCCCAGGGCTGCGGGCAATGCGTCAAGATGCATGTTCGACCCCATGGGTGTGGCCGTGGCGCATGAAGGCCGCCATCAAAGGGATCTGGCTGGCGAGCATGGGCGCGCCGGGGTGCACACGGCACCCCCTTGCCTGCGCGGCCTTGAGCAATGCCGTCTCGGCGGGTTGCATGATGATTTCGGCCACCACCTGGTGGGGCAACAAGCGCTCGACATCGAGCGGGAGCGCATCTTCGTCGCGCAGACCCAGCGAGGTTCCGTTGACCACCAGATCGTGGCCCGACGGGTCCTCGGTCCCGACGACCAGTTGCGCCGCCGGCGCCACCGAATGGATGCGCTCGAACAGCTGCCTGACTTTGTCGGTGGTGCGGTTGGCCACCGTCAGGTGACTCACCCCGGCCCGTGCCAGGGCAAAGGCAATGGCGCTGGCAGCGCCGCCGGCCCCGGCCAGGTAGGCGCTGCGGCCTCTGGGTTCAATGCCTTCCTGACGCAGACCCGCGACAAATCCCTCGCCGTCCAGCATGGTTCCGATCAAGCGACCGTCGGCTGTGCGGTGGACCACGTTGACAGCGCCGATGAGCCGGGCATCGGCAGAGACTTCGTCACACAGGGCGACCATGGCGGTCTTGTGAGGCACCGTGACCACGAATCCGGCCAGGTTGTTCATGGCGCGCAGACCTTGCACGGCGGCCTGCAGGCCCTCTGCGCGGACGTGGATGGGGACCATCACCCCGTCGAATCCCTCGCCCACCAGGTGGGCGTTGATCCGCTGGGGCGTTTTGACGTGGTGGATCGGGTCCGCCAGGATCCCGAAGACTTGGGTGTTTCCCGTGATGACTTGCATGACTCAGGCCAGGGTGTAAGCGGTTTTGACGGATGTGTAGAACTCACGCGCATAGGTGCCCTGTTCGCGCGAGCCATGGCTCGACCCTTTGCGGCCGCCGAACGGCGCGTGGTAGTCGACCCCGGCGGTGGGCACGTTGACCATCACCATGCCCGCCGTCGACCGGCGCTTGAAATCTGTCGCGTGTTTGAGCGAGGTGGTGCAGATGCCCGAGGACAGGCCGAAGTCGGTGTCGTTGGCCGTTTCAACCGCCTCTTCGTAGTCCTTGACACGAATCACTGAGGCCACCGGACCAAAGACCTCCTCGCAGTTGATGCCCATGGCGTTCTCGGTCTCGGTGATCAGTGCGGGCGACAGGTAGTAGCCGGGGGTATCACGCTTGAGCAGTTCGCCGCCGGCGACCAGGTGTCCTCCTTCCTGGATACCCAACGCGATGTAGTGTCGGTCTTGGTCCAGCTGATCCTGGGAAACAACGGGGCCGATGTCGGTCCCGGCTTTGAGTGCGTGATCGACCTTGAGCGAAGCCATGCGTTGGACCATCGCTCTGACAAACGCATCGTGGATGCCGTCTTCGACGATCAGCCGGCTGGAGCCGGTGCAACGCTGCCCGGTCGAGAAAAAGCACCCGTTGATGGCCACGGAGACAGCCTGTTCCAGGTCGGCGTCGTTCAGAATGACCAGCGGGTTCTTTCCGCCCATTTCGAGCTGAACCTTGGCACCACGCTCCATGCAGGTCATACCAACGGCGCGCCCCGTTTGCACAGAGCCGGTGAAGGTGATGGCCCGCACATGGCGCGATGTCGCCAGCGTCTGCCCAACCTTGGAGCCCGGACCCATCACTAGGTTGAAGGTGCCTTCAGGCAGTTGCCCGACACGGGCGATGATTTCAGAAAGCGCCCAGGCACTTCCCGGGACCAAATCGGCCGGCTTGAACACCACCGCGTTTCCGAACGCCAGCGCGGGAGCAATCTTCCAGGCCGGGATGGCAATGGGGAAGTTCCAGGGCGTGATGATGCCCACTACACCTTCGGGTTCGCGGGTGACCTCAACGTCCACACCCGCGCGAATGGACGGCAGCTTCTCCCCGCCCAGGCGCAGCGCTTCACCCGCGAAGAACTTGAACACGCGTCCGGCCCGGACCACCTCAGCCACACCCTCGGGCAGAGTCTTGCCTTCTTCGCGTGACAGCAACGCTCCCAACTCATCGCGGCGAGACAGGATCTCCGTACCGATGCGATCCAGCGCGTCGGACCGATGCTCTGCGGTGCATTGCGCCCACCGCTTCTGCGCTTCAAACGCCGCGCTGATGGCTTGCTCGGCCTGCGCCGCATCGGCCCGTGCGTATTCCCCGATCACGTCGTTGGTGTCGGATGGGTTGAGGTTCAAACCGGTGGTGACCCCTTCAACCCAAGCGCCAGCAATGAAATTTTTGTGCAAATTGGTACTCATGGTGTGTGTTCTGTTCGTGTAAAGAAGTGGCTTCAGGTCATCAGCCAGCCACCGGCGACATCGATGACCTGTCCGGTGATGAAGCCGGAACGTTCGGAGGTCAGGAACAGACAGGCATCGGCCACCTCCACGGGCTTTCCGAGGCGCCGCAAAGGTGTCACGGCGATGACCGCTTCGTTGGCCTCTACCGGAGCACCTGCGACCATAGGGGTGTCGATGCGGCCGGGCGCCAGCGCATTGACGGTGATGCCGTGAGGCCCCAGCTCTCCCGCAAGATGCCGGGTCATGCCGATCAGCGCCGCCTTGGTGGTGCTGTAGTGCGCGGCGACGATGTCCAGGTAGGCCTTGCCGGCCACCGAGGACATGCTTACGATGCGGCCGAAGCGCCGCTCCACCATGCCCGGCGCCAGCAGGCGTGTGAAGTGGAAAACGCTGTTCAGATTGACGTCCACCACCTGTTGCCATTCCGCCGGGTCCATTTGCCAGATGGGAGCGGGCAGGCCCTGGTGCTTGGGTGATATCCCGGCGTTGTTGATGACGGTATCGATGGGCCCCAGCGCGGCCTCGATGCTGCGACATGCGCGTTCGCAGTCGTCAAACCGTCCAACATCCGCCGCGACGAAGTGAACCTTGTGTCCCACCCCGGCTAGGCGGGAGATGAGGGCGTTTGCGCTCTCTGGCGAGCGATCCACGATGCCGACTGCAGCGCCCTGCAGAACGTACTGTTCCGTAATGGCGCTGCCCAGCCCGCCACCGCCACCAGTCACCAAGACCACCCTGTCCTTGTGTGTTTTTGCATCGTCCATGAGATATTCCTTTTGCCTGTTGGTGTTCAGTGACCCAGATAGGCTCGCCGCACGTGCGGGTTCTCCAGCAATTCTTTGCCGGTCCCGCTGAGAGTGACGGAGCCGTTTTCTAGGACGTATCCCCGATCGGCGATCTGCAGTGTGTGGAACACGTTCTGCTCCACCAGCAAAACGGTGGTGCCCTGTTCGGCCACGGTTCGAATCACGTTGAACATCTGCTCCACCAGCAGCGGAGAAAGCCCCAGGGACGGCTCATCGAAGATGAGCAATCGAGGGTCTGCCATCATTCCTCGAGCGATGGCTACCATCTGCTGTTCGCCGCCCGACAGCGAGCCAGCCAACTGATTCAGGCGTTCTTTGGCACGGGGAAAGAGCGCAAGCACGCGCTCCATGCGCTCCTGGTGGAACTTGCGGGCCGACGGTTTGTATGCCCCCATCAGCAGGTTGTCTTCCACCGTCAGGAACGGGAACAGTTGCCTGCCTTCGGGGATCATCGTGATCCCCAGTTCGACTATGTCGTGCGGCGCATGCGAAGTGATTTCTATGCCGTCGAACTCAATGCTGCCGCTTCGCGCTTTCACGATGCCGCACAGCGTCTTGAGGGTGGTTGTCTTGCCGGCGCCGTTGGCCCCGACCAGCGTTACCACCTCGCCCACTTTCACGTCCAGCGACACACCTTGCAAAACTTCACTTTTGCCGTAGCCGGCCTTCACATCACGCAGTTTGAGCATGGGTGTACCCTTTTCCCAGATAGGCTTCGATGACAGCCGGGTCGTTGACCACATCGGCCGGTTTGCCTTCGCGAAGGACCTGGCCGAGGTTGATGACCACTATGCGGTCGGACAGCGCCATGGTGGCTTGCATTAGGTGTTCGATCATCAGTACCGACACGCCCGCATCCCGGATGCGCCGGATCATCTCGATGGCGCGGGTCACGTCAGACGGGTTCAAACCGGCCAGCACCTCGTCCAGCAACAGGATACGCGGTCGGGTGGCCAGGGCACGCGCCACTTCCAGGCGTTTCATGCCACCCACGGTGAGACTGCGCGCTTCGGTGTCCAGCAGTGACGTGAGATCGGTCAGCTGCGCGACTTCCCTTGCAATCGCTTCAGCTGCAGCCCGATTGCGGGTGTGCATGAAGGCACCCAGCATGATGTTTTCCATGACCGACAGGCCCGTGAACGGCTGGACAATCTGGAAGGTGCGACCGACACCCGCGTGGGCAAAGACCTCGGGTGAGCGCGGGGAGACCCAGCCGTTTTCGGTAAGCACGCTCACGCTACCCTGGTCGGGCTTGATGAAGCCTGAGAGCTGGTTGAACACCGTGGTCTTGCCCGCTCCATTGGGGCCGATCACGCCCAGGATT
>JANJSZ010000199.1 GCA_024711405.1 Acidovorax sp.
GCGCCCGGCACCGGGCGGCCCTGGATGGCGCCGCCCTCGTAGCCTTCCTCGATGAAGATGGCCTCCAGCATGCCGGTGGTGGGCTCGGTCACGCCCATGGACTGGATGCGCAGCGCGCCCGAGGCAATCTGGGGCAGGTACTTTTCTTTTTGCGCCTGCGAGCCGCTGCGCACGATGGCGTTCATCACGTACATCTGGCCGTGGCAGGCGCCAGAGTTGCCGCCGCTGCGGTTGATCTCTTCCATGATCACCGAGGCCTCGGCCATGGTCAGGCCCGAGCCGCCGTATTCCTGCGGGATCAGCGCGGCCATCCAGCCGGCCTTGGTCAGGGCATCGACAAACTCCTCGGGGTAGCCGCGGACCTCATCGACCTTGCGAAAGTATTCGTCGGGGAACTGGGCACAGAGGGCGCGCACGGCGTCGCGGATTTCTTGGTACTGGTCGGGCTGGTGGATCATGGCGGTGGGGTATCTATAAAAAAGAAGGAATCGGCTGGTTCAGCGGTTCAAAACAACGTGGCTGTGCCTTGCATGGTCAGCCAGCCCTCGTGGTCCTGGGCCCACAGCTCCACAGTCTTGCCATCGTTTGATGCCTTGCCGTGCACGCTGAACGGGTGCAGGTCGAAGGTGGGTCGCACGGCGCGAAAGTCGAACGTGGCCACCTGCGCGCCGGGCAGGCTGCGGCGCAGCAGGTCCAGCAGCAGCGTGGCAATCAAGGGGCCGTGCACGATCAGGCCGGGGTAGCCCTCCACCTCGGTCACGTACTTGCGGTCGTAGTGGATGCGGTGGCCGTTGAAGGTGAGCGCCGAGTAGCGGAACAGCAGCACGTCATCGGGCGTGACGGTGCGCGACCAGACCGCCTGGCCATTCAGCGGAGGCTGCTGCGGCTGTGGCGCCGGGTCGCCGGGCTGAGCGGCCGAGCGGTAGACGATGTCGTGCTCCTCGGTCAGCGCCAGGCCCTGGGCATTGCGGTACTGGTGTTCGACCAGCACGAACAGCAACTCGCCCGAGCGGCCGGCCTTGTGCTTGACGGACTGGATGGTCGAGTGGCGCTGCACCTCCTGGCCCACGCGCAACGGGTTGGCCTGCTCCCAGCGCAGCCGCCCGCCGGCCCACATGCGGCGCGGCAGCGGCACGGGTGGCAGAAAGCCGCCGCGCTGGGGGTGCCCGTCGGGACCGATTTCGCTCTGGCGCGCATGCGGCAGAAAGTACAACCAGTGCCACAGCGGCGGCAGGGTAGTGGCGGCAGTCGGCGCTGGGTCGTCGCGATCCAGCGTGGCCGACAGCGCCGCCACGGGCATAGCCGTGAGGGTATCGCTCAAGGTGTCGCTCTTGCCCTGCCAGGTCTGCAGGTGCGCGAGCAGGGTGGCGTTGATGGTGGTTTCTGTCATGGTCGCCATCGTGCGGTCTGGCAGGCACCGGCGCAATCCACGTTTGTGAAAGCGTGTCTTCTGCGCCCATGAAGCCCCGCGCCTTCGCCCACTGCTTTCATGCAGCCAAAGCCCCGCCTAGCAATTGCCAAATGGCGCTGCCGCGGCTTTGGGTTCATGCTCCAGCGCTGATCGACAACACAAACCGAAGGACAACGAACATGGCGCAGAAGATGGTGCAGGACAAGGTGGTGGTGGTAACGGGCGCTGGCGGCGGCATCGGGCGCGACATGGCGCTGGCCCTGGCGGCGGCTGGCGCCAAGGTGGTGGTCAACGACATCGGCACTTCCACCACCGGCGAGGGCACGGATGCCGGCCCGGCGCAGAAAGTAGTGGACGAAATCAAGGCCGCTGGCGGCCAGGCCGTGGCCAACATGGACAGCGTGGCCGAGGCGGCAGCTGCCGGCCGCATCGTGCAATGTGCGTTGGACCACTTCGGCCGCATCGACGGCGTGGTCAACAATGCGGGCATCCTGCGCGACCGCTTCTTCCACAAGATGAGCCTGGACGAATGGGACGCCGTGATCAAGGTGCACCTGTATGGCAGCTACTACATGGCACGCGCGGCCGCCAACCACTTCAAGGAGCAGGAAAGCGGCGCCTTCGTGCACATGACCTCCACCTCGGGCCTGATCGGCAACCTGGGCCAGGCCAACTACAGCGCCGCCAAGCTGGGGCTGACGGCGCTGTCCAAGTCCATCGCGCTCGACATGCAGAAATTCAACGTGCGCTCCAACTGCATCGCGCCGTTTGCCTGGAGCCGCATGATCGGCTCCATCCCCACCGACACACCCGAGCAGCAGGCGCGCGTGGCCAAGATCCAGCAGATGACGCCCAACAAGATCGCGCCGCTGGCCGTGTACCTGCTGTCCGACCAGGCCAAGGACGTGAACGCCCAGGTGTTTGCCGTGCGCAACAACGAGATCTTCCTGATGAGCCAGCCGCGCCCCCTGCGCTCGGTGCACCGCAGCGAAGGCTGGACGCCCGAGTTCATTGCCGAGCATGGCATGCCGGCGCTCAAGGCCTCGTTCGTGCCGATGGACCGCTCGGCCGACGTGTTCAGCTGGGACCCGGTGTAAACAGGGACAACCCCCTGAGGCGCTTCGCGCCTTCCCCCTTCTCTCGGCTGCGCCGGGAAGGGGGACGCAGCCCTCGCTGCGGGGCGGCCCTTGCTTGGCTG
>JANJSZ010000255.1 GCA_024711405.1 Acidovorax sp.
TGCCAGATGGCAAAGCCCACATCGGGCCGCGCCAGCGCGTGGCGGCGCACCGATTCGATGCAGTGGGCCAGCTCGGTGGCGTCGGTCTTCAAGAACTTGCGGCGCGCGGGGGTGGAGAAAAAAAGCTCTTTCACCTCGACCGTGGTGCCAGTGCCGCGCGCCGTCGGGCGCAGCTCGCCGCTGCGGGCATCGAGCATGAAGGCGCCCGGCTGGTATGCGGGGCGCGACAGCAGCGCCATTTCGGACACCGAGCCGATGGCGGCCAGCGCCTCGCCCCGAAAGCCCATGGTGGCCACGGTTTCGAGGTCGCTCAGGCTGGTGATCTTGCTGGTGGCGTGGCGGCGCAGGGCAATGGGCAGCTCTTCCTGCGGAATGCCGCAACCGTCGTCTTCCACGGCGATCAGCCGCACGCCGCCAGCCAGCAGGCGCACGGTGATCTGCGTGGCACCCGAGTCGAGCGCGTTGTCCACCAGTTCGCGCACCACGGAGGCCGGGCGCTCCACCACCTCGCCAGCAGCGATCTGGCTGATGAGTTCGTCGGGCAGGTCGCGGATGGGGCGGCGGGGCGGTGGGGAGAGGGTGGTGTCGTTCACCGGGCGATTTTAGGGTGGGGCCGCGCAGGGACATCGGGCGGGGCGGCACGGGCCGATGGGGATAATGCGCGCTGCCTTTGTGTTGCCGGAACCTCCATGGAATTAGTGACTTTTCTGATCGACTTCATCCTGCATGTCGACAAATACCTCGAAGCCTTTGTCGCCAGCTATGGGGCCTGGGTGTATGCCCTGCTGTTCCTGATCGTGTTTGTGGAAACCGGCGTGGTGGTCATGCCGTTTCTGCCGGGCGACTCGCTGCTGTTCATCGTGGGCGCGCTGTGCGGTGCAGGGATGATGAGTTTTCCGCTCGCCTGCGCCGTGCTGATCGCCGCGGCCATCCTGGGCGACCAGTGCAACTATTCGATTGGCCGCTACTTTGGCCCCAAGGTGTTCCAGTGGGAGGACTCGCGCTGGTTCAACCGGCGGGCGTTCAACCAGGCCCATGATTTTTACGAACGCTATGGCGGCATCACCATCGTGATTGCACGCTTCATGCCGTTCATTCGTACGTTCGCACCGTTCGTGGCCGGCGTGGCACAGATGGGGCGGGCCAAGTTCACCGCCTTCAATGTCGGTGGCGCCCTGCTCTGGGTGTTGGGGATCTGCTCTGCTGGCTATTTCTTTGGCAACTTCGCCTGGGTGAAGGACAACCTGGACAAGATCATCTGGGCCATGATCTTCATTCCTGGCTTGATGGCCATCTTTGGTGCCTGGCGTGCGGGCCGCAAGGCCAACGCGGTCTGAGGGCGCCAGGCCCTTGTTTTTTGTGGCACTGAATCAGCGGCGGGGCTTGGACTGATCGCGGTCCTTGCCGAGTTCGTTGCCAATCAGTGCGCCAGCGGCGGCACCGCCCACGGTGCCCAGTGTGCCGCCCAGCACGGCGTTGCCGGCAACGCCCCCGACCACGGCGCCTACGCCGGTACCGATCTGGGCATTGGTGGGGTTGGCGGCGCATCCACCCAGGGCCAGGGTGGCAGCGCAGACAGAGGTGGCAAGAGCGAGACGGATATTCATGGCGAGAATCCTTTGAAAGTGCTGTGGAAAGACCGTGGCGGCAAGGCCATCAGGGCCACCGCAGGGCCACGGCCCCACTATCGCGCGCCAGTGGATGCAGCGCTGTAAGCAGCACCGACCGGACGGTGTAGGACAGGGGCGCCACTGTGGGCTGGAGGGCAGACCCGGGGTGCCGGGCGCGTGCCGGTGCTCAGCCCGGTGCCAGGCAGAGGGTGACCAGCAGCGAGGCATCTTCGACGGCCGTCAGGGCATGCAGCGCCCGTGGCTGCAGGTGCACCAGATCGCCCGCGCGCAGCATGTGCGTGTCGCCGCCGGCCTTGAACTCCACCGTGCCTTCGAGGCACTGCACGGTCGCTTCACCGGGGGTGTGGTGCTCGCGCATGCTCTTGCCGGAACGCAGCACCACGCGCATGACTTCCAGCTGGCCGGCCTTGAGGATGGCGCTGGAGGTGGCCTGTGCCAGGCGGTCGCCGAGCGGAAGGACACTGACGACCTGGCCGGAAGGGGTGTGGGGAAGTGCCATGGGGTGTCTCCTGTGCAGCCGGATGAATGGACCCGCCCCCAGGCGACGCTGAACAAGTCCCCGCGATGGCGCGCGCCCAAAACAGGGATGCGCGGCACGTGAGGGACTTGTTCATCGTTGCCCTAAACCGACCGGCTGCGCGCCAGCGGCGGGTTCTTGGCGAAATAGCGCGTGATGCCGCGCATCAGCGCGTCCGCCAGCTGCACCTGGTAGGCGCTGCTGCGCAGGCGCGCTTCTTCCTCGGGGTTGCTGATGAAGGCGGTTTCGACCAGCACGCTCGGAATGTCGGGAGCCTTGAGCACGGCAAAGCCGGCCTGTTCCACGCGCGGCTTGTGCAGCTTGCCCACGTTGCCGATTTCGCCCAGCAGCACGGTGCCCAGCTTGAGGCTGTCGTTGATCTGCGCCGTGGTGCTCATGTCCAGCAGGGCGCGCTGCACATGCCGGTCTTTCGACTGCACGTTCAGGCCACCGACCAGGTCGGCCTGGTTTTCCTTGTTCGCCAGCCAGCGCGCGGCGGTGCTGGAGGCGCCGCCCTGGCTCAGTGCAAACACGCTGGCACCGCGCGCTGCGGGCGTGGTGAAGGCGTCGGCGTGGATGCTGACAAACAGGTCGGCCTGCACGCGCCGTGCCTTCTCGACGCGGGTGCCCAGCGGCACGAAGTAGTCGCCATCGCGCGTGAGGTAGGCGCGCATGGGGTTGCCGCCCACGGTGGTGGCGTTGATGCGGTCGCGCAGCAGGTGGGCCACGCGCAGCACCACGTCTTTCTCGCGGGTGCCGGCCGGGCCGATGGCGCCCGGGTCTTCGCCGCCATGGCCGGGGTCCAGCGCCACGATGATGATGCGGTCGGTCTGCGTGGTGCTGGCCCCTGGGCTGGCGGTATGGCGGGACGGCGGCGTGGTGGGCTGCGCTGGGGCTGCGGCTACGGCCGGGGTCGGTGGCGCTTCGGGTGGCAGCGCGCGCGTGGCGCGCTGGGTCATCAGCTCGCCCAGGGGGTCTTTTTCGGCGGAGGGCGAGGCTGTGGCCACGGTATGCTGCGCCGCGCCGGCCCGGGTGCCGGCGGGCGCTGTGGCCACAGCCGGGGCCGCAGGTGCATCCCGCAGGCGCTCGGCAATCAGGGCTTCCAGCGGGTCCACGGGCTGTGCGGGGTACAGGTCCAGCACCAGCCGGTGGCCGTAGGCGGCCACGGGCGTCAGCGTGAAGACCTGGGGCATGGCGGCTTGCTTGAGATCGATCACCAGGCGCACCACCCCTGGCGTGTTCTGGCCCACGCGGATGCCGGCAATGTTGGGGTCGTCGGCCTTGACCTTGGCCACCAGTTCGCGCAGTTCGGGGCTGAGGTCGATGCCATCGATGTCCACTGCCAGACGGGGCGGGGTGGTGACGAACACTTGCTTGGTGGTCAGTTGTCCGTCGGATTCGATGGTGACGCGCGAATACTCGGGTGCGGGCCATACGCGCACCGCCACGATCGTGGCGCCCCGCGCTATCTGCTGCGCGCCCAGCAGCAGCACCAGGCTGCCGGCCTGCAGCAGGGTGCGGCGCGATGGGACGGAAGGCGTTGCAGGCCGTGGCTGGTCGGGGGCAGGGGTCATGCGGTCATTCCTTGCAGCAGGCTGCGGCCCAGGGGTGTGGGGGCATGCAGCGTGACTTTCCTCTCGGTGTCGTCAATTGCTTCAATGTGTATAGCAAGGTCCGCAAGCGGGGTAAGCGCCGCAGCCTTTTCTGGCCATTCTGCCAGCTTGAGGCCCGGGCTGGCAAAAATATCTCGGAAACCTGCATCTTCCCATTCGCGCGGGTCGTCAAAGCGGTAGAAGTCAAAGTGCCAGATCGCCAGGCCCGGGGCTTCGTGCGGTTCAACCACGGCGTAGGTGGGGCTTTTGATGCGCCCCTGCACGCCCAGGGCGCGCAGCAGGTGGCGCACGAGGGTGGTCTTGCCGGCGCCCAGGTCGCCATGCAGCGTGATGAAGGCATTGGCCAGCAGGGGCTGCGCGGCCAGGGCACGGGCAAACACCGCCGTGTCGTCCTCGCCATGCCAGGTCAGCACGCGCGGGGTATTGGCGGGGGCCTCGGCGGTGGCAGTTTCTACAATCCGGCCGATATGTGGTGCAACAGTCAACTCGTTCCTCAATTGCGGGATTGGGCCCGCGAACTGGGATTTTCCCAAATTGGCGTGGCGGGGGTGGATTTGTCTGCGTCCGAGCCCGGGTTGATGCAATGGCTGGCGCAAGGGTTCCATGGCGACATGCATTACATGGCCGCGCACGGCCTCAAGCGCGCCCGCCCGGCCGAGCTGGTGCCGGGCACCGTGAGCGTGATCACCGCGCGCATGGATTACCTGCCGCGCGACACGCCAGTGCAGACGTCCGAGGGCTGGCAGGCCGTCGAGCTGGCGCGCCTTTCGCGCCCCGAGGAGGGCATTGTGTCGGTGTATGCCCGGGGGCGCGACTACCACAAGGTGCTGCGCGCGCGCCTGCAAAAGCTCAGCGACCGCATTGCCGAGGCCATAGGCCCTTTTGGCCACCGCGTGTTCACCGATTCGGCGCCGGTGCTGGAGGCCGAACTGGCCTCGCGCAGCGGCCAGGGCTGGCGCGGCAAGCACACGCTGGTGCTCAACCGCGAGGCGGGTTCGATGTTTTTCCTGGGCGAGATCTATGTGGACATGGCCCTGCCGCCGAGCGAGCCCGTCAGCGCGCACTGCGGCAGCTGCAGCGCCTGCATGGATGTGTGCCCCACGCAGGCCATCATTGCGCCGCACCGGCTGGATGCGCGGCGCTGCATCTCCTACCTCACCATCGAGCACGCGGGGCCGATACCTGTGGAGCTGCGCCCGCTGATGGGCAACCGCATCTATGGTTGCGACGACTGCCAGCTGATCTGCCCCTGGAACAAGTTCGCGCAGGTCAGCCGCCTGCCGGATTTTGACGAGCGCAAGGGGCTGGCCGGCCAGCAGCTGGTGCACCTGTTTGCCTGGGACGAAGCCACCTTTTTGCGCATGACCGAGGGCGGCCCCATCCGCCGCATCGGCCATGAGCGCTGGCTGCGCAACCTGGCCGTGGCGCTGGGCAACGCTCTGCACGCCACGGGCGATGAGGCCCTGCGTGCGGCGCTGCAGTCGCGGGCCGAGGACGCCAGCGCGCTGGTGCGCGAGCATGTGGCCTGGGCGCTGGATCTTGAATGATACGTGTCGCTAGCGCTTTCAGGGTAAGCGCTGGCGGCTATCAAAACGGGGGGGCCATTCCGGGGCCATTCATAAAGTGGTTAACAGCGTGCCGGCGTGCGGGGGCTGGGGCCGCGTGCGTCGGGGGTGCATGCCTGGGCATTCATCGCAAAAACCCCAGCGCAAAGGGCAGGCTGACCATGCCCAGCAGGGTTGAAAGCGTCACCAGCCCGGCCACATAGGGCCCGTTGTAGCCCATGCGCGCCGCCAGCACGTAGCAGGTGGATGCGGTGGGCAGGGCCGAAAAAGCCAGCAGCACGGTGGTCTGCACCGGGTTAAGGTCGAACAGGCGCGCCATGCCGAAGGCAATGAGCGGCTGCGCCAGGTGGCGGATGGACAGCACGGCGGTGCTCAGCATCTTGCTGCGCGTGAGCAGGCCGAACTGCATGCCCGCGCCCGCCGCCATCAGCCCCAACGCCAGCGAGGCGGCGCTGATGCGGCTCACGGTGGGTTCCAGCCATATGGGGATGCGAAAGCCCAGCAGGTTGGCCACCAGCCCCGATGCGGTGGCAATGATGAGCGGGTTGCGCAGCAGCTCGCGCGCAAAGCCGTGCTGGCCGTGGCGTGCCATGGGCCACACGGCGGCCACGTTGAACAGGGGCACGCAGACACCGATCAGCACGGCAATCATCAGCAGGCCTTGCGCGCCGGCCAGCCGCTCGGCCAGCGCCAGGCCGATGAAGGAGTTGAAGCGGAATGCCACCTGGGCGCTGGCCGCATGGTCACGGGCGTCCAGCCGCTTGCCGAG
>JANJSZ010000265.1 GCA_024711405.1 Acidovorax sp.
GACCGCGTTTGCAGCGGGACTGGTGGTGGGCGTCCTGGGCATGGTGCCCCGCTGGTGGAAGCACCGCCGGGCCGCGCGCCGCGCCCATGTGCCGGCTCCAGCCTCGCCGGCACCAGCAGCTGCCACGCCCACCCCGTCATCGTCCGCCGAAATACTGCCCCCCCATGGAATTTGATATCAGCTGGATCCTGCTGGGCTTGCCCCTGGCGTTCGTGCTCGGCTGGCTGGCTTCACGCTTTGACCTGCGCCAGCTGCGCGCGGAAAACCGGCGCGCCCCCAAGGCCTACTTCAAGGGGCTGAACTTTCTGCTCAACGAGCAGCAGGACCAGGCCATTGACGCCTTCATCGAGGCGGTACAGAACGACCCCGACACCTCCGAACTGCATTTTGCCCTGGGCAACCTGTTTCGCCGTCGGGGTGAATACGACCGTGCGGTGCGGGTGCACGAGCACCTGCTGTCGCGCGGTGACCTCTCGCGCTCCGACCGGGAGCGCGCCCAGCATGCCCTGGCGCTCGATTTCCTGAAGGCCGGCCTGCTCGACCGTGCCGAAGCGGCCCTGAACCAGCTGGAGGGCACACCGTTCGAGGGCCAGGCCCGCCTGGCCTTGCTGGCCATCTACGAACGTTCACGCGACTGGCCCCACGCCGCAGGCATTGCCCACAAGATGCACGACGCCCGCCAGGGCGACTTCAGCACCCGCCAGGCGCATTACCTGTGCGAGCAGGCACAAACCTGCATTGCACGCGATGACAGCGCCGGTGCCTTGGCCTTGCTGAACCAGGCCGTGGACACTGCGCCAGAAGCCGCACGCGCCCGCATCGACCTCGCCCGGCTGCAACAACGCATGGGGGACAGTGGTGCGGCCCTGGGCACATTGCAGGCGCTGGGCCGGCATTCCCCCGCCGCGGTGCCTCTGGCCACGCCCCTGATGGTGGAGACAGCCATCGCTGCAGGCAAGGTGCCTGAAATGCAGGCCTTGCTGCAAGCGCATTACACCCAGGCGCCATCGCTGGATGTTCTGGAAGGCCTCGTGGCCTTGCAGGCCCTGGATGCCACCGCTGCGGACACGGCACGGCAGTGGTATGTGCGGCATCTGGACAAAGAGCAATCGCTGGTGGCGGCCGCGAAGTGGCTGGCAGGAGAAAAGCTGGAGCACGAAGCATTCCATCCGCAGGTGCAGCGGGCGCTCGACCATGCCGTCAAGCCCCTCACCCGCTACCGCTGCGCTGCCTGCGGTTTCGAGGCCCGCCAGCATTTCTGGCAATGCCCCGGCTGCCAGACCTGGGACAGCTACCCCGCACGCCGGGTGGAAGAACTCTGAGCCAGCCGCGCCGGTGTGCCCCGCTATGATGGCGGGGCGGCTTCATCGCGCCGCCTCATGCCACAGAGGAGTCATCCATGCTGAAGAAACTAATGGTGATCATTGCCATGCTGTACGCCGCTGCGTCATTTGCAGCGGTCGATGTGAACCAAGCCACAGCCGCTGAACTGGACGGCATCAAGGGCATCGGCCCCGGCCTCTCCGGAAAGATCATCGAAGAACGCAAACACGGTGCTTTCAAGGACTGGAACGATTTCATCCAGCGTGTGCGCGGAGTGGGCGAGGTCACTGCCGGCAAGTTCTCCACCGAAGGCCTGCGGGTGAACGGCCGGACTTTCAAGGCATCCCCCCCAGCCCCTGCAGCAGCAGGTGCTGCCAGTGCTCCCAAAAAATAAGCACACCACACAAGTAAAACCCCGCAGCAGCGGGTTTTCTTTTGGAACGGGTACAGCAGAGGGCACAGGAAGCGCTATGCCCGGGTCCGAATGGTCTTTGCCAGGACGGCAGCGAACCGCCCCGTAAAATCGTTGGCGCATGCCCCTGGTCACCCTCGTTCTTCTTCCCTTCATCGGCAGCTTCCTTGCGGCGGTATTGCCCGCGAATGCCCGCAATACCGAGTCCACCGTCGCGGGGCTGATTGCACTGTTCTGCACGGTGCAGGCCGCGTTCTACTTTCCCCTGATCGCAGACGGCGGCGTGCTGCGCCAGGAGATCGAATGGCTGCCCGCGCTGGGCCTGAACCTGGTCATTCGCATGGATGGCTTTGCCTGGATGTTCTGCATGCTGGTGCTGGGTATCGGCACGCTGGTGGTGCTGTATGCGCGCTACTACATGTCGCCCGCCGATCCGGTGCCGCGCTTCTTCTCGTTTTTTCTGGCCTTCATGGGGGCGATGACCGGCGTGGTGCTGGCGGGCAACATCGTCCAGCTGGCGTTCTTCTGGGAGCTGACCAGCCTGTTTTCGTTCCTGCTGATCGGCTACTGGCACCACCGGCGCGATGCGCGGCGCGGGGCGCGCATGGCGCTCACCGTGACCGGCACGGGCGGCCTGTGCATGCTCGGTGGCATGCTGGTCATCGGCCACATCGTGGGCAGCTACGACCTCGACCATGTGCTCGCCGCCGGCGAGCAGGTGCGCAACCACCCGCTGTACCTCACGGCCCTCGTGCTGGTGCTGCTGGGGGCCTTCACCAAAAGCGCGCAGTTTCCGTTCCACTTCTGGCTACCCAACGCCATGGCCGCGCCCACGCCCGTGTCGGCCTATCTGCACTCGGCCACCATGGTCAAGGCCGGCGTTTTTCTGCTGGCCCGCATGTGGCCCGTGATGGGCGGCACCGAGCCCTGGTTCTGGCTGGTGGGTGGCGCGGGTCTGTGCACCTTGCTGATCGGTGGCTATGCAGCCATGTTCCAGAACGACCTCAAGGGGCTGCTGGCCTACTCCACGATCTCGCACCTGGGGCTCATCACCCTGCTGCTCGGGCTCAACAGCCCGCTGGCGGCCGTGGCAGCGGTGTTTCACATCATGAACCACGCCACCTTCAAGGCATCTCTGTTCATGGCTGCGGGCATTGTGGACCATGAGAGCGGAAGCCGGGACATCCGCCGCCTGTCAGGGCTGCGCACCTTGATGCCGATCACCG
>JANJSZ010000278.1 GCA_024711405.1 Acidovorax sp.
CTCACCCCGGATAGCTACACTACCCCATGAAAACCACTCCTTGCGAGGCATGTTGTAGCTCCCTCTCTCACCCCGGATAGCTACACTAACGAAGTCGCGGGCCTGCTGCTCGTAGCCGTTGTAGCTCCCTCTCTCACCCCGGATAGCTACACTCGGGCCTGCTGAACATCCTTGTCGGACACCGTTGTAGCTCCCTCTCTCACCCCGGATAGCTACACTGAAGCCGAAGAATGGTCGTTTGGGAGCAGCGTTGTAGCTCCCTCTCTCACCCCGGATAGCTACACTAGGCAATGACGACTTACGACAACACGCTAGGTTGTAGCTCCCTCTATCACCCCGGATAGCTACACTACTGCTTGCGGACCCCAAGAGCAATGCATTGTTGTAGCTCCCTCTCTCACCCCGGATAGCTACACTGTGCGGCATTCGGGAAAGCCTGATTGCCGAGTTGTAGCTCCCTCTCTCACCCCGGATAGCTACACTTCTCGCCCGAGCACATCCCCTCTGTGCCGCGTTGTAGCTCCCTCTCTCACCCCGGATAGCTACACTCCGCCCGGCGTCTGGGCGTGGCGCCCGGCAGTTGTAGCTCCCTCTCTCACCCCGGATAGCTACACTTGGCCCTCTCGAAACCCGCACCAAGCTTTGCTTGGAGCGGGTTTTCGTTTCGGAAAACTGCCATTCAAAACAGCGCAATCTGGGTTGCATTGATCTTTTTTTCCTGAAACAAAGGCAGTCCCACGAGCATCTTCATGCTTGCAAACTGTTTTTCGGTCACTGTCAAGACCCGCACAGAGCCTTCGGGGGGGAGGTTCGCCAGCAGGCGCTTCATGTGTTTTTCTTCGGCGTCGCTGCCGTTGAGGATGCGGCCGTACACCGAGTACTGGATCATGTCGTAGCCGTCGTTCAGCAAAAAGCGGCGGAACACGGTGTAGGCCCGGCGTTCGGCTTTGGTGACCACCGGTAAGTCGAAGAACACCATCATTCGCATGAATCGTCTCGTGGCCTGGCCCATGGTAGTGAGGGTGGGGTGCTGCTGCAGCTACATCTCAAAGCGGTGCTGGTCCAGGCCCATCAACCTGGGAAGCTCCAGCACCTGTTCGCCACCGCCGTCCAGTAGCCTGGCCAGCGACTCTGCCGCCTGCTCTATGGATGACAGCACGCTCATCTGGCCGCGCGGCATGACGACGTCCACGTTCAGCAGGCCCACCAGGGCCACTTTGTCGGTGGGGCGCAGTTCGCCGTCTGTCTCTGCGGGGCAGGTTTGCGCCACATGCAGGTCGACGATGGCGCGATAGGGTTCGATCAGGTCGTCGGCCAGATTGAAGGCGTTTTGCTCGCTGCTGTGAAACAGCCCCACGCTGGGCAGCAAGCCATGCGCCACCAGCGCACGGGCGCAGGCACCACGCATGACGGCATAGCCATAGTCCAAGGCGGCATTGACCCAGCCTTCCTGATTGCGATGAAAGCTGCGCCCAAACAGCTGTGGAAAGTAGTAGGCGCTGGCCTGCGCCTCCATGTTGCCAGTGTCGCCAGAGCGCACCCTGCGCGCATAAGAGGCCAAGCGGTCTGCTCCGGTGATAGCCAGCAGTTGCATGCACCGGGCCTGGTTGTCGATCTTGTTTTGCACGATGGTGGTCCAGGCGCGCTTGGCGGTGGGCTTGTCAATGCTCAGCTGCAGGCGCTGCATGCGGGCAGCGCGGCTGTGCGGCAAAAAAGGTAAGAACACGCCGTTGGGCTGGTGATTGTCGCCCGTGCTGTACATGCCAATGCCATATTCCGCGCAGGCCGAGAGCACAGGATGCGTGAGTGTGATTTCGCGGTGGTTGAGCACGATCACAGCGATGTCTTCAAACGGAACGCGGGCCGATTGCTCTTGCTCCACCACCAGCGCGAAGTGCTCGCGCTTGAGTTTGGCGGGCTTGCTGACGATGACGCTACGCCAGACCATGGCGTTGCTCCGGACGTGCGGGGTGGGTGATGCCCAGAACATCGACGTTTAGCTTTTTTATAGATTGCGCAGTTTTTGCCCCGATGCCGCGTATAAGTCCGTCTTTACCGACATGAATCGCTCGATCATGTGTCCATAGATTTAGTGCGCCAGTCGATCGATCACATCCAGCGTAGTAGCCAACATGCCGGTCCTTTTTGAGGCTTATCTCCAACAGGTCGTTGCTGTACGCAGAAAAGAGAAATTCAAAACTCCCATCAACCAGAGTCCACTCCTCTTCATCCTTGAACGCCACAATCGCGCGATCAGGCAGCCCTGTCACCCGGTGGTGCACATACACCGGCACCAAGTGAAATTTGCCCGCCTTGGAGAACACGTCCACCCGCAGCATGGTGTCGTTCTTGGCGATGCCACCGCGAATGGGAATGCCACTGAGCTTGTCGATGACGAGCTTGACGGTACGCACAATGGGGCCAGTGGGGTTTCCGTCCTTATCGGGCTTGTAGAACGGTTGGTCCGGGCCAAAGGCTTTGTCGGCTTTGCCTCCGTTGGCTTCTAGCCGTGCGCGAATGGCTGCATACAGCTTGGCGTTGCGGTGCGGGTCTGCCAGATTGTCCAGGTCTTTGAGGTTCAGGCTGGTGAGGGGCACTTTTTGCGTCACCCCACCTTGTTTGCGCAAGGCTTCGGGTTGGGCATAAATCGTTTCTTTGTGCACCGCGCCATCATTGCGTCGCTGGGGTGCGCGCGATACAAACAGCGTGCGTACACCAAGCAAGTCCTGCTCCGAATAAGTACCCAGCCTTTGTAAGTCTTCACGCAATGCTTGCAGATCGTCTGTATACAAACGCGCCTGCAGTTCGTGCCTGAAGTGTGCCCAGGGTTCCGGAAAGTGTTGTACTCCGCGCGCATGGGCTTCGGGGTTGATGATCTCGCCGGTTTCCGGGTCGGGGAAACCCTCTTTTAGATAGGCCACTTCCTTGTTGCGCGCATAGTCGGCCAGTGCTTTCACCATGCCGTGACTGCAGGCTGCCACCACAGCGGCATCTAGTGCGTGGTGGCGGTCGCTCTCGCTGCGCACTTTGCTCAAGCCCCAGCGTGCGCGCAAGAAGGCAGTGAGTTGCCCATTGACCACCACGCAGCGCTTGTTGGCATTGCCATCCGCGCGTGGAGCCAGCTGCAGGTGTTCCTCCACATAGTTCTTGAAGAACTTGCAGATATAGCGCGTGTCGTTGAGGTTGCGATCTTTGAAGCCGCTGGCTTCGTCAGCACCATAGTTCTTGCGCAGCAAGCGATTGCGCTTGGCCATGCGGTAGCTCTTGTTGCTGTTGACCCACGCGGCGTAGTTGCGCCATCGGTCGCCGTCTTCGCCCCCGGAGAAGCTGGTCAAGTACTCATAGGCAGTACGGTTACCCTTGTTCTGGTTCTCGCGCGTCAGCACCAGCACCTTGTTGTTCTTGCTGTCGTCATAGCTGCGCGAGTAGGGTAGGGCGTGGTCGATCTGGGCGTAGTTGGCATCATTGAGCACGCGGTCAATGTCCAGCCCCTCCAGTGAATAAGCGCATTTGCCCTGCTGTTCGCGGTAGAGCATCCATTTCTCAAACACGATGCCCTTGGGGCGATAGCCATGGTCAGCCTCAAAGCTCTCTCTGGCTTTGTCGTTACGGTCTCTGAATTCTTCCTGTAGCTTCTTGACTTCGCGCCGCTCGTCAAGCGGTCGCGACAAATCACGCGCCATCTCGATGTGCACTGAAGATAGGTTGCCGTGCTTCTTGATGATCGCGTTCACCACCTTGCGTGCCTGGTTGAGCGCACGCAGTACCACCGGGTTACGGGGGACGTCGATGTCATCGCGGAACACCATGGAGCCGGTGCTGCTGCGCTCATCTTTGTAAAACGACGGCAGGTAACGCTTTGCGCCCGTGCCCAGCACGACGCGCTGGCTGTGGTGTCCGTAAGCTGGGATTTGCGCCACCGCTTCGTCGTAACGCAGGCCGCGCTCCATGTGCGGAACGATCTGGCGCAGGGCCTTGAGTGAGAGTGCGTGAAACTTGTCAAACCGCAAGCCCAGCAAGACTGGTATGACCGCCTGCGCTTGCGGCAGCTCCAAGGCTGCAAGCTCACGCTCCACTTCGGCATCGTCCTTGTACACGCTGAGTACCCAGCCGATGCTGTCGAGCCACTGCGGTTGCCCATCCAGGGCGGCCACGCTGATCTGCTGCCATGCAGCTTGCAAACCGGCTTTGATCAGGGCCTTGCGCAGGTCATGCCAAGCGGGCAATCTCACCAGGGGTTGGTCTTCGGGGTCCTTGGTTTTGCCTGTTTCCTTTTGGGCCTCGCTGGGGTAGGCCAGTCCACCAAAGCGGGCGCTATCGGGAATATGGCCTGCCTTCACCAGCGCGGCTTTGAGCGTTTTGTACTTTAACTGATCGGTTTGGTACGGCAGCAGCAGCGCCAATATGCGCTCGTTCTGGGTCAGAGGGCGCGATGCTCCATCTACCACTACGCGGAGATTGTTCAACCGTGTCAGCCACACATGGCGCTCCGCCGTAAAGCTGGCCTTCGGTGCGCGGAACTCGCTCTTTTCGAACGTGCATTGGCCCAACATTTTGAGCAGATCTGACCCTGCTAATGCAGGTTTTTGATTCCAGAACAGGCCACTTTTGCGATCGCCATCGCCGCGTATGCGCTGTTCAAACTCTGCATTGGCCCAGGGGTTTCCCAAACGGCGCTGCTGTTCGAACAGCAAGGAAAATTCCTGGTCGAGCAGAACCCGCGAAAGCGCCTTGTCATATTCCCCGCGTTTATTGCGCTGCGCGTGCGGAAATTCAGCCAGCACCATCTCTGCAGCAGTGCGGTAATCTTTGGCTGCCATTTTTGCGGCGGTGTCGGCTAGGCCCTTTTTCACGCGGCCGCCCTCGCCTTTGGCATCCCCTTCGGCTAGCACCTCCTCGGCTTTGCTGGCCCAGTGAAACCCTCGGTGCTTGCACAGGTGGTAGATCACACGCGCCCACTCCTGTGCCGATAGTTGGCGGTCCAGACCTTCTACTCGCAGCTGCCAAGTCGAAACAGTGGCGGGTGGTTGGTGTTTGAAAAAGGCGGCACTGTCGATCAAGCCTCGTTGTTTGAGCAGCCGCCCCAACTTGGTCAAGCGCCAGCTTCTACGATAGAGCCGTCGTCGCATGAGACGGGCTTGGCGCCGGTTCAGGTTCAGAGATTCACCCTCTTTGGCCGTTTCTGCCTTGTCGAAACACCGCACTCCTATGTCCACGATGTGTCTTTCACTCAGTACGGCCCACCCCACCGATGCAATGCCGATGTCCAGCCCCAGGGTCAAAAAATCAGGAGGCAATGGTGCGTTGTTTGTTGTTGGATTCATGGAATCTCCCTGCTACACTCGCACCGTTTGTAGTTATCCGGGGTGAGAGCCGTTGCTGCAATAAGGAGGGGTCGAAAGGCCCCGTCCGTACCCAAAAGCCTGACAGGGCAACCTGCCAGGCTTTTTCATTGTCTGGGCTTTGCGATTTTTGTCAAAAAATGTATCGCTACGGTGGGAGATACCATTGCTTGACGACCTCACACAAAAGACTGCCGGGCAATAAAAAAGCGCCGCAAGCGGCGCTTCTGAAATCCGTGCTGCCAGTTCACAGCGCAAAAATCTTCCCCGGATTCAGGATGTTCTTCGGGTCCAGCGCGCGCTTGATGGCGCGCATCATGTCCACCGCGCCCGCGCCGGTTTCGTCGACCAGAAAGCCCATCTTGTGCAGGCCCACGCCGTGCTCGCCGGTGCAGGTGCCGCCCATGCCCAGCGCCCGTGCCACGAGCTGGTGGTTCAGGGCTTCGGCGGTGATGCGTTCTGCGGGGATGTTCGGGTCGAGCAGGTAGCCGAAGTGGAAGTTGCCGTCGCCCACATGGCCGACGAGAAAATAGGGGATGCCGCTGGCTTCGGCCTCGTCCACCGATTCGAGCAGGCAGTCGGCCAGGCGGCTGATGGGCACGCAGGTGTCGGTGCTGATGGCGCGGCAGCCGGGGCGGCTTTGCACGGCGGCGAAGTAGGCGTTGTGGCGCGCGGTCCACAGGCGGGTGCGTTCTTCGGGCGTGCTGGCCCATTCAAAGGCGTTGCCGCCGAACTCGCTGGCGATGGTTTGCACGGTCTCGGCCTGTTCCTTCACGCTGGCGGGCGAGCCGTGGAATTCCATCAGCAGCATGGGCTCTTCGCGCAGGCCGAGCTTGCTGTGCGCGTTGACCATGCGCACGCTGTGGCGGTCGATCAGCTCGACCCGCGCGATGGGCACGCCGAGCTGGATGGTCTGGATGGTGGTGCGCACGGCGGCCTCGATGCTCGGGAACGAGCAGATGGCCGCGCTGACCGCCTCGGGCAGCGGGTACAGGCGCACCGTCACCTCGGTGATCACGCCCAGCGTGCCTTCGCTGCCCACCATCAGGCGCGTGAGGTCGTAGCCGGCGCTGCTCTTCTTGGCGCGCGTGCCGGTGCGGATGATGTCGCCGCTGGCCGTGACGACTTCGAGCGCCAGCACGTTCTCGCGCATGGTGCCGTAGCGCACGGCGTTGGTGCCGCTGGCGCGCGTGGCGGCCATGCCGCCGATGCTGGCGTCGGCACCGGGGTCGATGGGGAAGAACAGGCCGGTGTCCTTGATGGCCTCGTTCAATGCCTTGCGCGTGATGCCGGGCTGCACCGTCACAGTGAGGTCTTCGGCATTGATGCTGAGCACCCGGTTCATGCGGTTGACGTCGATGCTGATGCCGCCTTGCACGGCCAGCAGGTGGCCTTCGAGCGACGAGCCGGCGCCGTAGGGAATCACCGGCACTTCGTACTGGCTGGCCAGCGCCACGGCATCGGCCACGTCCTGCGTGCTCTCGGCAAACACCACGGCCGAGGGCGGCGGGGCCTGCAGCGAGCCTTCGTCGCGGCCATGCTGTTCGCGCACGGCCTGCGCTAGCGAGCACTGCGCACCAAAGCGGTTTTGCAGCGCATCGATCAGGGCCTGCGGCACCTCGCGCAGATGGATGGCGGGCAGCAGGTGGGAGGCGGTGGCAGGGGCGTTCATGGCGGTCTCCGGGCAGCGCAAAAGAATACCACCGGGCACCTGCCAATGCGCCGCGATGGGGCGGTAAGCCTCACCACGGCGCTGCGCTTTCAAGGGGCGTGGCGGCTATCGCGCGCCAGCGTTGGATGGATCAGGGCTTGGCACCCTTGTCGAATTCCGCGTGCGACAGGCTGCCGTCACGGTCGGTGTCGAGCTGTTTGAAGCGGTTGCCAATCGCCGGCAGTGCAGCGGCTTCCTCGGGGCTGAGCTTGCCGTCGGCATTGGCATCGGCGCGGTCAAAGGCAGCTGCGGCGGAAGGGCCCATTCCAGCGGGCGCGGCGGGTTTGGGAGAAGACGCGGCGGGTCCGAGCGATGGGCCCCCCTGTGCTTGGGGCGCCGTGGCCGGTGCGGTCTGGGCCTGCAGGGCAGCGGCACCGCCCAGCGAGAGTGCGGCGAACAACAGTACGCTGCGGGCGTCAAAGGCAGAGGTGCGGCGTTGAATGGCTTTCATGGGATGAAGAGCTCCGTCAAAGTTGAACAGGGTTTCATTGCACCGCAGCCCGCAGTGCAGGGCCAGCAGTTTTGCCTGCTGTTGCCCCCGCCAACATTTGCCTGCCTGGTGTAACGGACAATGTGTGCCGCAGTACAAGGAGCACACATGGGCAACCGACTCACACAGATCGCCACCCGCACGGGCGACGATGGCACCACCGGCCTGGGCGACAACACACGCGTGTCCAAGGACAGCCCGCGCCCCCACGCCATGGGCGATGTGGACGAACTCAATTCGCACCTGGGCCTGCTGCTGTGCGAGCCCCTGCCGCAGGATGTGCGCGAACTGCTGATCGACGTGCAGCACCAGCTGTTCAACCTGGGCGGCGAGCTGTCGATTCCGGGGTTCGAACTGCTCAAGGACGAGGCCGTGCTGCAGCTCGATGAGGCGCTGGCGCACTACAACGCGGCGCTGCCGCGCCTGCAGGAGTTCATCCTGCCAGCCGGCACGCGCGCTGCGGCCCAGGCCCATGTGTGCCGCACCGTGGCGCGCCGCGCCGAGCGCTCCGTGGTGGCGCTGGGCATGCTGGAAGCCGTGCGCGAAACCCCGCGCCACTACCTCAACCGGCTCTCCGACCTGCTGTTCGTGCTGTCGCGCGTGCTCAACCGCATGGACGGCGGGGACGACGTGTACTGGAAGAGCGAGCGCCTGGCGCGAGGTGCGGACAACGACAGCGACTAATGCTATTTAAAATATAGCTATTCGCGCTTTGTGGATAAGCGCAGGATCGTTTTTTCGTATAACGTTTGCGTCGTAACTGGCGCCCTGAAACTGGTGCCGCACCCCACCAGAACCACCGCGCAAGGGCCGCCCCGCCGCGCTGGTGGTGTCCCCCTTCCCGACGCGCGCAGCGGGTCGAGAGAAGGGGGAAGGCGCGCAGCGCCACAGGGGGATGAACCTTACTTCGGCGCCAGGATGGCCATGGTGATGCGGGACACGCAGGTCAGCTCGCCCGCGTCGTTGGTCATGTCGATCTGCCACACCTGCGTGGTGCGGCCAATGTGCACGGGGCGGGCCGTGCCCGTGACCCAGCCGCTGGATACGGCTCGGATGTGGTTGGCATTGATGTCCAGCCCCACGCCGCGGTGGCCTTCTGGGCAGGCGTAGAAGGCGCCGATGGAACCCAGGGTTTCGGCCAGCACCACGCTGACACCGCCGTGCAGGATACCGAAGGGCTGGCGGGTGCGCTCGTCCACCGGCACGCGTCCGCGCAGGAAATCGTCGCCTACCTCGGTGATTTCTATGCCCAAATGGGTGGCGGCGGTGCGGGCATTGGTCTCGTTGAGCAGAGACAGCGAAATGGGTTTCTTCCAGACGGACATGGGGCTCCTTAGGGCAGGCAGTGCCAGCGTGGTCGGCATTATCTGTGCGCCGCGGCGGTGGCGGGTGTCGCCACCGCGCCGCCCGGTCAGGCCGGGTGCATGTTGCCGGTTTTCACGAAACGCTCATGCCAGGACAGTGCTTCGCCCAGGATGTGCGGCGTGTGCTGTGGTCCCTGCTGGCGCGCGCGGTCGAAGTAGTCCTGCAGCTGCGGACGGAAATCGGGGTGCGCGCAGCGGTCGATGATGACCTGGGCGCGCTGGCGCGGTGCCAGGCCGCGCAGGTCGGCCAGGCCCTGTTCGGTGACGATGATTTGCGTGTCGTGCTCGGTGTGGTCCACATGCGAGACCATGGGCACGATGCAGCTGATGGCGCCGTTCTTGGCCACCGAGGGCGTGACGAAGAACGACAGGTAGCCGTTGCGCGCAAAGTCGCCCGAACCGCCGATGCCGTTCATCATGCCCGTGCCCATCAGGTGGGTGGAGTTGATGTTGCCGTAGATGTCGGCCTCGATCATTGAGTTCATGGCGATGATGCCCAGGCGGCGCACCAGCTCGGGGTGGTTCGAGATTTCCTGGGGGCGCAGGATGATGCGCTCGCGGTAGAAGTCGATGTTCCTCTCGAAATCCTCGTAGGCGCTGCGGCTCAGCGATATCGCCGTGGCGGAGGCCTTGCCCATCTTGCCTGCCCGCAGCAGGTCCAGCATGCCGTCCTGCAGCACTTCGGTGAAGCCCAGCAGATTCTCGAAAGGCCCGTGCAGCAGGCCGGCCAGCACCGCGTTGGCCACGTTGCCCACGCCCGACTGGATGGGCAGCATTTCCTTGGGCAGGCGGCCCATCTTCATCTCGTGCGCGAGAAAGTCGATGATGTAGCTGGCAATCTTGTTGGAGTTCTCGTCCGGTGTGGCAAACACGTTGTCGCGGTCGCCCTGGTGGGTCTCGACCACCGCAATCACCTTGGCCGGGTCCACCTGCAGATACGGCTGGCCGATGCGGTCGTCCGCATGGGTCATGTTGATGGGCACGCGGCGCGGCGGAATGGCCGTGCCGTAGTAGATGTCGTGCATGCCTTCCATCCGGGCCAAAGTCTTGGTGTTGACCTCCAGGATCACCTGGTCGGCAACCTCCAGCCAGGTCTTGTTGTTGCCCACGGCTGTGGAGGGGATCAGCAGGCCGTCGGCCGTGACGCCCAGCACTTCGATCACGGCAACATGCATGGGGCCGAGAAAGCCGAACCATGCGTGCTGTGCGACGTGCGACAGGTGCATGTCGATGAAGTCGATCTCGCCCGCGTTGATCTTGGCGCGGCAGATGGGATCGGTGTTGAAGGGCAGGCGCTGGCCCAGGGCATCGGCTGCGGCCAGGGCACCATCGAGTTCGGGGGCGGTCGAGGCGCCTGTCCAGACGTTGATCTTGTAGGGTTTGCCGGCGGCATGCTCGGCCTTGGCCCGGGTGGCCATGGCCTGGGGAACGGCCTTGGGGTAGCCCGCGCCGGTGAAACCGCTCATGCCGACGTTGGCGCCGCTGGGAATGAGCGCCGCCGCCGCTTCGGCCGACATGACGCGTTGAAGGAAGGCAGGGTGGCGTACCCGATCGGCCAGGGACATGGGGGAAACTCCGCAACGGTGGATGGGCACCGGCGCACCGGGTGCGCCGGGTCAACCTGCGGATTTTAGCCGGGCCGGGTGAAGTGTTAAGGGTTTACCCGCATCAGCGACCGGCGCTCATTCGCCTTTGCGGTTGAGCAGCGCGTACAGCAAGATGGCGCCAAAGGTGGCGGTGCCGATGCCGCCCAGCGCGAACTGGCCGAACTTGAGCGTGAAGTCGCCCGTGCCCAGGATGAGCGTGATGGCGGCCACGATGAGGTTCTTGTTCTGCGAAAAATCGACCTTGTTGTCCACCCAGATCTTGGCACCCGCCACGGCGATCAGGCCGAACACCACGATGGACACGCCCCCCATCACCGGCAACGGAATCGCCTGGATCACGGCGCCGAACTTGGGGCTGAAGCCCAGCACGATGGCGATCAGCGCCGCCACCAGGAACACGGCGGTGGAATAGATCTTGGTGGCTGCCATCACGCCGATGTTTTCTGCGTAGGTGGTCACCCCGGTGCCGCCGGCCGCGCCGCTGACCATGGTGGCGATGCCGTCGCCGATGAAGGCGCGGCCCATGTACTGGTCGAGGTTCTTGCCCGTCATGGCCGTGACGGCCTTGATGTGGCCCAGGTTCTCCGCCACCAGGATGATGACCACCGGCGCGATCAGCAGCATGGCCGGCGCGCTGAACACCGGGGCCGCAAAGTTGGGCATGCCGATCCAGGGCGCGGCCAGCACGGCCGACAGATCGAGTGGCTTGCCCAGGCCCAGGCCGTTGGTCAGCGCGGCGTAGATGATGCTGGCCACGACCAGGCCCACCAGGATCAGCAGGCGCTGCACCATGCCGCGCGTGAGCACCGCCACCAGGCCGACGCTGACGAAGGTGACCACCTGCATCCAGCTGTCGAAGTTGCTGGCGGCCATGTTCTTGATGGGAATGCCGGCCAGGTTCAGGCCGATCACCGCCACCACCGAGCCTGTCACCACGGGCGGCATGAAGCGTTCGATCCAGCCCGTGCCCACGATCTGCACGATGGCCCCTATCGCGGTGTAGAGCAGGCCGCAGGCGATGATGCCGCCCAGCGCCAGGCCGATGTTGGCGTTGGGCCCCTTGCCGGCATAGGACGTGGCGGCAATCACCACGCCGATGAAGGCGAAGCTCGAACCCAGGTAGCTGGGCACCTTGCCGCCGGTGACGAGAAAGAAGATCAGCGTGCCGATGCCGCTCATCAAAATGGCCAGGTTGGGGTCGAACCCCATGAGGATGGGCGCCAGTACCGTCGCGCCGAACATCGCAATGACGTGCTGCACGCCCATGGCGCCCGTTTGCGGCCAGGGCAGGCGCTCATCGGGTGCGATCACGCCGCCTTGTTGCAGCGCGTCGGCGCTTTTCTCCCTCCAGGTCATGAAGCCCATGGATTTTTCTCCGTTGTGAACTGATGTCGCGCATCGTAGGGGATTTGGGCGTGGTGCAAGCGCTGCGGGCGCGGTTTTCCGCGTGTCGCGCCAGCGACTGGGCACGCGGTAAAACCCCGTGGCGCCGTGCGGCCCGGGCGCGCTACGCTTGCCGCCATGCATCCCCCCTGCCTGCCCCAGATACGCCTGTACCAGAACTGGCTGCGCGAACAGCGCGGCCTGCAGTTTGCCGATTACAACGCCTTGTGGCGCTGGTCCACCACCGACCTGGATGCGTTCTGGCAAAGCATCTGGGACTACTTCGATCTCCAGTCGCCGACACCGCACACCGCCGTGCTGGCCAAAAACACCATGCCGGGCGCACAGTGGTTCCCCGGCGCGCAGGTCAACTACGCCCGCCAGGTGCTGCGCCATGCCGATGCGGCCCACGCTGCCGGCCAGCCGGCCATCATCAGCCGCAACGAAAAAGGCCAGCACCGCGAACTGTCCTGGCCCGCGCTGCGCCGCCAGGTGGCGTCGCTGGCGCTGCACCTGAAGGCCCAGGGCGTGCAGCCCGGCGACCGCGTGGCCGCCTACCTGCCCAACGTGCCCGAGGCCATGGTGGCCTTTCTGGCCACGGTGAGCATTGGTGGCGTGTGGAGCATCTGCGCGCCCGACATGGGCACGCATGCCGTGCTCGACCGCTTCCGGCAGATCGAGCCCAAGGTGCTGATTGCGGTGGACGGCGTGACCTACGGCGGCCGCGACCTCGACCGCCTGGCCGTGCTGGCCGAGTTGCGCGCGGCCCTGCCCAGTGTGCGGCACACGCTGCTGCTGGGCAACCTGAATGCCACGGTTTCAGTCGCTGATTGTGCAGACTGGAGAGGTGCTACCGCCAGAAATGATGCGGAAACAGCGGATTTCGAACCACTGTGGTTGCCGTTCGACCACCCGCTGTGGGTGGTCTATTCGAGCGGTACCACGGGCTTGCCCAAGCCCATCGTGCACGGCCACGGCGGCATGCTGCTGGTGGCGCTGCAGCTCGGCGCGTTGCACAACGATGTGGGCTGCAGCTATGCACCCAACAGCCTGGGCGAACGCTACCACTGGTACAGCTCCACCGGCTGGGTGATGTGGAATGCGCAGATGGCAGGCCTGCTCTCGGGCACCACCTGCGTCATCTTTGACGGCAACCCCGGTGGCAGCAAGGAGCAACCCGACTGGGGCCGGCTCTGGCGCTTTGCGGCCGAGACCGGCATCACCTACTTTGGCGCGGGCGCGGCCTTCTATGCCAACTGCATGAAGGCGGGGCTGAACCTCAGGGATTGTGGCGACCTGACCCGCATCCGCGCGCTGGGCACCACCGGCTCGCCGCTCTCGCCCGAGGTGCAGGAATGGGGCACGGCGCAGTTCAGAGGCATCAGGCGCCTGGCGGTCGAGACGCCCGCCACCGCCGGGCTGTCCACGCCTGCGCAGCCCGACGTCTGGTGGAACAACATCTCGGGCGGCACCGATTTCTGTGGCGCCTTCATCGGCGGCAACAGAGAGATGCCCCAGGTGCCTGGCGAAATGCAGTGCCGCATGCTGGGCGCGGCGGTGGAGTCCTGGAACGCAGAAGGCGTGCCGGTGATGGACGAGGTGGGCGAGCTGGTGTGCACACAGCCGATTCCGTCGATGCCTTTGTACCTGTGGGGCGACAAGGACGGTTCGCGCTACCTGTCGAGCTACTTCGACATGTACCCCGCCGGCCACGGCCGCCAGCCCGGCGGCGGCGACGGGCCGGCCAGCATGGGCGCGGTGTGGCGCCATGGCGACTGGCTCAAGATCGGCAGCAACGGCGGCTGCGTGATCTATGGCCGCAGCGACGCCACCATCAACCGCCACGGCTTGCGCATGGGCACGAGCGAGATCTACAGCGCGGTCGAGGCCCTGCCCGAAGTGCTCGACAGCCTGGTGGTGGACCTGGAATACCTGGGCCGCGACAGCTACATGCCGCTGTTCGTGGTGCTGCGGCCGGGTAGCACGCTCGATGACGCCCTGCGCGACCGCATCAACGCTGCCATCCGCAGCAGCTTGAGCCCGCGTTTTGTGCCCGACGCCATCGTTGCCGTGGCCGAGGTGCCGCGCACCCTGAGCGGCAAGAAGCAGGAGCTGCCCATCAAGAAACTGCTGCTGGGCCAGCCCATCGAGAAGGTGGTCAACAAGGACGCCATGGCGAATCCGGGCTGCCTGGCCTGGTACGTGGACTTTGCCGCCCGCCAGGCGACCGAGAGTGCTGCATGAACAATCGCTGCAAGCGCTTTATGGATAAGCGCTACGGCCTGTTTTGATCCATGTTCTGCGCGAGGCGCGGCACGGTGGAAAAGCCCATCGCATGCTCGGTGAAGCGCTCTACCAGCCGGCTGGTCTCGCCCGCGCGCCGCGCCAGCGCAATGCCCACCCGAAAGCCTGCCGGGGTGTCGGTGAGCGCCAGGCACTTCACGCCCGGCGGCACCACCAGGCGGGCCACGCCCGCCACCAGGCCCACGCCCAGGCCCGCGGCCACCAGGCTCATGATGGTCTGCACCTGCATGGCCTCTTGTGCCACGCGCGGTGAAAAGCCCGAGAGCTGGCAGCGCAGCAGTGCCAGGGCCGAGAGGCCGGGCACCTTGTCCTGCGGGTACATGATGAAGGGCTCCCCGGCCGCGTCCGACAGCGCGATGGCGTCGCGCTGTGCCAGCCGGCCGTTCGCGGACACGGCCAGCACGAAATCGTCGCGGTCCATGGGCAAGAGCGCGAACGGCTCGGGATGCAGCACCGGGTAGCGCACAAACCCCACATCAAAGCGGCGTGCCAGCAGCCCATCGAGGATTTCGGCCGAGGTGCCCTCGGACAGCTCCAGCTCCAGCTGCGGGTAGCGCGCCCGCAACGAGGGGATCAGCTCGGGCAGCAGGGCATAGGTGGCCGAGCCGATGATGCCCAGGCGCAGCACCCCGCCCAGGCCCTCGCGCGCGTCGGCCACGGCCTGCCGGCAGCGCTCTGCGTGGAACAGCGCCAGGCGCGCGTCGGGCAGCATGGCCTGGCCTTCGGGCGTCAGGCGCACCCCCGTGCTGTGGCGCTCAAAGAGTCGGCTGCCCAGTTCTTCCTCCAGCTTGCGCACCGACACCGACAGCGGCGGCTGGGCCATGTGCAGCAGCTCCGCAGCCCGGTGGAAGTTGCCGGTTTCCGCCAGGGTGATGAATTGCCGCAGCTGACGCAGGTTCATGTGATACGTAATAAATATCGGTTTGTGAATTTTTAATATTAGACAGCATGGACGCCGGTTCCTACAGTGCCGTGCAGGGCCCGCAACAGGAACGGGCCCCCACAACATAGTCGACGAAGGAGACACCGTGACGCAATCCCGTAGAACAATCGCCAGCGCCCTGCTGGCCATCGCCGCTGCTGCCCTGGCCCCCGCCGTGCAAGCCCAGGCATTCCCCTCCAAGACCATCAAGTTCGTCGTGCCCTTTGGCCCCGGCAGCGGCACCGACACCTCGGCACGTTATTTCGCGCGCAAGCTGGGTGATCTCACGGGCCAGCCCGTGGTGGTGGAAAACAAGCCCGGCGCCAACGGCTTCATTGCCGTCAAGCAGGTGCTCTCCGCACCGGCCGATGGCTATACCGTGTTCATCGGCAGCAACTCCACCCTGGCCGTGAACGCCGCGCTGTTCAAGGAGCTGCCCTACGACCCGGTGAACGACTTCTCGCCGCTCACCATGATGATGCGCTCGCCCGCCATGATCGCCACCATGCCCAAGGCGCCCTACAGCGACCTCCGGGGCCTGATCGCCCATGCCAAGGCCAGCCCCGGCAAGGTGAACTTCGGTGCCGGCTCGGCCGGCTACCAGCTGATGGGCGAACTGCTCAACGACAAGGCCCAGATCAGCACCGTGCATGTGCCCTTCAAGGGCGCCGGCGAAACCATGACGGCCGTGGCCTCCGGTACTGTGGACTACACCTTCGCCGAAGTGACTGCCGTGCAGGAATTGGCCAAGGGCGGCCGCGTGAAGGTGCTGGCCGTGGCCTCCGACAAGCGCGTGGCCGCCGCGCCAGAGGTGCCCACCGCCGCGGAAGCGGGGCTGCCGGGCTTGGAGGCCTACACCTGGGTGGGCGCCATGGTCAGCGCCAAGACCCCTGCCGCCGAAACCGCCAAACTGGCCGAGCTGTTCACCGCCATCTCCAGGATGGACGAAACCCGGGCTTTCTATGAGCGCATCGGCGCCGCCGCCATGACCGGCGGCCCCGCGCAGATGCACGAGTTCCAGAAGAACGAGATCGCCCTGTGGAAGCGCATCGTGACCCAGGCCAAGGTGCCGCTGCAATGAACGAACGCCCCGCCGTGCAGCCGGGTGCGCTGCAGCATGTGAAGGTGCTCGATCTGTCGCGCGTGCTGGCCGGCCCCTGGGCCGCGCAGACGCTGGGCGACCTGGGCGCCGAGGTGATCAAGGTCGAGCGCCCCGGCACTGGCGACGACACGCGCGCCTGGGGCCCGCCCTATGTGACGGACCCGGCGGGCCAGCCCACGGGCGAATCGGCCTACTACATGTGCACCAACCGCAACAAGCAGTCGGTGACGGTGGACTTCACGCGGCCCGAGGGCCAGCAGATCGTGCGCCAGCTCGCCGCGCAGTGCGACGTGCTGATCGAGAATTTCAAGACCGGGGGCCTGGCGCAGTACGGGCTCGACTACGCGGCCTTGAGTGCGCTCAACCCGCGCCTGGTGTACTGCTCGGTCACCGGTTTCGGGCAGGACGGCCCGTATGCGCACCGCGCGGGCTACGACTTTCTGATCCAGGGCATGGGCGGGCTCATGAGCGTCACCGGCCAGCCCGACGGCGCGTCCGGTGGCGGCCCCATGAAGGTGGGCGTGGCGCTCACCGACATCCTCACCGGCCTGTATGCCAGCACCGCCATCCTGGCGGCGCTGCAGGCGCGCGCGCACACGGGCCGGGGCCAGCACATCGACCTGGCACTGCTGGATGTGGGCGTGGCCTGCCTGGCCAACCAGGGCATGAACTACCTGTATGGCGAGCAGGTGCCGCAGCGCATGGGCAATGCGCACCCCAACACCGTGCCCTACCAGGACTTCCCCACGGCCGACGGTCACATGATCCTGGCCATCGGCAACGATGGCCAATTTGCGCGGTTTTGCCAGGCCATCGGCCAGCCGGGCTGGGCCGAGGACGAGCGCTTCATGCGCAACGCCGCGCGCCTGGCGAACCGCACCGAGCTGGTGGAGCGCATCCGCGCCGTCACGGCCACGCGCAGCACGCGCGACTGGATCACGCTGCTGGAGCAGCATGCCGTGCCCTGCGGCCCCATCCACACCGTGCGCGATGTGTTCGACGACCCGCAAGTGAAGGCGCGCGGCCTGCAGATCGCCATGCCGCACCCGCAGGCCGGCACAGTGCCACTGGTGGCCAGCCCCATCCGCCTGTCGGACACGCCCGTCACCTACCGCCACACGCCCCCGCAACTGGGCCAGCACACCGACGCGGTGCTGACCCGCCACCTGGGCCTGTCGCCCACGCAATTGCAGACCTACAAAGACCACGGAGTTTTGGGATGAGCACTCTGGATTCACTGGCGCTCACGCGCATTCCCGCCGAAGACGAGGCGCTGCGCGCCGAGGTGCGCACTTTCCTGCAGCATGCCATTCAGGATTTGCCCGCACACATCCGCGCGCGCTCCTGGGGCGGCTACAGCAGCGAACTGAGCCGGCAGCTCGGGCAAAAGGGCTGGCTGGGCATCACGCTGCCCACGCAATATGGCGGCGGCGGGCGCAGCGCGTTCACACGCTACGTGCTGGTCGAGGAGTTCCTGGCCTGCGGCGCGCCCGTGGGCTCGCACTGGATCGCCGACCGCCAGAGCGCGCCGTTGATCCTGAAATACGGCACCGAGGCGCAAAAGCAGTTCTACATCCCGCGCGTGTGCCGCGGCGAGGCGTTTTTCTGCATCGGCATGAGTGAGCCCAACGCGGGCTCGGACCTGGCCAGCGTGAAGACGCGCGCTGTGCCGAACGAACAGGGCTTCCTGCTCAACGGCCAGAAGATCTGGACCACCAACGCCCACCACTGCCAGTACATGATTGCGCTGGTCCGCACCTCGGGCACCACCGAAGACCGCCATAAGGGCCTGTCGCAGGTCATCGTCGATCTGTCGCTGCCGGGCGTCACCGTGCGCCCGATTGAAGACCTCTCGGGCGACAGCCACTTCTGCGAGGTGTTCTTCGACAACGTGCAGCTGGGCGCCGACGCCCTCATCGGCGCCGAAGGCCAGGGCTGGGCGCAGGTCACGGCCGAGCTGGCGTTCGAGCGCAGCGGGCCCGAGCGCCTGATTTCCCCCATCGTGCTGTTCGACCAGTGGCTCGACTATGTGCGCACGCCCCAGGGCCGCTGCGAATCGGCGCGCCAGCTGGCGGGCAAGGTGCTCACGCAGCTCGCGCCGCTGCGCGCCATGTCGGTGTCGGTGCAGGAAAAGCTCACCCAGGGCGCGAGCCCCATCGTCGAGGCCGCGCTGGTGAAAGAGCTGGGCACCACGC
>JANJSZ010000282.1 GCA_024711405.1 Acidovorax sp.
CGCTCACAAGGACTTGAGCAGAGGGCAGGATAGAGGCGAGTCGGTTCATGGTCAGGGTAACAATTATGCATACATTGGCAAAAACCCTGATAGCCACGAGCAGGGCAGCAAAAAGCCGCCCGATGGGCGGCTGCGGCTGGCAGGCTGCACCTGCATGGTTTATGCGAGCATTTCGCGCTTGGATGCGTCGTGGTGGTCCTGGATGCGGTCCTTGTGGCGCACAACCTGGCGATCCATCTTGTCCACCAGCTCATCCACGGCGGCATACAGGTCGAAGTGGGAGCTTTCTGCAAACAGGTCGCTGCCCTTGACGTGGATATTGCATTCCGCTCGCTGCCGTTTCTCCTTTTCCTTTTGCTTCTCTACTGTCAGCAGTACCTTGACGTCGACAACCTGGTCGAAATGGCGCGTGATCCGGTCCAGCTTGGTGGTGACGTAATTGCGCAAGGCGGGGGTAACTTCGATGTGGTGACCGCTGATCGTCAGGTTCATATGAAAGTCTCCTGTGGCTCTCTGTGACAAAAATGCCGCCCTGGATCAAAGAGCGGCCCGGGGAACTCGGATGCATCCTTCGTCGTGAATTCACTATGCCCCCGCGCCAGGCCAAAAGCAATCCCATACCGCCCCCGGCGGCCGGGTTATGCCAGCGCAGGTGCCGTGGCAGCCAAAAGCGCGCACAATGAGCGGGCTATGGGCACACCCCCTTGCGCGCAACGGCACCACGGTGCCGCCCACCCTGCAGGCAACCACCCCGCCCCCGCCGGGCCAGCGCACAAGCCGCCCGCGGCCACAGCGCCTAACCAGCCTGCCGCCACGTAAAATCCACCGGTCCCAAGCCGCCTGATTTTTCGCAATCTTTAACAATTTCCGGCCCAGACCCGCCCCCACGTTCCGCCAGCCCGCACCATCACCATGACCCAGCCCAGCACCTCTGCCCTGCACACTTCTGCCCTGATCTCACTGCCCCTGCTGGCACGCGGCAAGGTGCGTGACAACTACGCCGTGGGCGACGACCGCATCCTGATGGTGGCCAGCGACCGCCTGTCGGCCTTCGACGTGATCATGGGCGAGCCCATTCCCGGCAAGGGCGAGCTGCTCACGCAGATGGCGCTGTTCTGGTTCGACAAGCTCGGCCACATCTGCCCCAACCACCTGACGGGCGATGACCCCGAAAGCGTGGTCAGCCCGGCCGAGGCGGCGCAGGTGCGCGGCCGCTCGATGCTGGTGCAGCGCCTGCGACCGATTCCCGTGGAAGCCGTGGTGCGCGGGTATCTCGCCGGCAGCGGCTGGAAGGAGTACCAGGAGTCGCAGTCGGTCTGCGGCGTGCCCCTGCCCGCTGGCCTGACCAACGCCGCCAAGCTGCCCGAGCCCATCTATACGCCTGCCGCCAAGGCCGCAGCGGGCGAGCACGACGAAAACATCACGTTCGAGCGCACGGTGGAAATGATCGGCCTGGACCTGGCCACGAAGATACGCGACCTGAGCATCGCCATCTACCAGGCCGCGGCCGAGATCGCGCTGGCGAAAGGCATGATCATTGCCGACACCAAGTTCGAGTTCGGCCTGGCGCCCGATGGCACCCTGGTGCTGATGGACGAAGTGCTCACGCCCGACAGCTCGCGCTACTGGCCCGTGGAAGGCTATGCCGAGGCATTGGCCCAGGGCGAAAACCCGCCGAGCTACGACAAGCAGTTTGTGCGCGACTGGCTGGAGCGGGCCCAGGTCAACGGCAAGCCCTGGGACAAGACCGCGCCCTCGCCCCGCCTGCCACAGGCCGTGATCGAAAAGACCGCAGCCAAGTACCGCGAGGCGCTCGAACGCCTGACGGGCTGAGCGCCGCCCCTGCAAAGGCAAAAGGCCCCGAGGGGCCTTTTTTCATGCAGTGAACAGCGCCGTCAGCTCAGCACGACGGAGCTCAGGCGGCGGCGGTAGGTTGCCACCACCGGGTCCTCGGGGGGAATCTGGCCTTCCGCCACCTTCACCTTGGGCGGCTCGATGATTTCAAGGATGGCCACATAGGTCTTGCGCGCCGCCTCTTCGCTCCAGGCCTTGTCGCGCATCAGGATTTCGAGCAGTTCGTCCATCGCGTCGGTCCAGCGCTGCCGCGCCATGAGCCAGCGGGCGCGGGCGAAGCGGCTGTCGAAATCACGCTTGTTCGCGGCAATTTTCGCATCAAGATCGGCTCCAGCGCTTTCACCATCTGCGCTAGCAGCCACAAAATCCAGAGCATCCATCCACGCTTTCAAGGCGCCGAGCTTGCGCGACGCAGCGGCCTTGGCGATCACGGGGGCAAATGCCACCTTGGCGTCGTCTTCGCGGCCCAGTTGCAGCAGCAGCTTGACGTAGTCAAAGCGCGCATCGTCATTGGCCGGATCGGTGACCACGGCATGCTGCAGCTTTTCGAGCGCGGTGTCGGTATCGCCTTCGGCCAGCGCATCGAGCGCCTCTTCTTCCTCGGCTTCTGCCTCCAACGCTTCGGCCGAGGGCAGATGCTTGTCGAGAAACGCGCGCACCTGGCCCTCGGGCAAGGCGCCCATGAAGCCGTCCACGGGCTGTCCATTCATCAGCAGCACGCAGGTGGGAATGCTGCGAATGCCGAACATGCCGGCGATCTGCTGCTCCTGGTCCGAATCGATCTTGACCAGCTTGAAGCGGCCGGCGTATTCGGTTTCAAGCTTTTCGAGGATGGGGCCGAGCGACTTGCACGGGCCGCACCAGGGCGCCCAGAAGTCCACCAGCACGGGCACGTTCATCGAGGCGGCAACCACCTCGGCTTCAAAATTTTCTACGGTGACGTCAATCATGGTGGTGTGGGGCCAGGGGCCTGTGAAGCGGTTTGCGCGCTATTTTGGCCCATCGAAATGCCCCCGCGCCAGCCGGGGAGGCGCAAAAAGTAAAATCGCGGGTTCCACCTACAGCGGTGCAGCGGGCGCAGCCCGCGGTTCAGCACCTCCAACACCATGAAACCCATCCAGATCGGCGTGGTCATGGGTTCCAGCAGCGACTGGGACACCATGCAGCACGCAGTGCAAATCCTTGAGCAATTCGGTATTTCGCACGAGGCCCGCGTGGTCTCCGCCCACCGCATGCCCGACGACATGTTTGCCTACGCCGAGGCGGCCGCTGGCCGGGGCCTGAAGGCCATCATCGCCGGCGCCGGCGGTGCCGCCCACCTGCCCGGCATGATTGCCGCCAAGACCACCGTGCCCGTGCTGGGCGTGCCCGTGGCCAGCCGCCACCTGCAGGGCGTGGACTCGCTGCACTCCATCGTGCTGATGCCCAAGGGCATCCCCGTGGCCACGTTTGCCATTGGCACCGCTGGCGCCGCCAATGCCGCACTGTTTGCCGTGGCCCTGCTGGCCACTGAAAACCCCGAACTGCGCCAGCGGCTCGAAGCCTTTCGCGCCGAGCAGACCGAGGTGGCGCGCAACATGACCCTGCCGCCTGCCGCATGAGCCAAGACACTTCTCTCCCACCGCTGCTGCCGGGATCCACGCTGGGCGTGCTCGGCGGCGGCCAGCTGGGCCGCATGTTCGTGCACCAGGCCCAGGCCATGGGTTACTTCACCGCCGTACTCGACGCCGACCCCACCAGCCCTGCCGGGCTGGTGAGCCACCACCACATCCAGACGGACTACGAAGACCCGCAGGGCCTGGCCGAACTGGCCCGCCTGGCGGATGCGGTGACCACCGAATTCGAGAACGTGCCCGCTGCGGCCCTGGCCGCGCTGGCTGCGCAACGCCCTGTGTCGCCCGCCGCGGGCGCCGTGTCGGTGGCGCAGGACCGCGCGCGGGAAAAAGCCCACTTCGTGGCCTGCGGCGTGCCCTGCGCGCCTTACGCGGTGATCGAAACTTCCGAGCAACTGGCCACCGTGTCCTCCGATCTCTTGCCCGGCATCCTCAAGACCGCACGCATGGGCTACGACGGCAAGGGCCAGGTGCGCGTGAAAACCGCCGCCGAGCTGGCCGCCGCCTGGGATGCCGTCGGCCAGGTGCCCTGCGTGCTGGAGAAGATGCTGCCCCTGCAGCTCGAATGCTCCGTGCTCGTGGCGCGCGGCGCCGATGGCGCCATGGTCCACCTGCCCGTGCAGCGCAACCTGCACCGCGATGGCATCCTGGCCGTGACCGAGGTTTACGAAGGGAATCTGCCCCTGGCGCTTTCTGCACAAGCGGTAGCAGCTGCGAAATCGGTAGCACAAGGCCTGCAGTACATAGGCGTGCTGTGCGTGGAGTTCTTTGTGCTGCAGAACGGCAGCCTGGTGGTCAACGAGATCGCCCCCCGCCCGCACAACAGCGGCCATTACAGCCAGAACGCCTGCGATGTGTCGCAGTTCGAACTGCAGGTGCGCACCATGGCCCGCCTGCCGCTGACGCAGCCGCACCAGCACAGCCCCGCCGTCATGCTGAACCTGCTGGGCGACCTGTGGTTTGCCCAGGGCGATGCGGAGCAGACGCCGCCCTGGGCCGCCGTGCTCGCGCTGCCCGGCGCCCATCTGCACCTGTACGGCAAGCGCGAAGCCAAACGCGGCCGCAAGATGGGGCACCTCAACATCACCGCGGCCACCCCTGAAGCTGCGCGTGCCACCGCCCTGAAGGCCGCGGCCTTGCTGGGTATCGCACCGTTCTGATGGCGCCGCTCCGACCATGATTCTGGATGGCACCCTGCCCGCATCCATCGCCGCCGCCGCGCGCGCCGTGCGCAGCGGCGCCCTGCTGGGCCTGCCCACCGAAACGGTGTATGGACTGGCGGCCGACGCCAGCAGCGATGCCGCCGTGGCGCAGATCTTCGCCGCCAAAGGCCGCCCCAGCGACCATCCGCTGATCGTGCATGTGGCCGATGCCGCGGGCATCGGCCACTTCGCCAGCACGGTGCCGGACTTTGCACAGAAGCTGGTCGACGCCTTCTGGCCCGGCCCGCTCACCCTGATCCTCCAACGCCTGCCGGGTGTGGCCACGGCCGCCACCGGCGGGCAGGACAGCGTGGGCCTGCGCTGCCCCGCGCATCCCGTGGCCCATGCGCTGCTGGCGGCCTGCGCCGCGCCCGGCGATGCCGCCACCCACGGCGGCCCGCCCGTGTGGGGCGTGGCGGCACCGAGCGCCAACCGCTTCGGCCGCGTGAGCCCCACCACCGCCCGGCATGTGCAGGACGAGCTGGGTGCCGACCTGCTGGTGCTCGACGGCGGCCCCTGCGCCGTGGGCATTGAAAGCACCATCGTGGACTGCACGCGCGGCGTGCCCGTGCTGCTGCGCCCGGGCGCCATCACGCGGGCGCAGATTGCGGCGGCCTGCGGCATCCAGCCGCTCTCCAAAGAAGAGCTGCCAGCGCATACACCACGGGCATCCGGAACGCTGGAGGCCCACTACGCCCCTGCCGCCAAGGTGCGCCTGATGGACGCCCGGGCGCTGCAGACCGCGCTGGACCTGCTGGGCGCCGACGCGGCCCATATCGCCGTCTATGCCCGCAGCGCGCTGCACACACGCTCGTCCAGGCTGGTAATGCGCCGCATGCCCGATGACGCCGCCGCCGCCGCCCAGCAGCTGTTTGCCGTGCTGCGCGGCTTTGACGACCAGGCCGTGAAGCTGATCTGGATCGAGACCCCGCCCGCCACTCCCGAGTGGGAAGGCGTGCGCGACCGGCTGCAGCGCGCCGCGGCGGCTTGAGCCCCGCGCTTTACATCCGTTGACCTTGCGTCGTTAAACTAGCCCCCACTTTTCTGGAGAAATACATGGCAGCAAATTGGATGCGCCGCACCTTCGTGGTCGCCGCATGTGCATCGGCAGCGTTGCTCGCGGCCTGTGGTTCGAGCACGATCGAATCGAAGCTCACGCCCGACCGTTTCATTGCCTTTGGCGATGCCTTCAGCGATGTGGGGCAAAAAGGCGCGCGCTATACCGTCAACGACGGCTCCGTCAGCAACTGGACGCAGCAGGTTGCCTTGCGCTACGGCAAGACCATCACCCCTGTGGCATCGGGCGGCCTGAGCTATGCCGTGGGCAATGCACGCGTTTCGGCCAAGCCCGATGCGGCTGGCGACACCACCACCCTCACCGTCACCGAGCAGATCGACCGCTTTCTGGCCGGCGGCAGCTTTGGTGCCAGCGACGTGGTGTTCGTCAACGCCGGGGCCAGTGACGTGATCGCGGGCATGGCGGCACTCAAGGCCGGCACCCAGACCGAAGCCAACATGTTGGCCGCAGCCCGTACAGCCGGACAGGAACTGGCGGGCCAGGTGCGCCGCCTCGTCAATGCAGGCGCCAAGCAGGTGGTGGTAACCGGCACCTACGACATGAGCAAGTCGCCCTGGGCCACGGCCACCAGCCAGGCAACCCTGCTCCACAACGCCAGCAGCCGCTTCAACGACGGCCTGCTGGTGAACATCGTCGATCTGGGCGCGACCGTGCTGTATGTGGATGCGGCCTACTACGTCAACCTGTTCACCAATGCCCCGAGCTCCTACAGCTTTGACAACGCCACCACGCCGGTGTGCACCTCGGTGGATGCGGGCAACGGCATCGGCATTGGCACCGGCCAGGTCAATTCGGCCCTGTGCAATACCTCTACCTTGCTCGCTGGCGCCAACCAGGACAAGTATGTGTTTGCCGACGCGGTCTACCTGACGCCCTCGGCCCACCGCCAGCTGGGCGACTACGCCTACGACCGCCTGCGGGCCCGCTGGTAAGCCGCACCGCGCACAGGCAGCAAAAAGCCGGCCCGAGGGTCGGCTTTTTTCCTATGCGCAGTGCCTGGCTATTGGACGGCATCAAACACCGCCCGCGCCTGGGCGTGGCAAAACGGCGGCTCGTAGGTGCCGTGGTAGTTGCCGTAATACGTGGCAAACGCGGCCGAGGCCGGGTCGGTGGGCGCCTTGCCACCGGGCCCGTACGTGGCCTGCACCAGCGCATCGACATCCACCGAAGCCACGTTGGTCAACCCCCGGCTGTCAAAGTCGGCCTTCATGGCCTGCTGGTGGATGGCCGGCGGCACCGTGGGGTCGCCCGCCCCACCGCACAGCAGCAAGCGCGCCTTGGGGCTCCAGCCCAGGAGATCGTTCTTTTTTGCCGCCAGAAACAACGGGTTGGCGCCGCCGGCCTGGGCTGCGGCCAGGAACTCGGGCTGGAACACGAGGTCCCGGGCCTGGTTGGGCGTGACACCGGGGCCACCGGGCAATGCGCCCGAGGACACCAGCGTGGTGGTGTTGAGCGTGGGGCTGGGCAACAGGGTTTCGATGTAGCCCGAATAAGGCAGCCTGAAGGCCGTCTTGACGTCGGCATAGACATTGCCATACACCTTTTGCCACGAGGTCACCAGGTAAGGCACGAAGAACTGCACCCCGGCAATCGCATCGGGCACCCGCAGCTGACCCGACAGGTTGTAAGGCCCCGCCAGATGGGCGCCAGCCACCACGTTGAACTCGCCGGCATGGTCGCGCTCCGCCGCCCGGTGGGCGGCCATGGACGCATGACCACCCTGTGAATAGCCGGTGAACATCACCTTGCCCGAGAGGTTGGCGCCCACGCTGGCCGCCGCCGCCCGCGCGGCGCGAACGGAGTCGAGCACCACCGTGGCTTCTGAATCGGCATGCAGATACGGGTGGTAGGCATAAGCCGATTGGGCAAAGCCCAGGTAATCGGTGGCCACCACGGCGTACCCTTGGGCGGCGTATATCGCTGCCAGCAAGAAGGTTTCACCGTCTTGCGGGTTGGCCAGCGTGCGGGGCTTCTGCACATCCGTGCCCTTGGCGTAGGCCACCAGGGGCGCGGGCGCGGTGCAGGCAGGGCCGCCCGGCACCAGCATCACGCCCGATGCGTTGGTGCTCTCACCGTCCCGCACGCCCACCGTGGTGTAGTTGAGCGCCACCACCCGGACATCGCACCGGGCCTTGCCGCTGATCGCCTGCAGGCCGCTGGCCGCCGTCGTGGCATCGATCTGCGCGGCGGTCAGGGTGGTCAGCGTCGCGGCCGGCTCCACCAGCGCCCCCCGCTGCGGCCCCTCCGAGCCCCCGCAGGCGACCAGCAACGCTGCGGCTGCGGCAACACAGGAAAGGCGGAAATACGTCATGAAGCGACCCCTTGGAGCGATGAAGAGCGTCGCATCGTGCGCGCACCCGCACTGCAGCATCCATAGGGAATTACGCGGACCGCACCCACGCCCAGACGCCTGGGCGACCCCCCGGATTTCAGTCCTTGCGGCGCGCACCGTAGCGCAGCTTCATGCCCAGGATGGCACCCGACAGTGCCAGCGTGACGGCATTGGCCGCAACGATGGGCCAGGCGGCCAGTGCCACGCCATAGGCCAGCCACAGCGCCACCCCCAGCGTAAAGGTGCCGTACATGCTCAGCGAGATGCCGCTGACGTCGCGGGTGCGGAACGTATGCAGCGCCTGGGGCAGAAAGCTGCAGGTGGTCAGGGTCGCGGCCAGGTAGCCGATGAGGTCGTGCAGGGGCATGGTGTGAATTGCTTTGAGGGCTATTGATCGCGCGCGGTCCAGTCCACCAGGGCGTCGAGCACCGGCCGCGCGGCGCCCGCCTGCGGGTGGTTGACGATGGCCACCAGCACATAGCGGCGGCCGCTGGCGGCATGCACATAGCCGGCAACGGCCATCACGTCGCGCAGGCTGCCGGTCTTGAGGTGGGCAGCGCCCGCACGGCTCTGGCTGCGGCGCAGCGTGCCGTCCACACCGGCAATCGGCAGGGACGACACCAGCTCGGGCATCACCGGCGACTGCCAGGCGACCTGCAGCATGCGCGCCAGGGCCTGGGCGCTGATGCGGGCCTCGCGGCTGAGGCCGGCACCGTTGTCGGGCATGGGCGGTTCGACATCACCGATGCGCCCCTGCCACCACTGGCGCAGCGTGTCGCGCGCGCCATCGAACGTGGCCACACCGTTGCGGCGCAAGGCGAGCGTGAGAAACAGCTGCTGCGCCATCACGTTGTTGCTGTATTTGTTGATGTCGCGCGCCACCTCGGCCAGAGAGGGCGACGTGGCCACGAACACCGGTGTGAGCCCCGCAGGCACCTTGCCATCCCGCACGCTGCCCGTGAGCTTGCCGCCCAGTTCGCGCCACATGCCCTCCACCGCGCGTGCGGCAAAGCCCTTGGCATCGGGATAGGCCGCCGCCCACACGCGCTCGCCGCAACCGGCCGGATAGACGCCCTGGAACGCGGTACGCGCCGGGTCGGTCAGCTCGGCCCGCAAGGCGGCACGCCAGTCGCCGCACTCCGCGCCGGTTGCGGCCAGTGGCACCGTGGCCTGGCGCTGCACGCCGGCCAGTGGCGGGTCGTACCGGATGCGCGCCAGTCCGGCGGCCACATCGGGCACGAACGCCATGGCCACCGCGTTGTAGTTCAGCAGCAAGGCATCGGGCGCCGCGTTGTAGGGGCGCAGCGGCTCGCCGTCGAAACGGGCGGCATCGTGGTCGGGCACGTCAAAAGCGGTGCGGTCCAGCACGATGTCGCCCACAATGACCTGGATGCCCTGGCCCTGCAGGCGGCGCAGCAGCAGCCACAGACGCTCCATCACCAGCTTGGGATCGCCCTGCCCCTGGATGTACACATTGCCCTTGAGGCTGCCGCCCTGCACCGTGCCGTCCACATACACCGGCGTGTTCCAGGTGTAGGCGGGGCCCAGCAGGTCGAGCGCCGCGTAGGTGGTCACCAGCTTCATGACCGAAGCGGGGTTCGTGGCCACCTGCGCGCGGTGTGCCAGCCGCGGTGCCTGGCGGCCGGCCTGTGCATCCGCCACCAGCACGGACAGGGCCTCGCGGGGCAGATGGGCACGCACCAGTGCCGCCTCCACCTCGGCAGGGAGCGGTGCCGGCGCCTGGGCCTGGACCGCACCACCCACGGACAGAAGGCACAAAAACCCCCAGCGCACAACGGTCGCACGGCAACCCACAGGAACAGACATCATCGGCCAAGTCTATCGCCGGGGTGCATCGCACAGGCCGATGAATCCCCCAGCGCGCTGGTACGCCCCTGATAATTGCACTCCGAATCCAGACCCACCCGGCCCCATGAACCTGCTTGCCTTCGACACCAGCACCGACACCCTCTCCATCGCCGTGCAGGCCGGAGATGCCTCGTGGCAGCACACCGGGCCGGGGGGGGCGCAGACCTCGTCCACGCTGATTCCCGCCATTCGCACGCTGCTGGAGCAGGCGGGGCTGTCCTTTGCCACGCTGGACGCCATCGTGTTTGGCCGCGGCCCGGGCTCGTTCACCGGCCTGCGCACGGCCTGCGCGGTGGCCCAGGGGCTGGCCTTTGGCGCGCGCGGCGGCACGGGCGTGCCGGTGCTGCCGGTGGACACCCTGCTCGCGGTGGCCGAGGAGGCCCGCCACCAGCATGGCTGCACCCAGGTGGTGGCCGCGCTGGATGCGCGCATGGACGAGGTGTACGTGGCGCATTGCGAATGGCAGCCCGCCCAGGGCGGCGTTGCCAGCCACTGGCGCACCGATGGCGACTTCGGCCTGTGCGCCCCCGAGGCCGTGCAGGTGCCCGCAGGCTGGACCCTGGCAGGCAACGCCGGGGCCGCCTATGCCGGGCGCCTGGCCCCTGACGCCCTGCACGCCAGCGCGCTGCCCACGGCCACGGCCCTGCTGCGGTTGGTCCCCGCCCTGCTCGCAGCGGGCGGCGCCGTGCCGGCCCGCGAAGCCCTGCCCCGCTACATCCGCGATAAAGTGGCATACACCGCTGCCGAACGGGCTGCCCTGCGTGCCGCCCAGCCCGCACAGACCACACCATGAGCGCCATCCTCTCGCCCCCTGCCAATGCCCCCGAGGCACGCTTTGAGCCGCTCACGCTGTTCCGGCTGGACGACGTGCTGGACGTGGAATGCAGCGCCTATTCCCATCCCTGGACACGGGGCAATTTCACCGATGCGATGGCCTCGGGCTACCAGGTCCAGCTGCTGATGGCGGGCGACCAGTTGCTGGGTTACTTCGTGGCCATGATGGGGGTGGACGAGGTGCATCTGCTCAACATCACCGTGGCCCCGGCCTTCCAAAAGCAAGGCTGGGCGCGCGTGCTGCTCGACGCGCTGGCGCTGTGGGCGCGCGGGCGGGGTGCCCAGTGGCTGTGGCTGGAAGTGCGCGTGAGCAACGAGCGCGCCCTGCATGTCTACCAGACCCACGGTTTCCGCCGCGTGGGCGAGCGCAAGCGCTACTACCCGGCCCCTGCGGGCCAGCGCGAGGACGCCGTGGTCATGAGCCGGCCGTTATGAGCCTTCACCTCGATGCGCGCCAGCGCGCCATGCTGCAAGAGATGGGTGTCACCGTCTGGGCACCCGCAGAAACGCCGGTGCCAGCGCCCCCCCCCGTGGCCGATGCCGTGCGCGCCCAGCAGACTGCGACCGCACCCGCCACGCCCCCGCCGGCTGTGGTCGTACCCGATGCCGGCTCCCAACCGGCACCGCGTACCGCACGGGAACGTGCAATCCCCCCGGGCGCCGCCCCGGCCGTCCAGCCGCCCGTGCCGCAGGGCGGCAACGCACCTGCGCTGATCCTGCATGCGCCGCAGGCGCTCTACCCCACGGCCGACCCCGCGCAGACGCCGGTCGGGCTGGGTGCCGGCTGGCTGGTGGTGGCCGAGAGCCTCTCGCCCACGGCCCCCCTGGCGGGCGAAGCCGGCCGCCTGCTGGACAACATGCTGCGGGCCATGCGGCTGCACCTGCACCCCCGCGTTTTTCTGGCACCCCTGGAGCGCCCCCCCACCGGCGCCGCTGCAGGTGCCGCCGATGTAACCGCGGCACTGGAGGAGGTGGTGGCCACGCTGCGCCCCGCCATGGTGCTGGTACTGGGCCATGTGGCGGCCCGGGCGGCCCTGGCACGCACCGAACCCCTGGGCCGTTTGCGCGCCGGGCTGCACCAGCTGGCGGGATGCCCCGCCATCGTCACCTACGACCCCGCCTTTTTGCTGCGCGCCCAGGGCAACAAGGCGGCGGCCTGGGCGGACCTGTGCCGTGCGCTGGCGCTGGTGCAGGCCGCCCCCGCCAGCCGTTGAGCCCCCCGCCGGCCCGCGTCACACATCCGCCACGGGCCGGTGCCATAATCCGCGGCTTGCACTTTGACGGAGAAAACCCCGTGGAAACCTACCCGAGTTGGTAGCTTTCAGCTCCCCGGCCTGCCCGTGGGGATGAAAGCACCCCCAAACCCACTGCAGATGCCACCAACCAGGGAGTGAGCCATGCTCAATATCTTTTCGCTTGCCAATGGCCGGTTGTTCCAGGAAGAAATCGAATCCCTGGAAGAACTCACCCGCTTTCAGCCCATCTGGGTCGATCTGGAAAACCCCACGATCGAGGAAAAGCGCTGGATCAAGCAGCACTATGGCCTGTCCATCCCCGAAGACGCGATGGACGAGGACATCGAGGAATCCGCACGTTTCTACGAAGAAGACAACGGTGACCTGCACATCCGCAGCGACTTTCTCATCGACGACAACGAGCAGCCGCGTTCAGTGCGCGTGGCCTTCATCCTGAACCTGACCAATCCCGCGCTGAAAAGCAAGGGCGTGCTGTTCTCGATCCACGACGAGGACGTGCCCGTGTTCCGCCTGCTGCGCATGCGCGCACGCCGGGCACCGGGCCTGATCGAGGATGCCAAGGAAGTGCTGCTCGCGCTGTTCGACGCCGACGCCGAGTATTCGGCCGACACGCTGGAAAACATCTACGACGAGCTGGAGAAGGTGAGCAAGCAGGTGCTGGCCGGGGACGTGACCGATGCCCGCGCCGGCGAGGTGCTGGCCGCCATCGCCCGCCAGGAAGACTTGAACGGGCGCATCCGCCGCAACGTGATGGACACGCGCCGCGCCGTGAGCTTCATGATGCGCAGCAAGATGCTCAGCTCCGACCAGTTCGAGGAGGCCCGCCAGATCCTGCGCGACATCGAGTCGCTGGACAACCACACGGCCTTTCTGTTCGACAAGATCAACTTCCTGATGGACGCCACGGTCGGTTTCATCAACATCAACCAGAACAAGATCATCAAGATCTTCTCGGTGGCCAGCGTGGCGCTGCTACCGCCCACGCTGATCGCCAGCGTGTACGGCATGAATTTCAAGTTCATGCCCGAGCTGGACTGGTCGCTGGGCTACCCGTATGCGCTGGGCCTGATGCTGGCCAGCGCGCTGGGGCCGATGTGGTACTTCCGCAAGCGCGGCTGGTTGAAATAACCCCCCTGTGGCGCTGCGCGCCAGAAGCGCTAGCTCTTCGTTGCCGTCCAAGCCTGCGCAGGCAGGCTTGGAGCCGCGGCCTCTCAGCCCCCGAGGGGGGACGCTTCCGGCGGCTTGGCGAAGCCGGTTCCGCGGTGGCGTTGGCGTTGGCGTTGGGCGCGTCAGTAGCAAACAATGGTCGGATTGACCATTAGCGCTTACCGATAAAGCGCCAGCAGCTATCAAGTTCATAGTCTTTGCAGAAACGTTTGCACCATGTGGTCGGCATAGCGGCTGGCCACGGTCTGCACGAACAGCGCGAAGTCGCCATGCGCGGCATCGTCTGCGCGGTCGGAAATGGTGCGCACGGCGGCAAACGGCACGCCGTAGTCCAGGCACACCTGGGCCACGGCGGCACCTTCCATTTCCACGGCCAGCACATCGTGGCCCGCTTCGCGCAGCAGGGTGCGCAGCCGGTCGGACTCGTGCGCGGCCGATACAAAGCGGTCGCCGCTGGCCATCAGGCCGTGGTGCACCTGCAGGGTGGGGTTGGCGGTTTTGAGGTCAAGCCGCCCCTGGGCACTTGCCACACAAGCGCGGGCAGCTTCCAAAAGCAGATCCGACAAAGCCGCATCGCAGGCCAGGCGTGCCCGCGCATAGCCGGGCAGCTCCCAGCGCGGGAACAGGGGCGAGGCATCCATGTCGTGCTGCACATAGTCCTGGGCCACCACCACGTCGCCCACCCGCACACCATCGCCCACGCCCCCAGCCACGCCCGTGAACACGATGCGGGCCGCACCAAAGCGCTCGATCAGCGCCGTGGCCGTGGTGGCCGCCGCCACCTTGCCAATGCCCGAAAGCGCCAGCACCACGCTGTGGCCGTGCAGCGACCCGGTCCAGAAGGTACGCCCCGCGTGCACCCTGCGCTGGGGCTGCTGCAAGGTGGCGACCAAACCGGATTGTTCTTCGGGAATTGCGCTGAGGATGGCTGTTGTCATGAAATCGCCTCTGAAAAAAAAAGGCGGCCGAAGCCGCCCGCAAGGGTGAAGCGGGGCCCTGCGGCCTCACTTCTTGTCGCGCAGTTCGCGGCGCAGGATTTTCCCGACGGGTGTCTTGGGCAGCTCGGTGCGGAATTCGATCACCTTGGGCTGCTTGTACCCCGTGAGCTCGCGGCGGCAGAACTCGCGCACATCGGCCTCGGTGAGGTCGGGCGACTTCTTCACGATCACCAGCTTGACGGCCTCGCCCGATTTTTCGTCGGGCACACCCACCACGGCGCATTCCAGGACGCCCGGGCAATTGGCGACGACCTCCTCGACCTCGTTCGGGTACACATTGAAGCCGCTGACCAGCACCATGTCCTTCTTGCGGTCCACGATCTTGAAAAAGCCGCGCTCGTCCACGACACCGATATCGCCGGACTTGAAGTAGCCATCCTCGGTCATGACCTTGGCGGTTTCATCGGGGCGCTGCCAGTACCCGGCCATCACCTGCGGCCCCTTGATCACGATTTCGCCGGGCTGGCCCACGGTGGTGACCTCATGGCCATCATCGTCGAGCAGCTTCATGTACGTACTGGGCAAGGGCACGCCAATGGTGCCGGTGAATTCCCTGGCAGTCACCGGGTTGCAGCTGACCGAGGGGCTGGTTTCCGACAGGCCATAGCCTTCGCAGATGGGGCAGCCGGTCTTTTCGAGCCACAGCTTGGCCACCGCGCCCTGCACCGCCGTGCCACCGCCCACCGATACCTTGAGGTTCTTCCAGTTGACGGTGTTGAAGTCGGGGTGATTGGCCAGGCCGTTGAACAAGGTGTTGACGGCCGGAAAACTGTGGAAGGTGTGCTTGGACAGCTCCTTGAGCACGGCCGGCAGGTCGCGCGGATTGGGGATCAGGATGGTCTTGCCGCCCGTGCGCATGGACAGCATCATGTTCACCGTGAACGCGAAGATGTGGTACAGCGGCAGCGCGCAGATGCTGGTGGGCTGCTCGCCGGCGGGCACCTTCTTCATGACCGGATCGTTCCAGGCCTCGGACTGCAGCACATTGGCGATCACGTTGCGGTGCAGCAGGATGGCACCCTTGCTCACGCCCGTGGTGCCGCCGGTGTATTGCAGCAGGGCGATGTCATCGGGCTTGATGTCGGGTTTCTTGAACGTGCCGCGCGTGCCCTGGGCCACCGCATCATTGAAACGCACGGCACCCGGCAGGTTGTACGCGGGCACCATCTTCTTGACGTTGCGCACCACGTAGTTGACCAGCAGCCCCTTGAGCAGGCCCAGCTGGTCGCCCATGGCGCACAGCACCACATGCTTGATGGACGTGTGCGCAATGCAATGCTCCAGCGTGGAGGCGAAGTTCTCGATGATCACGATGGCCTTGGCACCCGAGTCCTTCAACTGGTGCTCCAGCTCACGCGGGGTGTACAGCGGGTTCACATTGACCACGACAAAGCCTGCCCGCAGGATGGCCGCCACCGCGACGGGGTATTGCGGCACGTTGGGCATCATGATGGCCACACGGTCCCCCTTGGCCAGGCCCAGGCTCTGCAGGTAAGCCGCAAAAACGCTGCTCAGGGCATCGGTCTGTGCAAACGTGACCTCCTTGCCCATGAAGCTGTAGGCAACGCGGTCGGCGTATTGGGTGAATGCCTCGTCCATCAGGGCAACGAGGGAGGGGTAGTGTGACGGGTCGATGTCGGCGGGTACGCCTTGCGGGTAGGCGGCCAGCCATGGGCGGTCGGTCATTTGCGCGGTCTCCAGGTAGGTTTTATTGCGGCCATGAGAACACGCCGGCATTTTTCAGCACGGTCGTGCTTTTTTTACAAGGGCATTATGCCCGTCAGCCTTTGAGCGCGGCGAGTACCTCGTCGAGCATCTTTTTGGCGTCGCCGAACAGCATGCGGTTGTTGTCCTTGTAGAACAGCGGGTTGTCCACGCCCGCATAGCCTGAGGCCATCGAGCGTTTCATCACGATCGAGGTCTTGGCCTTCCACACTTCGAGCACCGGCATGCCCGCGATGGGGCTGGTGGGATCGTCCAGGGCACTGGGGTTCACGATGTCGTTGGCGCCGATGACCATGGCCACGTCGGTCTCGGGGAAGTCCTCGTTGATCTCGTCCATCTCCATCACGATGTCGTAGGGCACCTTGGCCTCGGCCAGCAGCACGTTCATGTGGCCGGGCATGCGCCCCGCCACGGGATGGATGCCAAAGCGCACGTTGACGCCCTTTGCACGCAGCGTCTGGGTGATCTCGTTCACCGTGTGCTGGGCCTGGGCCACGGCCATGCCGTAGCCGGGCACGATGATGACGCTCTTGGCCTCGCGCAGCAGCTCGGCGGTCTCGGCGGCGCTGACGGGCACCGCCTCCCCCTGGGGGGCTGACGCCTCGCCCTTCTTGGCGGGCGTGCCAGCACCCGAGCCAAAGCCGCCCGCGATCACGCTGATGAAGTTGCGGTTCATCGCGTTGCACATGATGTACGAAAGGATGGCGCCCGAAGAACCCACCAGCGCGCCGGTGACGATGAGCAGGTCGTTGGAGAGCATGAAGCCCGTGGCAGCCGCCGCCCAGCCCGAATAGCTGTTGAGCATGGACACCACCACCGGCATGTCGGCGCCACCAATGGCCATGACCATGTGGATGCCGAACAGCAGCGCGATCACCGTCATCACCATCAACGGCACCATGCCCTGCTCTATCGTCTCGGCGCGCAGGAACTCGCGGCCGAACCAGACCACCACCAGCAGGCCGGCCAGGTTGAGCCAGTGGCGCCCGGGCAGCAGCAGCGGCTTGCCGCCGATCCTGCCGTTGAGCTTGCCGAAGGCAATGAGCGAGCCGCTGAATGTGACCGCGCCAATCAGGATGCCGACGTAGATTTCCACCTCATGGATGGTTTTCTCGACGCCCTGCAGCGAGATCGAGGTGTCGACATAACTGGCAAAGCCCACCAGGCAGGCCGCCAGGCCCACCAGGCTGTGCATGAGCGCGACCAGCTCGGGCATCTGGGTCATCTTGACCACCTTGGCGGCATACAGGCCGATGCCGCCGCCGATCACCAGCGCGCCCACAATCCAGGCCATGCCCGAGGTGCTGACGCGCGGGCCAAACACCGTGGCCAGCACGGCCAGCGCCATGCCGACCATGCCCAGCAGGTTGCCGCGGCGCGAGGTTTCCGGGTTGGAGAGCCCACCCAGGCTCAGGATGAACAAAATGGCCGCCCCCAGGTAGGCAACGGTAGCGAGACTTTGGGACATGTTCGTCTTTCCTTGGCTTTGTCGTTGTTATTTGCGGAACATGGCGAGCATGCGGCGCGTCACGGCAAAGCCGCCGAACATGTTGACCGCCGTGAGCACCAGTGCGGCGAAGGCCAGCCAGAGAATCAACCCATCAGGGCGCCCGTTGATGCCGGCATCGGGCGGTGCAATCTGCACCAGCGCACCGATGGCGATGATGCTGGAGATGGCGTTGGTCACGCTCATCAGCGGCGTGTGCAGCGCGGGCGTGACGTTCCACACCACCATGTAGCCGATGAAGCAGGCCAGCACGAACACCGTGAAATGCCCCAGGAAAGCCACGGGCGCATAGGCGCCGATGGCCCAGAACAGCACGGCCAGCACGGCAAAGACGATGGTCAGCGTCTTGGCGGACATGGGTTCACCCGGGCCATGGCTGGATTTCTGCACGGCCACGGGGGCCGCCGCTGCCTTGGGTGCCGGCGCAGGCGCCTGCTTGAGCGGCGGGGCGGGCCAGGTGATCGCACCGTCCTTGACCACGGTGAGGCCCCGGATCGCGTCGTCCTCCATGTTGACCACGGCCACGCCGTCCTTGGCCTTGCACAGCTCTTCGGTCAGGCGCAGCAGGTTGGTGGCGTACAGCGTGGACGACTGCTTGGCCAGGCGCGAGGCCAGGTCGGTGTAGCCGACGATGGTCACTCCATGGCGCACCACGGCCTGGCCAGGCACGGTCAGCTCGCAGTTGCCGCCCTGCTCGGCGGCCATGTCCACGATCACGCTGCCGGGCTTCATGCTCTGCACCATCTCGGCCGTGATGAGCTTGGGCGCGGGCTTGCCCGGAATCAGCGCGGTGGTGATGATGATGTCCGCGTCCTTGGCCTGCTCTGCGTACATCTGCCGCTGCGCCGCCTGGAAGCCTTCGCTCATGACCTTGGCGTAGCCGCCGCCGCCCGAGCCCTCCTCTTCGTAATCCACCTTGACGAATTCACCGCCCAGCGACTTGACCTGGTCGGCCACCTCGGCGCGTGTGTCATTGGCGCGCACGATGGCGCCCAGATTGGCCGCCGTGCCGATGGCGGCGAGGCCCGCCACGCCAGCGCCCGCAATGAACACCTTGGCGGGCGGTACCTTGCCCGCCGCCGTGATCTGGCCATTGAAAAACCGGCCGAAGGCGTTGGCTGCCTCGATGACGGCGCGGTAGCCCGAGACACCGGCCGTGGAGGTCAGCGCGTCCATCTTCTGCGCGCGCGAGAGCGTGCGCGGCAGGCAGTCGATGGCCAGCACCGTGGCCTTGCGGGCCGCCAGCTGCTGCATCAGCTCGGGGTTCTGGGCAGGCCAGATGAAATCGATGAGTGTCGTGCCCTCGCGCATCCGCGCCACCTCGTCGCTGCTCGGCGGACGCACCTTGAAGACGATGTCCGAAGCGGCCCACAGGGCGGCAGCGTCGCCGAGGATCTCTGCCCCGGCGGCGCGGTAGGCGTCATCGCTGAAATTGGCGGCATCCCCGGCACCCGACTCCACGGCGACCCGGAAGCCCAGCTTGATCAGCTTTTCCACCACATCGGGCACGGTGGCCACGCGCTTTTCGCCGGGGAAGGTTTCCCTGGGTATGCCGATGCATTGCACCGGTGGAATGGGGTTTGCCTGCATGAATGGTCTCCTCCAAGTTGAGTGATCGCTACGCGAGCCCCGTTGTGGCTTGCCGCGCTATCGAACCGGGCCGCGATGCTCCGTACCCGCACCCGCGCGCGCTAACTGACCACGAGCTTACATGAAGAAAATGCCAGGTCCACCGCCTCCGGGACACTCTCGCCTGATCAAGCCCCCAAAACGCCAACCGGCAGCACAAGGGCTGCCGGTTGGCGCTGGAGGGGTGCGCAAAAAACGTCAGTTGACCACTTGGGCCAATTCGCCCGCAGCGTATTTTTGGGCCATCACGGTCAGCGATGCACCCTTGATCTTGCCTCCCTGGCCTTCGCAGCCGAACTCGATGTAACGCTGCTTGCAAATCGCCTTGGCAGCTTCGCGCGCGGGCTTGAGCCATTCGCGGGCATCGAACTTTTCGGGGTTCTCGGCCAGGAATTTGCGCACCGCGCCAGTCATGGCCAGGCGGATGTCGGTGTCGATGTTGATCTTGCGCACGCCGTGCTTGATGGCTTCCTGGATTTCGGCCACGGGCACGCCGTAGGTTTCCTTCATCTTGCCGCCGTACTGGTTGATGATGGCCAGCAGCTCCTGGGGAACCGAAGACGAGCCGTGCATCACCAGGTGGGTGTTGGGAATGCGGGCATGGATTTCCTTGACGCGGCTGATGGCCAGGATGTCACCTGTGGGCGGACGGCTGAACTTGTAGGCGCCATGGCTGGTGCCAATGGCAATGGCCAGGGCATCCAGCTGGGTGGCCTTGACAAACTGGGCAGCTTCTTCAGGGTCGGTCAGCATCTGGCTGTGGTCCAGCTTGCCTTCGGCGCCAATGCCGTCTTCTTCCCCGGCATCACCCGTCTCCAGGTTGCCCAGGCAGCCCAGCTCGCCCTCCACCGTGACGCCGTACTTGTGCGCCAGCTCCACCACTTTGCGCGTGACTTCGACGTTGTAGTCGAACGACGAAGGGGTCTTGCCGTCCTCCATCAGCGAGCCGTCCATCATCACCGAGCCAAAGCCCAGATCGATCGCGCCCTGGCACACCTTGGGCGAGGTGCCATGGTCCTGGTGCATGACCAGCGGAATGTGGGGGTACATCTCGGCCGCCGCCTGGATCAGGTGCTTGATGAAGGGCTCGCCCGCGTATTTGCGCGCGCCGGCGCTGGCCTGCAGGATGACGGGCGCACCCACCTCGTCGGCTGCGGCCATCACGGCCTGCACCTGCTCCAGGTTGTTGACGTTGAAGGCAGGAATGCCATAGCCGTTGGTGGCAGCATGGTCGAGCAGTTCGCGCATCGAGACGAGGGGCATGGTGGTGAAGTCCGTTCAGGGTTGAGGGAGGCGCTGACAGGCAGCCGGTGCGGTGGTAACCGCTTGGTAACCCGGATTTTACCCGGCCGCCACAGCGCTGGGTGGCGGGAAATCCAGACGGTAGCAGGTGGTGAATGGCGCCGACGCAGCCGCCACGCCAAAGGTACCGTCATGCATCTGTGCCACGCGCAGCACAATTTTATGCCCCAGGTGCAGGCTGTCCGCCGGGCGCGCCACGCTGGCGTTGCCCGCAACCGCCTGGACACGCCCGCCGTCGTCACACACCTGCAGCCACGCCGCACCGGTATCGGACTGCCCTATCTGTACGGAAATCCGGGTACCCGGCGGCGTGTGCCTGAGGGCGTTCTCGACCAGATTGCGCACCGCCAGGTCCAGCAGCACCCCATGGCCCTCCAGCGCCAGCGCATCGGGCGCCACCACGGCGATCTCGCCCCCCCGCTGCCATGTGGCCTGGGCATAGTCGGCACACACAGCGCGGGCTGTTGCAGCCAGGTCCACCGGCGCCTTGGCTTCGTGCAGCTCGGCACGGCTGGCCCGGGCCAGCGCCAGCAACTGGTTGAGCACATGGCCCGCGCGCAAGGCATCCTGCTGTATCCGCGCCACGGCCTGTGCCTGCGCGTTCGGGTCCAGCCCACCGCCCAGCGCACTGGCCTGCAGCGCGATCGAAGACAAGGGTGTGCGCAGCTCGTGCGCCACCTCGTTGGCCAGACGGCGCTCGCGCACCAGAGCGGCCTGCTGCCGCTCCAGCAAGGTATTGATGGAGGCCACCACCGATTCGAATTCGCTCCATGCATGGCGCGACGCCAGCCGCTGTGCGATGGCGGGGTCGAGTGCGGCCACGTCCGCAGACAGTGCATACAAGGGCCGCAATCCCCGGTGCAAGGCCAGTCCCAGGGCCAGGGCCACCACCGGCAGCAGCCACAACCCTGGCTCGACCATCTGATCGGCGATGTCCTGCGCCAGCTCGTTGCGCTCGCGCAACTCCAGCAGCACCATGACCTTGCGGGTTCTGGCCCCATCCCATTGCGAAAAGCTGCGCCAGGCCACGGCCTGCGGCCCCAGGCTCAGATCGGCGAACCCCTCGGAGCCACTGAAGGCAGGCAATGGCGCGCTGCCGCTGTGCGCCAGCACATGCCCTGCGGCATTCCATTGCACCACGCTGATGGACTGCTGGTAATCATGCGCTTTGAGCCAGGGCGTGGCGGCGCGCTGCGTAGTGGCGGCCTGGTCCACGGCCTCAAACGCGCGCAGATTGATGAGCAGTGCTGCCACACTGGCCAGATGGCCGTCGGTCAGCTCATCCGCCTCATGCACACCGGCGCGGTATCCCATGAACACGAAGCTGCCCCACACGAGCATCAGCGCGCCCAGAGACCACAGCAGCAGATGCCGGGTCAGCGAGTGGCGGACCGGGCCCCCGGCGGGATGGGCAGCGGAACCCGGCGTTGTCGTCACAAGGTCTCCTGCGGCATGAAATAACCCACGCCCCGCATGGTGTGGATGCATCCGCCGCCCAGCTTGCGGCGCAAATGGTGGATGTGCACTTCGACCGCGTTGCTTTCAATGGCCGATTGCCAGCTGTACAGGTGCTCCTCGATCTGCTGGCGTGACAGCACCCGGCCCCGGGCCTGCAGCAGCACGAGCAGCACGGAAAACTCGCGCGGCGACATCTCGACCGGTTGGCCGGCCTGCACCACCGTGCGCGCAGCCGGATCCACTTCGATATCGCGGTAGCGTATGGTCGGAGACGCCCGGCCCGCCGCCCGGCGCAGCAGCGCACGCAGGCGTGCATCGAGTTCATCGACATCAAAGGGTTTGACCAAATAGTCGTCGGCCCCCTGGTCCAGGCCGGCGATGCGCTGGCTGACCAGATCGCGGGCCGTCACGATGAGCACCGGGGTCGCAGGATCGGGCAGCGCTGGCGCGCCAGCGGCCAGCGGACTGGCGCGCAGCCGGTGCAACAGTTCACTGCCTTCACCGTCGGCCAGCCCCAGGTCCAGCAAGACGGCGTCAAAGCGCTCGGCACGCAGGGCGCCCCAGGCCGACGCAATACCATCGCACACATCCACGGCATAGCCGCGCTGCTGCAGGTTGGTGCGCAGTCCGTTGGCAATGCCCGCATCGTCTTCGACCACGAGGATTCGCATGGCCCGATTGTCACCGCGACTGCACCCGGAAAAAGGTTAAGACCCCGTTAAGCGCCCACGCCTATCGTGCCGAACATGCCGCAGTCAAGCCTTCCTTCCACCTCGCCACCCCACTCCCTGCGCAGCACCCTGGCCTGGACCCTGGGCGCATTGGCATGCCTGCTGGCCTGGGACGCCCTGGGGCAGGACCGGGCACTGGCCCATGTTTTTGGCTCGGGCACCGGTTTCCCGATGCGCGAGCAGTGGTTCTTCACGCAGGTATTGCACGAAGATGCCCGCCGCCTGGGCTGGCTTGTGGTGCTGCTGCTGACCCTGGGCGTATGGTGGCCGGCAGGCTTGCTGCGGCGCATCGACCTGGGAGAGCGGCTGCAACTGGCCGCCAGCGCGCTGGTGGCGCTGTTTGTAGTGAGCAGCCTCAAGAGCCTGAGCGCCACCAGCTGCCCCTGGGATCTGGCCGAGTTCGGTGGCGTGGCCCGCTACGCATCGCACTGGGCCCTGGGCATCGTGGATGGTGGAGGGGGGCGCTGTTTTCCCGCGGGCCATGCCTCGGCGGGGTTTGCCTTTGTGGGCGGCTACTTTGCGCTGCGGCGGCGCCAGCCGCGCGCCGCGCGCCGGTGGCTGGCGGCATCGCTGGCGGCTGGCCTGATTCTGGGCGGCGCCCAGCAGGTGCGTGGCGCCCACTTCATGAGCCACACCCTGTGGACGGGTTGGCTGTGCTGGACCACCGGCTGGCTGTGCGACCTCGCGGCTGCCGCGCTGCGTCGGCGCCTTGCGCTTGCCGACAGCCCGCAAAACCCGACGAGCCGCCGCAGCCTGCGGCCAGGTGAGCTGGCCGCCGTTCACGCCGTGAACGGCGTCAGCTGGCGCGGCAGATTTTCAGCATGTTGGTGCCGCCGGGGGCGCCCATGGGTTCGCCGCAGGTGATGGCATACACGTCACCGCTTTGCACAATGCCACGGCTCTTGAGGTGGCCTTCGGCCTGCGCGAGCGCCGTGTCGCGGTCGGCGCTGGTGTCCATGAGCAAGGGGCGCACATTGCGGTACATGGCCATCTTGCGCTGCGTGGCCACCTTGGGCGTCAGGGCGTAGATCGGGATATGGCTGCGGTGGCGGCTCATCCACAGGGCGGTGGAGCCGCTGTCGGTCATGGCCACGATGGCCTTGGCCTCCAGGTGGTGGGCCGTGAAAAGCGCCCCCATGGCGATGGACTGGTCGATGCGGCCAAAGGTGCGGCCGGTGAAGTCGGCATCCAGCCGATGGTCCTCGGCCGCCTCGGCGGCGGCGCAGATCTTGGCCATCTCTTCCACGGTTTCCAGAGGGTATTTGCCGGCCGCCGTCTCGGCGCTGAGCATCACCGCATCGGTGCCATCGAGCACGGCGTTGGCCACATCGCTCACTTCGGCCCGGGTGGGCACGGGGTTGGTGATCATGCTCTCCATCATTTGCGTGGCGGTGATGACCACCTTGTCGAGATCCCGCGCCATGCGGATCATCTTTTTCTGCAATGCCGGCACGGCCGCGTTGCCCACCTCCACCGCCAGGTCGCCGCGCGCCACCATGATGCCGTCGCTCACGCGCAGGATGGCCTCCAGGTGCGGAATGGCCTCGGCGCGCTCGATCTTGGCGATCAGCCCCGGCTTGTGGCGGTATTCCGCCGCCGCCACGTTGCACAGCTGGCGCGCCATCTCCATGTCGGTGGCATTCTTGGGAAAGCTCACGGCCACATAGTCGGCCTGGAAACCCATGGCCGTGCGGATGTCTTCCATGTCCTTGGCGGTGAGCGCCGGCGCCGTGAGGCCGCCGCCCTGCTTGTTGATGCCCTTGTTGTTGGACAGCTCGCCGCCAATCTTCACCGTGGTGTGCACGGCTTCTCCGCGCACCGCGTTCACCGTGAGAACGATGAGTCCGTCGTTGAGCAGCAGCACATCGCCCGGCTTCACGTCGCGGGGCAGCTCCTTGTAGTCGAGCCCCACGCCGGCCAGATCGCCCGGCTCGGTGCGCGAGGCATCCAGCACAAACGGTGCGCCCTGCTCCAGCTGCACCCGGCCTTCGGCAAATTTGCCGACCCGAATCTTGGGGCCCTGCAGGTCCGCCATGATCGCGACCTCGCGCCCGGCCCGCTGCGCGGCGGCGCGCACTGCCGTGGCGCGGTCGATGTGGTCCTGCGCCTTGCCGTGGCTGAAATTCAGGCGCACCACGTTGACGCCGGTGCGGATCATGCGCTCGAGCAATTGCGGGTCGCTGGAGGCGGGGCCCAGGGTGGCAACAATCTTGGTGGCGCGGCGGGTGGACATGGATGCGTCTCTTTCACTGAACGTGTAATTAAGTTTCCATTTTTACACGGAAGCGGTTACAGCCGCGGAACCATCGGTCGCCATGCCGCCTGGCCAAAGCACTGCAGGCGCCCGCTTCAGGCGCGCATCAGGGCCTCGATCTCGTCGGCCCGCACCGGCACGCCGCGCGTGATCAGCTCGCAGCCCGCCTCGGTGACGATGGCATCGTCCTCGATGCGGATGCCGATGTGGTGAAACGCCTCGGGCACCCCCGCGGCAGGCCGCACATAGATGCCCGGCTCGATGGTGAGCACCATGCCCGGGCGCAGCACGCGGCTGGGGCGATTGGTGATCAGCTCACCCGAGAGCGGGTCCTTGCGCTGGCCCACCTGGCCCACCTCACCCGGCTCCACGTAGCTGCCGCAGTCGTGCACGTCCATGCCCAGCCAGTGGCCGGTGCGGTGCATGTAGAACTGAAAATAGGCCCGCTGCTCGATCACGTCCTGCGCCGTGCCCACCTTGTTCTTGTCGAGCAGGCCCAGGTCCAGCATGCCCTGCGCCAGCACGGCCACGGTGGCGTCGTGCGGGTCGTTGAAGCGCGCGCCCGCCCGGGTGGCGGCCACGGCGGCTTCCTGGCTGGCAAGCACCAGGTCGTAGAGCGCGCGCTGTGGTCCGGTGAAACGGCCGTTGGCCGGAAAGGTGCGTGTGATGTCGCTGGCATAGCCGTCGAGTTCGCAGCCGGCGTCGATCAGCACCAGCTCGCCGTCACGCACGGGCGCGGTGTCGGCGCGGTAATGCAGCACGCAGGCATTGGCCCCCGCCGCGACGATGGAGCTGTAGGCGGGGTATTGCGAGCCCTGCTGGCGGAATTCGTGCAGCAACTCGGCATCGAGGTGGTATTCGCGCACCTCTTCGCCCGCACGCAGCATGCGGGCCGAGCGCTGCATGGCGCGGATGTGGGCACCGGCGCTGATCTGGCTGGCGCGGCGCATGATGGCCTGCTCGTGTTCATCCTTGACCAGGCGCATCTCGTCGAGCAGGGTGCACAGGTCGTTTTGCGCGGCGGGACACAGCGCGCCGTAGCGCACGCGGGCGCGCACGGCATTCAGCCAGCCCTCCACCCGGGCAGCCAGCCCGCCGTGGGTGGCAAATGGATACCAGACGCAGGCCCGGTTCTCCAGCAGGCGCGGCAGCTGCGTGTCCAGATCGCTGCTGGCATGGGCGGCCTCCACGCCCAGCGCGGCAGGCGCCGCTGCGGGGCCCAGCCGGTAACCGTCCCAGATCTCGCGCTCCAGATCCTTGGGCTGGCAAAACAGCGTGCTGCGGCCTTCCTGCGTGAGCACCAGGCAGGCGCCCGGCTCGGTGAAGCCCGTGAGGTAATAGAAATAGCTGTCGTGGCGAAACAGAAAGTCGCTGTCCCGGTTGCGCTGGCGCTCAGGCGCCGTGGGGATGATGGCGATGCCGCCTTCGCCGAGCATCGAGGCAAGGCGGGCCCGACGCTGGGCGTAGATGGATGTCGGTAGACTCATCCGCACATTTTGAGCCCTTCTGGCGAAGTGCTGTCTGCCAGACGGCGAATTTTCTTTCACTTTCCGGCTTATCGGCGCCGCACCCGATGGGCCGCAGGCCCGGTTTCTACCCAGCCAATGGCTGTTTCGCAACTGCGAGGCGGGCCCGGCCATTGCCCTCGAACCCGCGCACGGCCACCGCTCCCCGGCGGCCTCGCCCTAACCGTCTCAACGGTTCAGCTCTGCCAGCCGCTCGGGCGTGCCGACATCGGTCCAGCGGCCGGTGTGGAGCGAGGCCGACACCCGGCCGGCGTCCATCGCACGGCGCAGCAGCGGGGCCAGCGGGGCTGGGGTGCCACCGGGGTTGCCCGCCGGGATGTCGCACCAGGGTGCCGCAAAAAGTTCAGCGCGCAACAGGGCCATGGTGCTGTAGGTGTAGCGCGGCGAAAGGTCGTTGGCGGGCAGGTTCAGCGCCATGCCGCCGGCCGACAGGCCAAAGTCGCCACGCGGGTTGTGTGCCGGGTTGGGCACCAGCCACAGGTGGGCCAGGTGGTCGCTGGCGGCAAAGGCCTGCACGGCGGCGCGGTCGAATGCGAAGTCGGGCGCAAACACATCGCCCGCCGCCAGCCAGAAAACGGGGCCCAGCTGCGGCAGGGCGCGGGCGATGCCGCCGGCCGTTTCCAGCGCACCGCCAAAATCCACGCCCTCGTGGGAGTATGAAATGGACAGCTGCTCACGCTTATTTGACAAGCGCCACAAGCCATTCTGACTTGAAAAATAGGCCGGAATCTGCTCGCCCAGCCAGGCGGTGTTGATCACCACGCGCGACACGCCGGCGCTGGCCAGCGCCTGCAGATGCCATTGCAGCAGGGGCTGGCCCTGCACCTGCAGCAGCGGCTTCGGGGTGGCGTCGGTCAGGGGCCGCATGCGTTCGCCGCGGCCTGCCGCCAGCACCAGGGCTGGCACCTGCACAGCAGTGGACTGCGTCATCGCACCGCCCCGGTGGCGGGTCCCACGGCGCCGCGCTGCAGGGCATGGCGCTGCACCTCGGCAGGGTCGAAAAGGGCCAGCAGCGCATCCATCAGGGCCTGGGCCCTGGCCGAATGGTCGGCGCCAAAGTTGCAGACATACACATCCAGCGTGGCGGCGCTCTGCTCGGGCCAGGTGTGCACGCACAGGTGCGACTCGGCCAGCAACACCGTGGCGGTCACCCCGCCAGGGCCTTGCGCCGTGGCCGGGAAGGTATGGAACAGCTGGCCTACCGCCTGCAGCCCCGCCGCGCGCACGGCATCCGTGCAGGCCAAGGCCAGGGCGGCGGCATCCAGCAGGCGCTGGGGGGCGCAGCGGCAGCCACGCAGATCGGCGGTGAGATGCAGTCCTTGCATGGCGTGCACTGTAGTGCATTGCCACCGCTGCCCCAGGCCTGCCGCAGGCCAATTCAGGCGCACGAAAGCCGCCCCGGTAAAATACGGGGTTTCCCCTGAACCTCCCACCCCTGAACCCTCCCCCATGGCCAACACCCAGCAATCCCACCAGATGGCCAACGCAATCCGCGCGTTGGCCATGGACGCAGTTCAACAAGCCAACTCCGG
>JANJSZ010000291.1 GCA_024711405.1 Acidovorax sp.
TCAGCACACGACTGACCACGAACGACGCCACGCTCCAGGCCAGCGCCGACAGCAGCACACCGGCTGTGACCAGCACCAGGCCATGGCGCAGCACAGGCAGAAAACCGAACCGGTCGCTGAGCCGCCCCAGGAACAGCAGGCTGGCCAGCGCCCCGAACATGTAGGCCACATAGATGCCCGTGATGTGGCTGGGCTGCAGGCCCCAGTGGGCCTGGTACAGCGGGTACAGCGGGCTGGCCAGGGCGGTGCCCATGACACCCACGCACATGGCAAAACAGACCCAGGCAAATGGAGGCCAATGGCGTTGCATAAACGGTAGGCAGACCGGCCGCGAGAGGGCCGTGTTGGCGAAAAAAACGGACGGGGGAAAACGGCAAAAGCCGCATGCGACCCAGGGGCGCACACGGCTTTCTCAGGCTCCAGGGTTGCATCCGATGGGGTGCAAGGCAGCCACAACGGGGCATTCCCGGGCGGTCATTTTACGAAGAACACCCCCAGCGCGCCTGCGCCGCAGGCCCCGCCCCTGCCGGCAGGCGTGCCATTGCGCACCCCGGGCGCCGCCTGCACCCCCTCCCCTGCCCAACGCACACTCCTTGATCCAACCCCGCCTGCGCGTGCGAACGGTGGCGAATCCCGGGCCTAGAATGACCTTTTCAATGAAGTGGTTACCACCATGCTCCAGCGCACAGCTCTGACGATCGGATTGATGGCCGCACTCCTGGTCCCGCCCGCGGTGGCCCAGCAAGCCAAGGCACGCGCCACCGCCAACGTGGATCTGGACGCCCGCTTCAAGGAAGCGCAAACCAGTGCACCGCTGGCCGATCACCTCTACCAGGTGGGCCGCAAGGTGGCCGCCGTGTGCGCCCATTGCCATGGCGAAGGCGGCACCAGCACCAAGCCGTCCATTCCCAACCTGGCCGGCCAGAACCCGGCCTATCTGCTGGAGCAGATGCGGCAGTTTGCCGATGGCCGCCGGCGCAACGAATTCATGGAAGGCATGATCCGCGCCATGAACAGCGACGAAAAAATCGGCATGGTGCTGTTCTATGCAGCGCAGCCAGTGGCCCACCAGACCACCGCCAACCCCGCACTGACCGCCAAGGGACAGGCCTATTTCGAGAAAACCTGCTTTCGCTGCCATGGCGCCGCAGGCCGGGGGAACGAGCAGATTGCCCGCATCGCCGGGCAGCAGCCCGACTACCTGCGCATGACCCTGCACCGCTACCGCGAAGGCACGGGGGAGCGCGCCAGTTCCATCATGACCCCCAACACCAAGCGGATGTCGGATGCCGACATCGAAGCGGTGGTGGCCTATGTGTCGTCCATGCCCTGAACGCGGTGCCGGGCATGGCAGCACGCACGCCGAAGATGCCTGGAATCCAATACAAATCAGGTTTTTTGGCTGATGCAACAAGCGAAAGAAGCTATTGATCAAATAGCAGACTAAGGCACAACAAGCCATGATGCGGCAGACCTTGCCACTGCGCCCGCGGGGAACCGGCAGGCCCAGCTCTTGCAGCACCCGCAGCCGCGGCAGGCCCTGGACCCTGGCAAAGGCCTTGAGCGCCTGGCAGCCGCGTGCCATGGCCGCCTGCCCGGCCTCGCCCGCCACGGGCAGGCGCAGCACCAGCGTGTGCGCGTCCTGCTGGCGCAGGTAGAAATCAAACACGCCCGCGTCGTCCTCCAGCACCGTGGACAAGGCCAGCGGCAACAGCGTTACCGACCTCCCGCCCGGCCCTGCCATGTGCAACAGGTCGTCGTGGCGCCCCCGCACCACCATCACCGGCAAGGGCGAACCACAGCCGCAGCGCCCGGCCTGCAGCGTCACCTGGTCGCCCAGGTCGTAGCGGATGAGGGGCTGAACGGTATTGGCCAGATTGGTCAGCAGCACGCCGCAGGCGGCATGGCCCGCCGGCACGGGGCGGTGGTGCTCGTCGACGGGCTCCAGGATCACCCAGTCGGCGTTCAGGTGCATCTGGCCGTGGGCGCACTCCCAGCCCATGGAGAGGAGCTCCGAGGCGCCATAGCTGTTGCGCACCACGGCGCCCAGCGCCCGTTCGATGTGCGCGCGCACGGCGGGGCTCAGCGTTTCACCGCCGGTCCAGACCTCGTGCGGCGCGATGCGCAAGGCACCACGGCCTGCCTCGTCGGCCAGCAGCGTGGCCGCGGTGGGGTAGGTGGCCAGCACCGTGGGCGCAAAGTCATTCAGGGCGGCCACCAGCTCGGGCGTGGACTCCTGGATGGAAAAACTGCGGATGCGCCCCGCCAGCCACGGGTTGAGGGCACGCAGCCGCTGCACCGAGACATAGCTGGCGAAATGCCCGCTGGTCGCCCCCACGAAGGCAATGCGCTCGGACAGGCACAGCGGGTCCAGCCAGCGCAGCAGGGGGCGCGGCGTGCTGCGGCGCAGCGCCTCCAGCGCGTCGTACACGGCCATGGCCTGCGCGTCCTGCACAAAGACGCCCGGCTGGCCGCTGGTGCCCGAGCTTTCCCACACCATGTAGCGGCCCTGCCAGGGCGCGGCGATGCGCGACGGGTCGGCGGTGAAGGCGCGCAGCGCATGGAGCGTGAGGCACGGATCGGTCACCCAGTCGTCAAAGCGCTCCATCAGCTGGCGGCGTGTGACCACCGGCAAATCCTGCAGCGGTGTGCGGGCCGAAGTGCCTGCGGGCAGCAGCTCGCGGTAAAGGCGCGAGCCCTTGAGCGCGGCCTCCAGCAGCCGCGCCAGCCGCGCCTGCTGGCGCCGCGCCAGGCCCTGCACCGAATCGCGGTTGGCCGCCATCACCTCCAGCGACACCGCCGACAGGCCCAGCGGGTCGAACACGGTGCTCATGGCGGCGCCGCCCCGGCCGGCCAACCCACGGTTTGGGCCAGCAGCACCTGCTGGTTGGTGCCCAGGCCCATGGCCTGCGCCAGCGCGGTGCGGTCCAGCCAGGCACGGAGACGGTAGCCAGCCCGGTGGATGCGGCCTGCAGATAGACGTTCTGCGCCATCGCACCCGCTGCGGCTGCGGCGTAGGTGCTGCGTTGTTCGGCCGGCACCAGCTTCATGCGCGCATGGTCGGCCACATAGACGAGGTCGAGCGGCGCGCTGTCCACAAAGTCCTGGTAGCCCGTGAAGCGCCGCACATCGGCGACCACCGTGCGCTGCAGTGCGTGGGCCAGGGGATCGTAGAGGTACAGGCCTTCGGGCAGGGCCACGTACAGGTCCACCTCCTGCGCGTTCATGGCACTCGGCGCCGTGCGCCCGCCGCTGTCGTGCCGGTTGACGCCCGCCGCAGCCCACAGCAGGTCCGACAGCACCGGCATTGGCAGCGCCACGGGATCGAATTCGCGCTGCGACTGCCGCCAGGCCAGCGCCTGCATGAGCGGCATGCCGCCGTCGCACCGCGGCGGTGGCAAGGCCAGCACCGGGCGGCCATCGCCCGTGGGGGGCTCGGGGCGCAGCTGCCCCATCAGCCCCAGCGCCATCTTGGTCAGCGGGTTCACGCTCACTCCTGTGCAGAGTTCCACCGGCCGCCATCAGACCACAGCGCCGCGCCGCTGCCTACTGGCAAGGCACAGGCCGGTGCCCGCCGGCAGAGCGCTCACCCACCAGGATTCAGTGTAAAAACACCTGATGCGCCTTATTCATAATCGTTTTAAGCTACCAATAAAGTAGCAATCAACACGAAACAGGCAGCGCATACCCGCCAGATCTGGTCGAGAACTTCAGCGCCGCCCCAAGGCCTGTTCCACGCCGCGGTTGGCCAGGGCATCGGCCCGCTCGTTGCCCGGATCGCCCGAATGCCCCCGCACCCAGCGCCAGTCGATGCGGTGGCCGGACCCGGTGACCAGCGCATCCAGGCGCTGCCACAGCTCGACGTTTTTCACCGGCTGCCTGGCGGCGGTGCGCCAGCCGCGCGCCTTCCAGCCGTGGATCCATTCGGTGATGCCCTTGCGCACATATTCGCTGTCGAGGTACAGCGTCACCGCGCAAGGCCGCTTGAGCGCAGACAGCGCCTCGATGACGGCCAGCAGTTCCATGCGGTTGTTGGTGGTGCCGAGCTCGCCGCCAAACAGCTCTTTTTCAGTGGCACCGGAGCGCAGCAAAACGCCCCAGCCGCCGGGGCCCGGATTGCCCTTGCAGGCGCCATCGGTGTAGATCTCGATCTGATTCAAACTTTTTTCCTGTGGGTGCGGTCTGTGGCGCCCGGTGCCCTGGTGGGCACCAGGCTGGTGCGGTGCGACGGTTTCTGGCTGGCACCGCGGTGGGCCACCGGCACCGACGCGGCAGCGCGCTGCGGTGCGGTGCGCCAGGCGGGTTCGAGCAGGCGCATGCCATGCACGCGCTTGACGGCCACCAGAAAGTACGCGGCCCCGAGTATCGGCCACCATTGATCGCCCAGGCGGTCCATCCAGGCAAATCTTTCCAGCCAGTGGCTGCTGCGCACGGCCGGCCGGTAGCAGCCAAAACGCGCCGATTCGACCTCGAAATTGAGCAGCCGCAACCAGTCGCGCAGCCGCCGGTAGCCAATGAACTCGCCCGCATCCGGCAGGTACAGGCGGCCCCGCCCCAGGCGCTGGTACAGG
>JANJSZ010000006.1 GCA_024711405.1 Acidovorax sp.
CGACGCGGTGCGCGAGGTGTTCATGCAGCACCACGCCGACCTGCTCGATGCCGCGTTCTGGCAGTCGCACAAGGAGCGTATCCAGGCAGGCCACATGTTCGATGTGTTCCCCTACGACACGGAGCGGCGCTTTGCGCAGGGCGCTGCGGCCCGCTGACCGCTCGCCAAGCCCAGGTTTTCACCCCCCATTTTTCCTCTGACCATTACCCAGGAGACCTTCACCATGTCCATCCAAGACCCCATCGTCATCGTTGGCGCCGCGCGCACCCCCATGGGCTCGCTGCAGGGCGACTTTTCCAGCCTGGCTGCACACGACCTGGGCGGCGCTGCCATCCAGGCCGCCATCGCGCGCGCCGGTGTGTCGCCCGACCAGGTGGGCGAAGTGCTGTTCGGCAACTGCCTGATGGCGGGCCAGGGCCAGGCGCCCGCGCGCCAGGCGGCGTTCAAGGGCGGGCTGCCCAAGGAGGCGGGCGCCGTCACTTTGAGCAAGATGTGCGGCTCGGGCATGAAGGCCGCGATGTTCGCGCACGACATGCTGCTGGCCGGCACGCACGATGTGATGGTGGCGGGCGGCATGGAAAGCATGACCAATGCCCCCTACCTGCTGCAAAAGGGCCGCGGCGGCTACCGCCTGGGCCACGATCGCATCTTCGACCACATGATGCTCGATGGCCTGGAAGACGCTTACGAGCCCGGCCGCTCCATGGGTACCTTTGGCGAAGACTGCGCCGCCAAGTACCAGTTCACGCGCGCGCAGCAGGACGCATTTGCCACGGCCAGCGTGCAGCGCGCCAAGGCAGCCACCGAGTCGGGCGCGTTCGCGGCCGAGATCGTGCCGGTGACCGTCAAGACCCGCGCGGGCGAGACCGTGGTCTCGGTGGACGAAGGCCCCGGCAAGGTCAAGCTCGACAAGATCGCCACGCTCAAGCCCGCCTTCAAGAAGGACGGCACCATCACCGCCGCCTCCAGCTCCAGCATCAACGACGGCGCGGCCGCGCTGGTGATGATGCGCGCATCCACCGCACAAAAGCTCGGCTGCAAGCCCCTGGCCCGCATCGTGAGCCACGCCACACACGCGCAGGAGCCCGAGTGGTTCGCCACCGCGCCGCTGGGGGCCACGCAGAAGGCGCTGGCCAAGGCCGGCTGGGCCGTGGGTGATGTGCAGCTGTGGGAGATCAACGAAGCCTTCGCCGTGGTGCCCATGGCGCTGATGAAAGAGCTGGATCTACCGCACGACAAGGTCAATGTGAATGGCGGCGCCTGCGCGCTGGGCCACCCCATTGGCGCCAGCGGCGCGCGCATCATGGTCACGCTGATGTATGCGCTCAAGGCGCGCGGCCTCAGCAAGGGCCTGGCCACGCTGTGCATTGGTGGTGGCGAGGCCACGGCGGTGGCGATCGAGCTGGTCTGAGGGCGATCGGGGCCGGGCCACCCGTTGGCCTGGCCTGCGCCCCAACCATGGTGGCGGGCTCTTTGGTGCACCGCGACCCCCTGTTGGTGGTGCACGTAATACTCTTTATTTGATAGCTGTTTGCGCTTTTTTCATACGCACCAGAGTCCTATTCCATGTCCAATATTCTGATCATCGGTGCCTCGCGTGGCCTGGGCCTGGAGTTCGCGCGCCAGTATGTGGTGGCGGGCGACCGCGTGCTGGCCACCGCGCGCGACACCGCCGGGCGCGAGCGCCTGCAGGCGCTGGGCGTGGAGAACGTCCTGACGGTGGATGTGGCCGATCCCGCCAGTGTCAGCGGCCTGGCCTGGATGCTGGACGGTGAAAAGATCGACACGGCGATCTACGCGGCCGGCGTCATGGACCGCGGCAATGCGCTCTCGCCGCCCACGCGTGAGCGGTTCGACCGGGTCATGCACACCAATGTACTGGGTGCCATGCAGGCCATTCCGCAGGTGGCCCCGCTGGTCGAGGCCGCGCAAGGGCGCTTTGCCTTTATCAGCAGCGAGCTGGGCCGCATCGGAGGCGTGGCAAGCAGCCACACCTGGCTCTACCGCGTCAGCAAGGCCGCGCTCAACATGGCAGTGGCCAGCGCCCAGCACGACTACCCGCAGGCCACGCTGGTGGCGCTGCACCCTGGCTGGGTGCAGACCGACATGGGCGGCGCGCAAGCCCCGCTGACCGCGCCAGAGAGCGTGGCCGCCATGCGCGCCACGCTCGCGCGGCTCACGCCCGCGCACAAGGGCCAGTTCCTGCAGCGTGACGGCACGCCCTTCGCCTCGTGGTGAGGGCCGCAGGCTTTCCATACCCGCAACCCACAACACCCCCAAGCACCCGGAGACAACGATGCTGCTGACCCAAGACCAGGAAATGATCCGCGACGCCGTGCGCGACTTTGCCCAGACCGAACTGTGGCCCCACGCCGCGCGCTGGGACAAAGAGCACCATTTCCCCAAAGAAGCGCACCAGGGCCTGGCCGCGCTGGGCGCCTACGGCATCTGTGTGCCGGAGGAATTTGGCGGGGCCCATCTCGACTACGTCACGCTGGCGCTGGTGCTCGAAGAAATCGCTGCTGGCGACGGCGGCACCAGCACCGCGATCAGCGTGACCAACTGCCCCGTCAACGCCATCCTCCTGCGCTACGGCAACGCCCGGCAAAAGCGCGACTGGCTCACGCCGCTGGCGCGCGGTGAAATGCTCGGCGCCTTCTGCCTGACCGAACCGCATGTGGGCTCCGATGCTTCCGCGCTGCGCACCACGGCGGTGAAAGAGGGCGATGAATACGTCATCCACGGCGTCAAGCAGTTCATCACCAGCGGCCAAAACGGCCATGTGGCCATCGTCATCGCTGTGACCGACAAGGGCGCGGGCAAGAAGGGCATGAGCGCCTTCCTCGTGCCCACCAGCAACCCCGGCTACGTGGTCGCGCGATTGGAAGACAAGCTCGGCCAGCACAGCAGCGATACGGCGCAGATCAACTTCGACCACTGCCGCATCCCCGCCGAGAACCTCATCGGTGCCGAGGGCGAGGGCTACAAGATCGCGCTCGGGGCCCTGGAGGGCGGGCGCATCGGCATCGCCGCGCAGAGCGTGGGCATGGCCCGCAGCGCGTTTGATGCGGCGCTGGCGTATTCGAAAGAGCGCGAGAGCTTCGGCCAGCCCATCTTCCACCACCAGGCCGTGGGCTTTCGCCTGGCCGACTGCGCCACCCAGATCGAGGCCGCGCGCCAGCTCATCTGGCACGCCGCCGCGCTGCGCGACGCGGGCCGCCCCTGCCTCAAGGAAGCCGCCATGGCCAAGCTCTTCGCCAGCGAGATGGCCGAGCGCGTGTGCAGCGCCGCCATCCAGACCCTGGGCGGCTACGGCGTGGTCAGCGACTTCCCGGTGGAGCGCATCTACCGCGACGTGCGCGTGTGCCAGATCTACGAGGGCACGAGCGACGTGCAGAAGATCATCATCCAGCGCGCGCTGGCGTGATTGGTTGTGAGTTTGCTATTTAAAAGCTAGCTATTTGCGCTTGTCTGTCAAGCGCATGCACCCAAAACGGGTCTAAAAATCGGCAGATGGAGGTGGCCATCACCCCCGGTGCTGTGTCGCGCCCCTTTGAGTGCGCACGGTCACTCCTGGCGTGTCACGGTGAGGCGCAGGAGCGCCAAGAAACATGCAAGCCATCACTCTGCGCAGCACAAACCCCCGCCGTTTATTTTTGATCGCACCTCGGTGAGCGCCGGAGTCTGCGGCGCGACAGTTTTCACTGATTTTTCTTTTGATATATGTCAATGCGGGTAATCCCTTGCTTCTTAAGATCAAATCAAATTGTTGCTTATACGGTTTGATGTCTTAGACAGGCCGGGCCGTGCAAGGCAAACACTGCAAAACGAGCGAGGAGCGCTGCAATGCCTACCACCCCAGGTACCCCATCCAATCCGCCCAGCAAGCGTGGATTTCTGCAAGACCTTTTGGGCGCAGCCTTGGCGTCGGTGGCGTTGCCCGCTACGGCCGTGGCTGCTGTCACCGCACCCACGCCCGCCCTTGGCATGGGCGCACAGCCTCCGCGCCGCCCCGGCATGGAGGGCAAGCGCTTTGGCATGCTGGTGGATCTGCGCAAGTGCATCGGCTGCCAGGCCTGCACGGTGAGCTGCTCGGTGGAGAACCAGCCGCCCATCGGCCAGTTCCGCACCACGGTGCTGCAGTACGAGATC
>JANJSZ010000051.1 GCA_024711405.1 Acidovorax sp.
GTCGCACAGGTGGTTCACCACGGCCAGGTCGTGGCTGATGAGCAGGTAGGTGATGCCGAACTGCTGCTGCAAATCCAGCATCAGGTTGAGCACCTGGGCCTGCACCGAGACATCGAGCGCACTCACGGGCTCGTCGGCCACGATCAGGCGGGGACGGGTGATGAGCGCGCGTGCAATCGCGATGCGCTGGCGCTGGCCGCCCGAGAACTCGTGCGGGTATTTGTCCAGGTCGGTACTGCGCAGGCCCACCTGTGCCAGCACCTGCGCGGCCTGTTCGCGTTGCTCGGCACGGCTGGTGCGGCCCTGGGCCTGCAGCGGCTCGGTGACGATGCGTTCCACCGGTTGGTGCGGGTCCAGCGAGCCATAGGGGTCCTGGAACACCATCTGGAAGTCGCGCCGCGCATGCCGCAATTCGGCGGCAGTCAGGCGGTGCAGGTCGCGGCCCAGCAGGTGCACCGTGCCGGCGGTAGGGGTGTCGAGCGCCATCACCAGCCGGGCCAGCGTGGACTTGCCCGAGCCCGATTCGCCCACGATACCCAGGCTGCGGCCCGACTCCACGCGCAAGTCCACGCCCTGCAGGGCCTGCACCTGCTGCGGCGTTTGACACAGGTGCGTGCGCGGCAGCGGGTAGTGGCGCACCAGTTGCGTGACCTGCAGCAGGGGCGGGTGTGCACCGGCGGCCATTGTTGAATCATGTGGGCCTGTAGCGCCTATAGCTTGTGCGCTAGCAGCTATCACTTCAGTAGTATTTGCAGGATTCATGCGCGGGCCCCGTGCGCGACGGCCACCGCATCCAGCCGGATGCAGCGCACCAGGTGTCCTGCACCCCCGGTGCCCAGCGGCACGGGCGGCGGTGCGGTGCTGTGGCAGGCGGCCACCGTGAAACCGCAGCGCCCGGCAAAGGGGCAGCCGGCGGGCAGGTGGGTCAGTTCGGGCACGGTGCCCGCGATGGTGGCCAGGCGCGGGCGCTCGCCGGCGCGGCGCGGCACCAGTTGCGGGCGCGCCGCCAACAGGCCGCGCGTGTAGGGGTGGGCCATGGCCGAAAAAACCGTCTCCGTGGGGCCGCTCTCCACCACGCTGCCGCCATACATGACCAGCATGCGGTCCGCGTTCTGCGCGATCACGCCCAGGTCGTGCGAGATCAGGATCAGCGCCATGCCGCGCTCGGCCACCAGGTCGCCGATGAGGTCCAGAATCTGCTGCTGCACGGTCACGTCGAGCGCCGTGGTGGGCTCGTCGGCAATCAGCAGATCGGGCCCGCAGGCCAGCGCCATGGCAATGGTGATGCGCTGGCGCTGCCCGCCCGAGAACTGGTGCGGGTAGTCCTCCAGGCGCCGGGCGGCGTCGGCAATGCCCACGCGCTCCAGCAGGGCCAGGGCCTCGCGGCGTGCCGCAGTGCGGCCCATGCCGCAGTGCAGTCGCAACGGCTCGGCCACCTGGTCGCCAATGCGGTGCACGGGGTTCAGCGCCGCCATGGGCTCCTGAAAGACCATGCCGATGCGGTTGCCGCGCAGGCGACACAGCGCGGTGTCGTCCAGCCCCACCAGTTCCTGTCCATCCAGAAGAATGCTGCCGCTGGCCTGCGCCGCTTCGGGCAGCAGGCCCATGAGCGCCAGGGCGGTGAGCGACTTGCCACAGCCCGATTCGCCCACCAGGCCCAGGGTCTCGCCGCGGTGGAGCGTGAAATCGATGCCGCGCACGGCGTCGGCGGCGCCCCGGTGGGTGTGCAGGTGAATGCGCAGCTGGGTGACCTGCAGCAAGGGCGTGGGTGCGGTGGATGGGCGGTCGGTCGGCATCAGCGTTGGCGGGTCAGACGGGGGTCGAGCAGATCACGCAGGCCGTCGCCCAGCAGGTTCAGGCCCAGCACGGCCAGGGCAATGGCCACGCCGGGCCACACGGCCAGCAGTGGTGCCTGGAACATGAGGGTCTGGGCGTCGCTGAGCATGCGGCCCCAGGATGGCTGCGGGGGTTGTGTGCCCAGGCCCAGGTACGACAGCGCCGCCTCGGCCAGGATGGCAATGGCGAACTGCACCGTGGCCTGCACGATCAGCACCGAGGCGATGTTGGGCAGCACATGTTCGAGCGTGATGCGCACACTGCCCTTGCCGCAGGCCCGCGCCGCCAGGATGAAATCGCGCGACCCCACGGCGTTGGCCGAAGCCCGCGTCACCCGCGCAAAGGTGGGAATGTTGAAGATGCCGATGGCGATGATCGAATTGACGATGCCCGCGCCAAACACCGCTGTCATCATGATGGCCGACAGAATGGCCGGAAAGGCGAAGGTGAAGTCGGCCAGCCGCATGATGGCTTCTTCCACCCAGCCACGCCGCGCGGCGGCAAGCAGCCCGAGCGCCACGCCCAGGCCCATGCCAATGCCTACCGCGATCACACCCACCAGGAGCGAGTTGCGCGCGCCCACCAGCAGCAGCGAGGCCACGTCGCGGCCAAAGGCGTCGGTGCCCAGCCAGTGCAGGCCGCTGGGCGGCTGCAGCTTGGCCGGCAGGTCCATGTCGTAGGGCGACCAGGGCGTCCAGACCAGCGACAGGGCCGCGGCGGCCAGCAGCAGCAACACCAGCACCGCACCGGCAACAAAGCTGCGGTGGCGCAGGGCGCGGTGCAGCCAGCGGGGGGGCGGCGCAATGGAGGATGAAGTGGTCGCGCTCATCGGCTTGTCCGCATCTTCCCGTGGCGCCGGCGGTGCTGGAGACCGGCACGCCCGCAGGCCAGTGCCACCGTGGAACTGGCTCTGCCAGGCCACGGGTGGCGTCCCCCTGGGGGGAAGGCGCGCAGCGGCTCAGGGGGGTAATTCATATATCGCTGGCCTTCACGCGCGGGTCGATCACGGCGTACAGCAGGTCCACCAGGAAGTTGACAGCGACCACCATGGCCGCCAGCAGCATCACGCAGT
>JANJSZ010000190.1 GCA_024711405.1 Acidovorax sp.
GTGTTGAAAGGCACGGTGTCGGGCAAATCGGCCTCGGCGCGGGTGATGACGCGGGCATGGGCCACGTTCAGGCCGAGGGCCTGGCACAGCTGGTAGCCGGTGTATTCGTTGGCCACCAGGTCGGGGTGGGCGGTGGTGGGCAGCTTCATGATCACGCTGCCCGCCGCGCCCCGGCGGTGCACGGTGTAGCGGTGGCCGTCCTGCACGGCGCTGAACTTGGTGACCACGCCGGGCAGCGATGCGGCGTCTTCCACGGGGTATTCGACAAAGCCGGGTTCCAGTACGTCGAGGCCCTGGGTGGTGTGCCAGTGGCGCACCACGTCGGGGATGCCGTCTTGCGCGGGCACGGGCTCCACCTCCAGCGCGCCCATCAGGTCACGGCCGGCGGCGGCCAGCAGCTCGAACTCGTCGTCGGGGCTGCAGCCACGCTCGCGCGCCAGCCGGTCTCGGTTGTGACCCTCGGGCAGCAGGTTTTGAAAGTACACGGGCCAGCGCCCATCGGTGCGCACCAGCCGCGCATCGCGCGCTGACGCCAGGATCTGCTGCGTGGCCGCCTCGTCCGCGCCCTGGTAGCTGAGGGACAGGGTGGGGCGCTCGGGGTTGCGGATGTAGCTTTCATCAAACGAGACCCGCAGGATGTCGCCGTACTGCGAGAGGTAGCCAATCGCCTCGCGCCCGCCCGGCGTACCGTCTGCCCGGGCGGGTCGGTGCAGGTACAGGCGCAGGTAGCGGATGGCGGTGGACATGGGGTGGTGGCCTGGCAGGTGGGTGGGGTGCCGCCAGGGTCAACGCCGCAGGCCGTCTACGACAGAGGGCGGGGCATCCACGCCCTCGGGCTGGCCCAGAAACTTGCCACCCGACTGGATGAACGCTTGCAGGCTGGGCCGCAGGCTGCTGGGCACGGCAATGATGTCCATGCCCAGCACGCGCGCCATCTCGGCCAGGGTGGAATAGCGGGGGTCGAGGTCGCCGCCTTCGGTGCGCTGCACCGTCATGCGGCTCAGGCCCGCACTTTCGGCGAGCTGGGCCTGCGTCATCTGGTGGGCCTTGCGGGCGGCGGCGAGGGTGGGGATGAGATCGGTTGACATGATGATGTTTATACTCTTTTTTTAATAAAAGAGTATTTAAATAATCAAATATTTCACCAACGAAGATATGAATCAAGGCGGCACCACTGCAGGCAACACCTCGCTGCGCTCGCCGCAAAACCGCCGAGCCTCCTCTGCCAGCCACTCCCTTACCAGCTCCATTGATGGGCTGGGATGGGCGGTGGTCACAAATGAATACGCCGCGCGCGACAGCACGCTGCGCCCCAGCAGCGGCACCAGGCGCCCGGCCTTCACGTCCTGCAGCACCAGCGCTGCGCGGCCCATGGCAATGCCCTGGCCGGCCAGCGCGGCGCCCAAGGCCAGTTGCGACAGGTTGAACTGTTGGCCACCGGCCCAGGGCGGCGGCGGGGTGTTCATCTGGGCAAACCAGTGCTGCCATTCCTCATACGTGTCCGCGCCGTCCCAGGCGCTGCCGTCGTGCAGCAGCCAGTCGCCGTGCAGGTCTTGGGGCGCATGAATGGGTGGGTGGCGGGCCAGGAACTCGGAGCTGGCCACGGGGATGAGCCATTCGTCCAGGAATACGGTGGCGTTCAGGTCACGGTAGCCGCCCAGGTCAAACCGCACTGCGGCTTCGATGCCACCCTGCACCATGCGGATGCGGTCGAGCGTGTGGAACTCGCCAAACACGCGCAGCCCGGTGTGTGGGTGTTGGCGGAAGAAGTCGCCCAGCCGGGGGGTGAGCCAGCTCATGGCAAACGAGGGCGAGCAGCTCAGGGTGGCGGTGGCGGCTTCGGGCGGCTGGCGCATCTGGGCCAGGGTGCTTTCGATGGCTTCGAAGCTCTCGCGCAGCACCACAGCCAGCCATTTTCCCTCGGGCGTAGGCACCAGCGCGCGCGGCGTGCGCAGGAACAGGGGGCGGCGCAGCCAGTCTTCGAGCTGCTTGACCTGTTGGCTCACGGCGCCCTGGGTGATGCACAGCTCGGCCGCCGCCTTGGTAAAGCTGCCGTGGCGGGCGGCTGCATCAAAACTGCGCAGCCAGGCGAGCAGGGAGGGGGTGAGGCGAATATCCATTATTAAAACTAATGCTACGCTCAATATAAATGGTTTGTGACGGGCGCGTGACGGAAGAAGAATGTGGGCAAGACTGATCGAGATAAATTGGCCATGACATTTGCCGACCCCTCCATTGCTGTGGATGCCCTGCTGGCCAGCCGCCTGCACAATGCCCTGCCTGCCCTGTGGACCAACCCGGCACGGCAGGCGCAGCCCGCCGCCGCGCTGCCCGCATTAGGGAGAACCATTAGTCTGGATGATACGCATGCGGCCGCTGCGCGCCTCGCCCGTTTCGCCGGGCTGCTGGCGGACGTGTTTCCCGAGCTGGCTGCCACCGGGGGCGTGGTGGAGTCACCGCTCCTGCCTGCCGCCGCGCTGCAACCCGCGCTGGGTTGGGCCGAAGGGCAGGGCCGTCTATTCATCAAGGCCGACCACAGCCTGCCCGTGGCGGGCTCCATCAAGGCCCGGGGCGGCATGCACGAGGTGCTGGAGTTGGCCGAGGGGCTGGCACTGCAGCATGGGTTGGTACAGCCCGGCGGTGACTACCGTGCGCTGGCCACCCCGGCGGCGCGCGAGGTGCTGGGCCGCTACCAGGTGGCGGTGGGCTCCACGAGCAACCTGGGCCTGAGCATTGGCGTGGTGGCCTCGGCCCTGGGTTTTCAGGCCACGGTGCACATGTCAGCCGACGCGAAAGCATGGAAAAAAGACCGCCTGCGCCAGCGCGGTGTGCAGGTGGTGGAACACACGGGCGACTACGAGCGTGCTGTGGCAGCAGGCCGTGCCGAGGCGTCCCGCAACCCGATGTGCCACTTTGTGGACGACGAGCAATCGTTTTCGCTGCTGCTGGGCTACAGTGCTGCGGCGCTGCATCTGCAAAAGCAGCTGGTGGAGCAGGGCGTGGTGGTGGATGCCGAGCACCCGCTCATCGTCTACCTGCCCTGTGGCGTGGGCGGTGCGCCAGCGGGCATCACCTTTGGCCTGCGGCAGGTGCTGGGGCCGCATGTGCACTGTTTTTTTGCGGAGCCGGTGCAGTCGCCGTGCTTCCTGGTGCAGATGCTGGCCGATTCAACGCAGGGCGGGGGCGGTCACCCCTCGGTATACGACTGGGGCCTGACCAACCGCACCGAGGCCGATGGCCTGGCCGTACCGCGTGCCTCGCTGCTGGCGGCCGAGCTGATGCAGCCGCTGCTGTCGGGTGTGTTCACTGTGGCCGACGACACCTTGTTCGCGCACCTCGTGCAGATGCTCGACACGCTGGGCGAGCGCATCGAGCCCTCGGCTGCCGCAGGCTTCAGTGGCCCGGCCATGCTGATGGGCACCACGGCCGGGCAGGCCTGGCTGCGCAGCGCGGGCATCGACGCCGTGTTGCACCAGGCGACCCACCTGGTGTGGACCACGGGCGGTCTGTTGGTGCCTGATGTGCAGTACCAGGGTTTTGTGCAGCGCGGGCGGACCGTGCGGGCGGCGCAGGCCTGAGCGCTGCTCACCTTCTTTCCTCTTTCTTCCCCTATCTTTCCACTTGTCATTTTTGTCTGGAACCACGCCATGAACCGCAAGCAACTGCTTTTGTCTGCCGTCCTCTGTGCCGCCCTGGGGGCCACCGCAGGGGCTCCGGCCATGGCGCAGGAAGGGGCTTTTCCCACCAAACCCATCACGCTGGTGATTCCGTTCCCGCCCGGCGGTGCGACGGACGTGCTGGGCCGCCTGATCGGCAAAAAGCTCGGCGACAAGCTGGGCCAGAGCGTGGTGATCGACAACCGCGCGGGGGCGGGCACGGTGATTGGGGCCACGTCGGTGGCCCGGGCGGCGCCTGACGGCTATACGCTGCTCCTGAGCTCTGGCACCACGTTCACGGTGAACCCCGCTGTGCGCGCCAAGCTGTCTTACGACCCGGTCAAGAGCTTCGAGCCCATCGGCATCACGGGCCGCACGGGCCTGATCCTGCTGGCCAACAAGGATGTGCCGGCCAGTGACCTGCAGCAGTTCGCGGCCCTGGTGAAGGCTGCGCCCGACAAGTATTCGTATGGCTCGTTCGGTGCGGGCACCACCTCGCAGTTTGCGGGTGAGATGTTCTTCCATGCGGCGGGCCTCAAGATCCAGCATGTGCCCTACAAGGGCAGTGCACCTGCGATGACCGACCTGCTCGGTGGGCAGATCCCGTTCACGGTGGACACCGTGTCGGCCGCGCTGCCGCAGCTCAAGGACGGCAAGATCAAGGCCATTGCGGTGACTTCCGGCAAGCGCTCGGCCCTGCTGCCCAAGGTGCCTACGCTGGCGGAAAGCGGCTACCCGGGCCTGGAGATGGACACCTGGTTGGCCATGGTGGCCCCGCGCGGCCTGCCACCGGCCGTGAAGGCGCGGCTGGAGCAGGCCCTGGCCCAGGTGGTGTCAGACCCCGAAACGCGTGGCAAGATGGTCGCCGTGGGGTTTGAACCGTCCTATGCTCCATCCAAGGCACTGGCCGAGCTGATCGACAAGGAACTGCCGCTGATGCGCGCCATCGCGCAGCGCGCCGGCATCACCGCAGACTGAGCGTCTTGTGAACCAGGAGACAAAACCGAGATGACAACCAGCCCCCAAGCCCTGGTCGAGATGACGGCCAATGAACTGCGCCATCGCATCGGCACGCGCGAGATTTCTCCGGTGGAACTGCTCGACGCCTGCATCGCGCGCATCGAGGCCGTGAACCCGTATGTGAATGCCGTTACCGCCACCTGCTACGACCGCGCCCGCACCGAGGCCCAGGCCGCCGAGCAGGCGGTGCTGCGCGGTGAGCCGCTGGGCCTGCTGCATGGCCTGCCCATGGGCGTGAAGGACCTGGAGGCCACGGCGGGGTTGCTGACCACCTATGGTTCGCAGATCTACCGCGAGCACATCCCCGCCGAGGACAACGTGCTGGTGGCGCGGCTGCGCGCGGCGGGCGCCATCGTCACCGGCAAGACCAATATCCCGGAAATGGGTGCGGGCGCGAACTCGCGCAACACGGTGTGGGGCGCCACGGGCAACCCGTTCAACCCCCACCTGAACGCCGGGGGCTCGTCGGGCGGCTCGGCCGCCGCGCTGGCATGCGACATGCTGCCGGTGTGCACGGGCTCGGACACGGGCGGGTCGCTGCGCATTCCGGCATCCATCTGCGGGGTGGTGGGTTTCAGGCCGTCGCCCGGCGTGGTGCCCAGTTCACGCAAGCTGCTGGGCTGGACGCCGATTTCGGTGGTCGGCCCCATGGGCCGCACGGTGGAGGAAGCCTGCCTGCAGCTGGCCGCATCGGCCGGCATGTCGGCCGGCGACCCGCTGAGCTACCCGCTGGACCCGATGGGCTTCCTGTTGCCCGAAACCGTCGATTTGAGCCGCCTGCGCGTGGCCTGCACGGAAGACTTTGGCGCCTGCGCCGTGGACAACGGCATCCGTGCCGTGTTCCGCCGCAAGGTGCAGGCCATGAAGCACCTGTTTGCGCGTTGCGACGCCATCGACATCGACCTGGGCGATGTGCACCGCTGCTTTGACGTGCTGCGCGCCGAGGCCTTTGTGGCCAGCACGCGCGAGGCCTACGAGCGCGACCCTGCCAGCCTGGGCCCCAACACCCGCGCCAACTACGAGATGGGCGCCGCCATGACGCTGCTGGACAGCGCCTGGGCGCAGGCCGAGCAGACGCGCATTCTGGCGCGGTTCCAGAAGCTGTACGAGGACTACGACATCATCCTGGCGCCGACCACGCCCGTGTCGCCGTTTGCCTGGACCGAGCTGTTCGCCAGCCACATCAACGGCGAGCCGCAGGCCAACTACTACCGCTGGCTGGCGCTGACCTATGTGACCACGCTCACCACCCACCCGGCGCTGAGCCTGCCCTGCGGGCTGGACGATGTGGGCATGCCGTTCGGCCTGCAGATCGTGGGCCGTTTTCGCGCCGACCGCCACACGCTGGGTGCGGGGCACGCGCTGGAGCGGGCGTTCAAGGGCATTGCCGGGCTGGCGCGGCCCCGGCCCGACCTGGCCCAACTGATGCAAACGCGCGCCGAGCCCGCACTGACCTCCATCGTGACCAGCGCGCCCGACCCCCGCGACGCCCGCAGCCTGCCGCGTGACGACCGGGCGGCGTCGGCGGCGCAGGTGTCGGCGGTTTGAAAAGGAGACTCTGACCATGCAAACCGTGGACACCATCGTGATCGGTGCGGGCATTGCCGGGGCCTCCGTGGCCTGGCAATTGGTGCAGCCCGGCGGCGCAGGTCAGGGCGCCCGTGTGCTGCTGCTGGAACGCGAATCGCAGCCCGGCTACCACACCACGGGCCGATCGGCCGCCCTGTACATGGCAACCTATGGCACGCCCAATATCCAGGCGCTGACGCGGGCCAGCCGCGCTTTTTATGATGCGCCGCCACCCGAGTTCGGTGCCGACCCCATCCTCTCGCCCCGGGGCGTGGTCTATGTCGCCGGGCCGGACCAACTGGACCTGCTGAAGCAGACTTACGACGAGGCACATGCCACCTCACCCAATGTGAAATGGGTGGAGCAGGCCGATTTGCTGGCGATGCTGCCTTGCCTCAACCCCGAAGCCGTGGCTGCAGGAATGAGCGAGCCCGAGGCCGCCGATATTGACGTGAATGCCCTGCACCAGGGCTACCTGCGCGGGCTGCGCCAGCGTGGCGGCCAGGTGCTGACGCATGCCGAGGTGACGGCCGTGCACCGCGCGGACGAAGGGTGGCAGGTGACGCTGGCCGACGGGCGCGTGTTTGCAGCCCCCACCATCGTCAACGCTGCAGGCGCCTGGGTCGATGCGGTGGCGGGCCTGGCGGGCGTTCCACCCATCGGACTGGAGCCGCGCCGGCGCACGGCGTTTACCTTTCCTGTGCCCGAGGGCATGGACGCCACCCACTGGCCCGCCGTGGTGGGCATCGACGAGAGCTTCTACTTCAAGCCCGATGCGGGCCAGTTGCTGGGTTCACCCGCCAATGCCGATCCCACGCATCCGCACGACGTGGTGCCCGAAGAGCTGGACGTGGCCACCGGCATCTATCACATCGAGGAAATGACCCGCTTCCAGATCCGCCGCCCGTCGCACACCTGGGCGGGTCTGCGCTCGTTTGTGCCCGATGGCGACATGGTGATCGGCTGGGACAACCATGTGCCCGGCTTCTTCTGGCTGGCCGGGCAGGGTGGTTACGGCATCCAGAGTGCTGCGGGGGCCTCGTTGCTGGCGCGGCAGCTGTTGCGCAGCGAGCCGCTGGCCGAAGAACTGGTGCGCGAGGGCGTGGTGGTGGAAGGGCTGTCGCCTGCGCGTTTGCGCTGACCTGGTTTGCGTGGCAAGCAGCCGTGGATGCCCAGGCGAAGGTCCCTGGTGACTCCTTGGGGCAATGGTGGGTTATCGGCATGCCTGCGCGCGGTTTGAGCGCTGTTGCACGTTCAGCGGTCCCTGGCCTTGGCGTCGGCTACTCCAGCGCGGGCACATCCAGGGCCGCGCAGGCGGCCAGGTCGGAGGCGCGGGTGTGTGGCAGTTGGTGGGCCGCATCGCGCAAGGCGGTGCGCAGGCCTTCTTCCAGGGTGGGGTGGTAGAACGGCATGCCCAGCAGGTCGTGCACCGTCAGTTGCTGCTGCACGGCCAGGGCCAGGAGATGGGCCAGGTGCTCTCCATCGGGGGCGCAGAGCTCGGCACCCAGCAGGCGACCGGTGGCACGGTCTGCGTAGATGCACAGGCGCCCGTGGTTGCGTTGGGCGGTGCGGGCGCGGCCTTGCGTTGCGTAGCTGGCGGTGCCGGTGATGGTGCGGTGCGGGTCCATGTCCACCATGCGCGGCCCCACGATGGCGACGTTGGGGTCGGCAAAAACGATGGACAGCAAGGTGCGGCGCCTGAAGCGGGTGGGTGCCGTGGCCAGGGCGTTCATGCCCGCGATATGGCCTTCGTCGGCAGCCTCGTGCAGCAGCGGGATGTGGGTATTGGCGTCGCCGGCCAGAAACACCGGCAAGTCGCCAATTTGCTGGGTTTGCGGGTCTACCGTCGGCAAGCCACGCCGGTCCAGGGGCACGCCCAGTGTCTCCAGGCCCAGGTCCTCGACATTGGGCACCCGGCCCAGGGCAGCGATGACCTGGTCCACCACCACGCGGTTGCTGCCGCTGGCGACTTCAATGCCCCCGGGCACTTCGCGCAGTTGTGCTTCGGCCCCCATGTGCAGCACCATGTCTTGCTTGAGCAGCGCTGTCAGTTCGGCGTTGAGTGCCGGGTCGCCCAGGCCTGCCAGCGTGTGGCCGGTGGTGAATGCAGCCACTTGCAAGCCCAGCCGGGCAAGGGCTTGTGAAATCTCCACACCCATCGGGCCCATGCCGATCACGGCAATGCGGGGGCCGAGGCTGGGCTGCTCGAACAGCGTGTCGGTGGTGAGCATGCGGTCGCCAAACGCCAGCCATTCTTCTGGCACGCGGGGACGTGACCCGGTGGCGATGATGATGCTGCGCGTGGCGTAGGCCGTGCCGTCGATGTCCACCGACTGCGGTCCCAGCAGGGTGGCGCGTCCCGATATTTGGGCACTGCCCAGTCCGCTGGTGGCTTGGAGGGCGCCCGCCACCAAGTCGTCGCGCAGTGCGCGTACGCGTTGCAGCACGGCGGGCAGGTCGGCGGTCAAGGCGCTGGCGCCCCGCAGGCCAAATTCTTCGAAGGTGTGGCGGCGGTGGAAGGCGTTGGCTGCCTCGATCAGCGCCTTGGACGGCATGCAGCCCACCCGTGCGCAGGTGGTGCCCCAGGGGCCTTCGTTGACGATGAGGTAGCGGTCGGTGTGCTTGCGCACTTCACGCAGGGCGGCCAGGCCCGCCGTGCCTGCGCCGATGATGAGGGTGTCGAGCGATGGGCTCATGTGAGGTCTCCCAAAGGGCCAGGAAACCTGAAGTGTGCGGGCGCAGTTGCCGGCGGCTTGTAGGCGAACAGGCATTGCGCCTGGCGGTGGGGGCCGAAAAGCCGGCGCCTGGCACGAGCCGGAGCCACAGAAGTTCGGGGGGCGAAACCACCCGGCATCGATGAAGATTGGAGTTTTTTGGCTTTGCCGCTGGCTGGAAAATCGCTTGCAGCTGTGTTTTATGCAGCGGTTCCCGCCGGCCGGGCCTGAACCTCGGCCTGCGCCGCGTGCGCGGGTGTCTGCTGGCGTGCCTGCAGGTTGGTGCGCACAAAAGCCTCGAAATGCCCGGGCAGCAGCGGGCGGCTGAAGTGGTAGCCCTGCACCTGGTCGCAGCCCTGTGCGCGCAGATAGTCCAGTTGCTCGGCGGTTTCCACGCCTTCGGCGATGGTGGTCATGCCCAGGCTGTGGGCCATCTGGACGATGGCGGTGGCAATGGCCTGGTCGTCCGGGTCGGTGCCGATGTCGCGCACGAAGGACTGGTCGATCTTGAGCTGGTTGATGTGAAAGCGCTTGAGGTAGCTGAG
>JANJSZ010000114.1 GCA_024711405.1 Acidovorax sp.
GTGCTGCGCCAGCGCCTGGACGACGGCATGCATTCGGTGCGGGAATCAACAGTGCGCGCCGCGCAGGAAGCAGCCCGCCAGGCCAAGGATGCCGCCCTGGCGGCTGACCGCTACGCCCACGATGAACCCTGGCGCGTAGCCAGCGCGGCGCTGGCCGTCGGTGCTCTGGTGGGATTTTTGCTTGCGCGCCGTTGATCGCTTGCCGTCCATTGCGCTGATGCAGGGAGAGTGCGTATGAACTGGCTTTCCTTGCTCGGACTGGAGGCATTCGCGGCGCGGTGGCGAGCGAATGCCATCGAGGGGGCCATCGCTGCCGAAGATCGGCTGGAATTGGCGCGCCTGGAGTGGCTCGATCAAAAGCAGCGCTTGCAACAGCTGCTGGCGCTGTTGATCGCCGTCACCGGGCTCACCCTGGTGGCCCTGGTGATGGTGTCGATGGCCGTGCTGGTGCAGTTCTGGGACACGCCCCACCGCGTGCTGGTGTCCTGGGTGGTGGCAGGGACATGGCTGGTGGCCTGGTGCGCTGCCATCGTCAGGCTGGTGGCGGTGGTGCGCAGCGCGGGCAATGGTTTTGCCCTGACCCGGCGCGAGTTGTCACAAGACTGGCGTGATATCAAGGAGCGCTTGTGAGTTCTTCCGAACAGGCCTTTCCCGTGCATGCCACGGTGGCGCAGCAACGGGTGCTGGATCGCATCGCCGAGCAGCGGGAGCGTTTGCGCGCTCGCCGTGCCGCGCGATTGCAGGCCCAGGCCCAGGCCTTGGCTGCTGTGACCGAGGGCGACGATGCGGCGGCTTCATTGCTGTTGCGCGTCGCTGGCTTTGTCCGTCAGCATCCTGCTGCCGTTGCCGCGCTGGCCGGCGTGGCGATTGCCACTGGCCCACGCCGACTGGTGCGATGGGCAGGGGTGGTGCTCCCGCTGGTGATGCGCCTGCGCCGCTAAGGCGCGATGTGGCGGCAAGGTGGGGCGCAAGGCCTCGCCCTTGACCGTTCATCAGCCGTTCAGGCCATTGCCTTGATGGCGCGCGCCGCCTTCGCGACGAGCGCGGGGCCTTCGTAGATCAGGCCGGTGTAGATCTGCACCACGTCCGCTCCCGCGCGGATTTTGCCCAGGGCATCTTCCGCACTGAGAATGCCACCCACGCCGATGATCGGAAAACGGCTGCCCAGTGCGGCGCGCAGCTGGCGGATAACCTGGTTGCTGGCTTCCCGCACCGGTGCACCGCTGAGCCCTCCCAGTTCCTCGGCATGGGGCATTCCCTTGACAGCTTCCCGGTTGATGGTGGTGTTGGTGGCGATCACGCAATCCATGCCGTGGCGTTGCAGTGTGGTGGCAATCACCGCCACCTGCGCCTCGTCGAGGTCGGGGGCAATCTTGACAAAAATGGGCACGGGGCGGGACGAGGTGACACCCTTGCTGCCGGTCTGGCGGTATTGCCCGGCCAGTGCTTCGCGGCGTTCGGCAATCGCGCCCAGCAGGGCATCAAGGGCCGCGTCGCTTTGCAGCGCGCGCAGGTTCTGTGTGTTGGGTGAGCTGATATTGACCGTGACGTAATCGGCGTGCGGGTACACGCCGTCGAGGCAGGTGAGGTAGTCGCTGGTGGCGTCTTCGATCGGGGTGCTGGCGTTCTTGCCGATGTTCAGGCCCAGCAGCATTGGGTGTTTGCGATGCTGGGTGCGAAACCGTGCCTGCTGCACGTTGTGGATGAATGCGTCCAGGCCGTCGTTGTTGAAGCCCAGCCGGTTGATCAGGGCCCTTGCCTCGGGCAGGCGGAACATGCGGGGCTTGGGATTGCCCGGCTGGGCCTTGGGGGTCACCGTGCCCACCTCCACAAAGCCGAAACCCATGGCGCCCAGGGCGTCGATGCAGCGGGCATTCTTGTCCAGCCCGGCCGCCAGACCCACGCGGTTGGGGAAGGTCAGCCCGGCCAGCTCGATGGGGTCATCCACGGTTTCGTTGCACCAGGCCCACTGCATGGGCGTGCCTTGGCCGCGCGCGAGCATGCCCATGGTGAGTTCATGGGCGGATTCGGCATCCATGCCGAACAGGAAAGAGCGGGTGAGAGCGTAGGGGATCAGTGACATGGAGGGATAATTCGACGATTACCCTCTGATTCTCCCCCATGACGACTCCATCCCCTCTGACCCAAGACGAACTCAAGGCCCTGGTGGGCAAGGCGGCCCTGCAATACGTGGTGCCCGGTGCCATCGTGGGGGTTGGCACGGGCTCCACGGTCAACCACTTCATCGACGCGCTGGCGGGCATGAAAGACCAGATCCGGGGTGCTGTTTCCAGCTCGGTGGCGAGCACCGAGCGACTGCAGGCGCTGGGAATTCCGGTGTTCGATGCCAATGAAGTGGAATCGCTGGCGGTGTACATCGATGGCGCCGATGAAATCGACGGCCACGGTTGCATGGTCAAAGGCGGCGGCGCTGCATTGACGCGCGAGAAGATCGTGGCGGCCCTGGCCAGCCGCTTTGTCTGCATCGTTGATGAGTCCAAGCTGGTGCCAGCACTGGGCCGCTTTCCTTTGCCGGTGGAGGTGATTCCGATGGCGGCGCAGCACATTGCGCGGCGCTTCGCAGCGCTGGGTGGCACGGCGTGCCTGCGCCGGAGGGACGGACAACCGCTGGTGACGGACAACGGTCAGCACATCCTGGATGTGACGGGCTTGTCCATCACCGACCCGCTGGCGTTTGAGTCCCAGGTGAACCAGTGGCCCGGGGTGGTGACGGTGGGTGTATTTGCGCACCAGAAGGCATCGGTAGGTCTTGTGGGAACCACGCAGGGCGTGGTGAAGACCTTCACCTACTGAACAGCGTCAGGCCGTGCCGGCCCGGGACGGCCCGCCGTGTCAGAAGCGGATACCTGCAGGGTTGCCGGGCGAAGGGTCCTCGGTGCTGGGTGCGGGCCGTGGACGCTCCGCAGGTGTTCTTCTGGCCGGCGCGTCGGGTGCCACCGGTTGCGCAGCCTTGGCGGTCACCAGCGGGGACGCGGGCGGGCGGCGGTAGTTCGGTGACAGCTGGGATTGCGGGGGATATCCGGCCGCGTTCAGGTACTGGGTCCACTCGTTTTCGGGAAATCCCGCCAGCTGCTGGCCACCGATCGTGGCAAACGGCAGGCTGCTGTTGCCGCTCATGCGCTGCCATGCTTCGATGTCCTCGTTGGTGTTGACGGTGCGTTCGGCAAACGGAATGCCACGCCCCACCAGCAGGTTGCGGGCGCTGTTGCATGGAGCGCAGTCACTGCCGGTGTACAGCGTCACGGGAAAGCGTGCCGCAATCTGCTGCAGCGCGTAGGGCAGGGCAGGACCGACGGCTGCGGAGGAACCTTGCCAGACGCCTTGTGCGGGTTTTGCCTTGCTGTCGGGCGCGCGGTCCGAGAAGGTCACCTTTCCATCGGGGCCGACCATCCGGTACACGGTCTGGGCATGGGCGCCGGCAACCGCCAGCACCATCCCCAACGAGACCAGCAACGGTGTACACAAGGGCTTGCACATGGGTTGTCTCCTGATGAAGAAGAGTCGGTGCAACAGAAAGGCTTAGTATTTATCCGTAAATAACATTGACTGGTAGCTCAATCTTGCGCAGAGCGATGATGGCCGCAGCAAGGTGGTTGAGCGCCAGGAAGGTGTGTTCGAGCTTCTCGTAGCGCACCAATAGTTTCCTGAATCGGTTGAAC
>JANJSZ010000135.1 GCA_024711405.1 Acidovorax sp.
TGCGGGAAGAACCGGTACCGACCACGTCGCCCACATAGGCCACGAGGTTGCCCTTGGCACGCAGGTCTTCGATGAATTTCACCGGGCCGCGCTTGCCGTCTTCTTCGGGCGTGATGCCGTCGCGCTTGTTCTTGAGCATGGCCAGCGCATGCAGCGGGATGTCGGGGCGGCTCCAGGCGTCGGGCGCGGGCGACAGGTCATCGGTGTTGGTTTCGCCCGTGACCTTGAGCACCGTGAGCTTGATGCTTTGCGGCACTTCGGGGCGGCTGGTGAACCACTCGGCATCGGCCCAGCTCTGCAGCACGGACTTGGCGAAGGCGTTGCTCTTGTCGGCCTTTTCCTTGACGTCATGGAACTGGTCGAACATGAGCAGCGTCTTCTTGAGCGCTTCGGCGGCCACCGAGGCCACGGCAGCGTCGTCCAGCAGATCGATCAGCGGCGTGAGGTTGTAGCCACCCAGCATGGTGCCCAGCAGTTGCGTGGCCTTCTCGCGGCCGATGAGGCTGCACACCTCCGTGCCATGGGCCACGGCGGCCAGGTAGCTGGCCTTGACCTTGGCGGCGTCGTCCACACCGGCGGGCACGCGGTGCGTGATCAGATCGACCAGAGTGGCTTCCTCGCCAGCGGGCGGGTTCTTCAGCAGCTCGATCAGTTCGCTGGTCTGCTTGGCGCTCAGGGGCAGTGGTGGAATGCCCAATGCAGCGCGTTCTGCCACATGGTCACGGTAGGCTTTCAACATCAATTTTCTCCGGTTGCGTTCTATTCAAAGTGGGGCGGGTGCGTGCCGGACACCGGACGCACCGCAATCGTTATTGCTTGGCGATGGGCAGGGGTTCCAGAACGCTGGGGGGCGGGTTCTTCTTGATGGCCTCGGCCACCAGGTTCTGCTCGGGGCTCATGCACTCGTCGGCCAGGCGCTGCCCGCGCTTCTGGTCCATGAGCATGGACTTGTTGGCAATCTGCAGCCAGACAGCGCCGCCCTTCTGGTCTTCCAGGCGCACGGCGCCAGTGGTGGTTGCGACCGGGGCCATGCGGTACTTGAAGCCCTTGCCTTCGACATCGAAATGGCCGGGCGAGGCAGGGTCGGCCTTGAGCGTGACGTGGGCACCCAGCTCGCACGCGATGCGGCCGACATGCACGCGCTCGGCAATAGCCAGCTCGGCGGGCGACAGGGCGGCCTCGGCGGCCATGATGCCCGCTGCCACCTGCCCGGTGGCGGACCTGAGCTGGGTCCGGCTGCTGGGAGGTTCCGCCTTGACCACCTTGGTTTTGGCAGGGGCCTTGGCTGCGGACTTGGTGGCCTGCTTGGCTGCAGGCTTGGCTGCAGGTTTGGCTGCGGGCTGGGAGGGAGCCTGGGCCAGCACGAAAGCAGGCGCCAGCAGCATCAGGGCAGAAGCGATAAAGGTTTTCATCAGAGATCCTGCGGATAGGGGTTCAGGGGAGGAGCGGGACAAACCACGCGCGCACGGCCGGGGGCAAGCTGCGCCCGGTGCTGTGCGCACGTTCCAGGACCTGCCAGTAGTAACGGAAACTGGCACGGTCGTGCAATGTGCCATCAAAACTGATCGGAGCCCAATCAGCGTCTGCGGCAGCAGCTATTATTTTTGATGCAACTTCAATGTCATCCTGCGTGGGCGCAAAGGCCACCAGGATGGGTCGGATCTGCGCCGGGTGGATGCTCCACATGCGCGTGTAGCCAAACTCGCGGGCTGCGCGGCTGGCTGCGGCCTGCATGGCCGCCATGTCGCTGAATTCGGTCACCACGCAATGCGAGGGCACCTTGCCGTGGGCATGGCAGGCAGAGGCGATTTCCAGCTTGGCACGCACCACCAGCGGGTGCGTGAACTGGCCCGAGGAGGTCATGGCCGAGGCGGGTATGGCGCCGCCATGGGCCGATACAAAATCCATCAGCCCGAAGCTCAGGCTTTGCACCAGCGGGTGCGCTGCGATCTCGAACGCACGGTGCACCGCGGCGGGCGATTCGATCAGTACCTGCAGGGGCAGGTGGCCGGCCGATGCACGCTGCAAGGCCTTTTCAGCCCGCACAACGTCATCCACCGACTCGACCTTGGGTAGCATGATGTGGGTGAGCCGGTGGCCGGCTTCACCGGCGATGGTGGCCACGTCATGGGCAAATGCGGGGTGGTCCACGGGGTGCACACGCGCACCCACACGGGCCGCTGGGGCGGCATCGCGCGCCAGCCGGGCCACCAGGGCCGCGTGCGCCGCTTCGTCGCCGACCGGGGCACCGTCTTCGCAATCGAGCGTCACGTCGAAGACGCAGGCGCCGAACTCTTCGGTCATCTGGGCCTGCAACTGCAGGCTCTTGAGCATGCGCGCCGGCGCACCGCTGTAGTGATCGCACACCGGCAAGGCGGCCGAAGCCGCCTGGGCGCCAAGCAGCACATCACGGGGATGGGCAGACCCGCCCCCTTGAGCGGCAGTGAGCGGGTCTGGGTGGCGCACAACGCTCATGGGATCACAGCAGGTGCTTGACGCCGTCTTGCTCGCCTTGCAGCTCTTCCAGCGTCTTGTTGATGCGTTCCTGGGAGAACGCATCGATTTCCAGGCCTTCAACGATCTTGTACTCGCCGTTTTCGCAGGTGACAGGGAAGCCGAACATGGTGTCCTTGGGAATGCCGTACTGGCCATCCGAAGGAATGCCCATGGTGACCCATTTGCCGTTGGTGCCCAGGGCCCAGTCGCGCATGTGGTCGATGGCCGCGTTGGCTGCCGAGGCGGCCGACGACAGACCGCGGGCTTCGATGATGGCGGCGCCGCGCTTGCCCACCGTGGGCAGGAACACATTGGCGTTCCATTCCTGATCGTTGATCATCTTGGCGACGCTTTCGCCGTTGATGGTGGCGAAACGGTAGTCGGCGTACATCGTGGGCGAGTGGTTGCCCCAGACGGTGAGTTTTTCGATGTCGGCCACGGCCTTGCCGGTCTTGGCGGCGATCTGGCTGGCAGCACGGTTGTGGTCCAGGCGCAGCATGGCGGTGAAGTTCTTGCGTGGCAGGTCAGGAGCCGACTTCATGGCAATGTAGGCGTTGGTGTTGGCGGGGTTGCCCACGACCAGCACCTTCACGTCGCGCGAAGCCACGGCATTCAGGGCCTTGCCCTGTGCGGTGAAGATGGCACCGTTGACGGCCAGCAGCTCGGCGCGTTCCATGCCGGGGCCACGGGGGCGCGAACCGACCAGCAGGGCGTAATCGGCATCCTTGAAAGCGGTCATGGGGTCGCTGTGTGCGGTCATCTCAACCAGCAGCGGGAACGCGCAGTCATCGAGTTCCATCATCACGCCCTTGAGGGCTTTTTGAGGGCCTTCCACGGGCACTTCGAGCAACTGCAGGATGACGGGCTGGTCCTTGCCCAGCATTTCGCCGGAGGCGATGCGGAACAACAGGGCGTAACCGATTTGACCAGCAGCGCCGGTAACGGCAACACGGACGGGCTTCTTGCTCATGGTGAAAACTCCAGGAAGTGGGAAAAAACAGGTAAAGGTGCAACGCAAGCACCAGCGCCTGTTACCAGCAGCCCGTGCCCCGCAAAACAGCCTTGGAGTGTACCGCCGATTGCTGCGATAGGTCAATTTGTCTTATGTCTTATATAAGATATGATCGACCCCGGTCATCCATCCGCGAGACCGCCTCGCAAAGCCGATCCACCCCGCTCCCAGCCATGTCCTCGCCTCCATTCAACGTCGATGCACCCGCGCCACACCTCGGTGGTGCGGGCGCAGTGACACCGGCGTTCAGTCCGCTGTACCAGCAGATCAAGGCCTTGATCCTGCAGAGCCTGCAACAGGGCGAATGGAAGCCCGGCGAAGCCATTCCCAGCGAAATGGACTTGGCGGCACGGTTTCGCGTCAGCCAGGGCACGGTGCGCAAGGCGATCGACGAACTGGCGGCCGAAAACCTCGTGGTGCGGCGCCAGGGCAAGGGCACCTTCGTGGCCACCCATGCCGAGCAACATGTGCAATACCGCTTTCTGAAGCTGTTGCCCGACAGCGGCGATGCCCGGGTGGAGGGCCCGGCGCAACGCACCGTACTGGAGTGCCGGCGCGTGCGCGCCAGTGCCGATGTGGCACGCGCCCTGGCGCTGCGCAGCGGCGACCCGGTGGTGCAGGCGCGGCGCATCCTGTCGTTCGCAGGCGAACCCACCATTCTGGAAGACATCTGGCTGCCCGGCCAGGCCTTCAAAGGCCTGACGGCAGAACACATGGCCGGCTACCAGGGCCCGACCTACGCCATGTTTGAACTCGACTATGGCGTTCGCATGGTCCGGGCCGAAGAAAAAATCCGCGCCGTACTGCCCGATGGCGAGCAGGCACGGCTTTTGCAAACCACCGTGGGCACGCCCCTTTTGAGCGTGGAGCGCATCGCCTACACCTACAACGATGTTCCCATGGAGTTACGGCGGGGTCTTTACCGCACCGACACCCATCATTACCACAACGAATTGAGCTGACAGCACGCTGGCACTTGAGCAGAAACATCAAAATATTGCACCAATGGAAAACCCCACTTGTTGCGTTGCAATAGAATTTTGCGTTCTTTGCATCTCCCAATTACAAAGTCGTTACATCCACGAAAGCACCCCGCCATGACAGAGCTTGCCAAAAAACGGCCTGAATTCCGCAACATCAACGCCTTCAAGGACCTCACCACTTACCGCATGACGCCGGCTGCATGGGTTTCGATCCTGCACCGTGCCAGCGGCGCGGTCATGTTCCTGCTGCTGCCGTTCGTCCTGTGGATGTTCGACACCTCGGTGTCGTCCGAGATCTCCTTTGGCATCTTCAAGGCCGCGTTCAATACAGGCCTGGGTTTCGCTCCGGGCTGGTTCATCAAGCTCGTCGCGCTGGCGCTGATCTGGGGCTACCTGCACCACATGATCGCCGGCATGCGCCACCTGTGGATGGATGTGAGCCACGAGGCCGTCAACAAGCAGTTCGGCAAGACCTCTGCACTGACGACGCTGGTCATCAGCATTGCCCTGACGCTGGTACTGGCAGCCAAGCTGTTCGGCCTGTATTGATTCACCCCGCGGCAGCGCCGGTTCCGGCGCGCCGCGCCACGACTGAGAGGAAAACCACCATGTCCGACAACTACGGTTACAAACGCACCGTCGTAGGTGCCCACTATGGCCTGCGCGACTGGCTGAGCCAGCGCGTCACCGCCGTCCTGATGGCACTGTTCACGCTGATCGTGCTCGCACAGCTGGTCCTGACCAAAGGTCCCATCGGCTATGACCGCTGGGCCGCCATCTTTTCCAGCCAGTGGATGAAGGTGCTCACGTTCTCCGTGATCATCGCGCTCATCTGGCACGTCTGGGTCGGCATGCGCAACATCTGGATGGACTACATCAAGCCGCTGGGCCTGCGCCTGGTGCTGCAGATTTTCACCATCGTCTGGCTGGTCGGCTGCGCCGGCTGGGGCATCCAGGTTCTGTGGCGTCTCTGATTCCCGCGACTGAAGGCAAAAAACAATGAGCTACACCAACGCTAACATCACCAAGCGCAAGTTCGACGTCGTCATCGTCGGCGCCGGCGGCTCCGGCATGCGCGCCGCGCTTGAACTCTCCCGCGCAGGCCTGAACGTGGCCTCGCTGTCCAAGGTGTTCCCCACCCGTTCGCACACGGTGGCCGCCCAGGGCGGCGTGAGCGCCTCGCTGGGCAACATGTCCGAGGACAACTGGCACTACCACTTCTACGACACCATCAAGGGCTCCGACTGGCTGGGCGACCAGGACGCCATCGAGTTCATGTGCCGCGAAGCCCCCAAGGTGGTGTACGAGCTGGAACACTTCGGCATGCCGTTCGACCGCAACCCCGACGGCACCATCTACCAGCGCCCCTTTGGTGGCCACACCGCCAACTACGGCGAAAAGCCCGTGCAGCGCGCCTGCGCCGCCGCTGACCGCACCGGCCACGCCATGCTGCACACGCTGTACCAGCAGAACGTCAAGGCCAAGACGAACTTCTTCGTCGAGTGGATGGCCCTGGACCTGATCCGCGACGCCGACGGCGACGTGGTGGGTGTGACCGCCCTCGAAATGGAAACCGGCGACCTGTACATCCTGGAAGCCAAGACCGTGCTGCTGGCCACCGGCGGCGCCGGCCGCATCTTTGCTGCTTCGACCAACGCCTTCATCAACACCGGCGACGGCCTGGGCATGGCGGCACGCGCCGGCATTGCATTGCAGGACATGGAGTTCTGGCAGTTCCACCCCACCGGCGTGGCCGGTGCCGGCGTGCTGCTGACCGAAGGCTGCCGCGGCGAAGGCGCCATCCTGCTCAACAGCAACGGCGAGCGCTTCATGGAGCGCTATGCGCCCACGCTAAAGGACCTGGCACCGCGCGACTTCGTCTCGCGTTCGATGGACCAGGAAATCAAGGAAGGCCGTGGCTGTGGTCCGAACAAGGACTATGTGATGCTCAAGCTCAGCCACCTGGGTGCGGACACCATCCACAAGCGCCTGCCTTCGGTGTACGAGATTGGCGTCAACTTCGCCAACGTCGACATCACCAAGGAAGACATCCCCGTGGTGCCGACCATCCACTACCAGATGGGCGGCGTGCCCACCAACATCAACGGCCAGGTCATCACCCAGGCCAACGGCATCCACAACGCCGTGGTGAACGGCCTGTATGCCGTGGGCGAGTGCTCTTGCGTGAGCGTGCATGGCGCCAACCGCCTGGGTACCAACTCGCTGCTGGACCTGCTGGTGTTCGGCAAGGCCGCCGGCCGCCACATCGTCGAGTTCAACAACAAGAACAAGGAGCACAAGCCCCTGCCCAAGGATGCAGCCGACCGCACACTGGAGCGCCTGAACCAGCTCGACCAATCCAGCGACGGCATCTACGCCCAGGCCCTGGCCGGCGACATCCGCACCACCATGCAGCAGCATGCCGGCGTGTTCCGCACCCAGGCCAGCATGGACGAAGGCGTCCAGAAGATCGCCGAGATCCGCAAGCAGGTCGCTGGCGTCACGCTCAAGGACAAGTCCAAGGTGTTCAACACCGCGCGCATCGAGGCGCTGGAAGTGGACAACCTGATCGAAGTGGCCCAGGCCACCATGGTGTCGGCCGCCGCCCGCAAGGAATGCCGTGGCGCCCATACCGTGTACGACTATGAGCACCCCGCCGACCACGCCGACTTCCCGCTGGGCCGCAACGACAAGGAATGGCTCAAGCACACGCTGTGGTACAGCGAAGGCAGCCGCCTTGACTACAAGCCCGTCAACCTCAAGCCTTTGACGGTGGACAGCGTTCCTCCCAAGGTCCGTACGTTCTAAATCGTCACGAGAGAAGAAACATGCAAAAACGCACATTCCAAATCTACCGCTACGATCCGGACAAGGATGCCAAGCCCTACATGCAGACCATCGAGATCGAACTCGACGGCCATGAGCGCATGCTGCTGGACGCGCTGATCAAGCTCAAGGAACAGGACCCTACCCTGTCGTTCCGCCGCTCCTGCCGTGAAGGCGTCTGCGGCTCCGATGCCATGAACATCAATGGCAAGAACGGCCTGGCCTGCCTGACGAACATGAACACCCTCACGGGCACCATCGTGCTCAAGCCGCTGCCGGGCCTGCCCGTGATCCGCGACCTGATCGTGGACATGACGCAGTTCTTCAAGCAGTACAACTCGATCAAGCCCTACCTGATCAACGAAGAACTGGCACCCGACCGCGAGCGCCTGCAGTCGCCCGAAGAGCGCGAAGAGCTCAACGGCCTGTACGAGTGCATCCTGTGCGCGAGCTGCTCCACGTCCTGCCCCAGCTTCTGGTGGAACCCCGACAAGTTCGTGGGCCCCGCCGGCCTGCTGCAGGCCTACCGTTTCATCGCCGACAGCCGCGACGATGCCACGGGAGCGCGCCTCGACAACCTCGAAGACCCCTACCGCCTGTTCCGCTGCCACACCATCATGAACTGTGTGGACGTGTGCCCCAAGGGCCTGAACCCCACGCGGGCCATCGGCAAGATCAAGGAACTGATGGTGCGTCGCGCCATCTGAAGCGAGCGTCAAGCCATGGGTGAAACTTCCACCACCGCCTGCGCAGCAGCCTCGCCGCTGCTGGATGAACGCGCACTGAGCAGGCTGCACTGGCGCTGCAGGCGGGGCTTGCTCGAGAACGACCTGTTCATCGAGCAGTTTTTCTCCCGCTTCGAGCCCCAGCTCACCCAACGCCACGCCGACGGCCTGATGGCCCTGATGGACCTGGCGGACAACGACCTGCTGGACCTGCTGCTGCGCCGACGCGAGCCCCAGGCCCCGCTGGACACCCCAGAAGTGCACGAAGTGCTGGGCATGCTGCGGCAAGGCGGCAGCACGGCGGTGCCATAGTGCCCTGGCACTGAATAGACAGCCCCGGATCGGATCATCGGAAACCCAAAGGAAAGTAACAATGAAGCTAGCAGACAACAAAGCCACCCTGTCGTTCAGCAACGGTAGTCCCAGCGTGGAAATGCCGGTCTACCAGGGCAGCATCGGCCCGGACGTGATCGACATCCGCAAGCTGTACGCACAGACCGGCATGTTCACCTACGATCCCGGTTTCCTGTCGACGGCATCGTGCCAGTCTGCCATCACCTACATCGACGGAGACAAGGGCGAACTGCTGTACCGCGGCTACCCTATCGAACAGCTGGCCACGCAGTGCGACTACCTGGACACCTGCTACCTGCTGCTCAAGGGTGATCTGCCCAACGCCACCCAGCGCGCCGACTTTCACAAGCTGGTGCTCGACCACACCATGGTCAACGAGCAGATGCAGTTCTTCCTGCGCGGTTTCCGCCGCGACGCGCACCCCATGGCGGTGCTCACGGGCCTGGTGGGCGCCATGTCGGCCTTCTACCATGACAGCACCGACATCAACAACCCGCAACACCGCGACATCGCCGCGATCCGCCTGATCGCCAAGATGCCCACGCTGGTTGCCATGGCTTACAAGTACGGCGTCGGCCAGCCCTACATGTACCCGCGCAATGACCTGTCGTACTCCGGCAACTTCCTG
>JANJSZ010000159.1 GCA_024711405.1 Acidovorax sp.
CAGCGTGTGCGGCAGCACGATGAGGTCCAGGCTGTTGTCCGCAAACGGCAGCGCCACCGGGTCGGCCAGCAGGGCCAGCAGGCGCAGGGGGTCTGGCACGGGCGCGGCGCCAGGGGGCGACGGGCTCGCGGCGCGGGTGCCCGGCAGCAGGGCCATGCCCTCTTCGCCGAGGGCCAGCCACTGGTGCGGCATGCGGTTGGCGCGCAGGCCGTCGAGCATCGGAATGCCGATCTGCAGGCCGTGGTAGCCAAAGATGTCCACCACCGCCTCATCGAAGCGCTCCTGCTCCCACGCCAGCAGGTAACGGCCGGGGGGGGAGTCGAACCAGTGGTGCAAACTTATAATTTGATCGCTCATGAACCTGCTACCGCTGCCCGCCTTTACCGACAACTACATCTGGATGCTGCACAACGGCCGCCAGGCCATCGTGGTGGACCCCGGTGACGCGGCGCCCGTGCTGCAGGCGCTGCAGGCCCAGGGGCTGCAACTGCAGGCCATTCTAGTCACGCACCACCACGCCGACCATGTGGGCGGCGTGGATGCCTTGCGCGCTGCCACCGGTGCCCAGGTGTTCGGCCCGGCGCGCGAGCGCATCCCCGAGCCGCTGGTGCGCCTGGCGCAGGGCGACAGCGTGGATCTGCTGGGCCTGCGGTTTTCGGTGCTCGATGTTCCAGGCCACACGGCTGGCCACATCGCCTATTACTGCCCCGACATGGAGGGCACGCCCCTGCTGTTTTGCGGGGACACCCTTTTCTCGGGCGGCTGCGGGCGCCTTTTTGAAGGCACACCCGCGCAGATGCTGGCATCGCTCGACCAGCTGGCCGCCCTGCCGGGCAACACGCTGGTGTGCTGTACCCATGAGTACACGTTGTCCAACCTGAAATTTGCGCGTGCCGTGGAACCCGGCAACGCCGCATTGCTCCACTACAGCAGCCATTGCACGGCCTTGCGGGCGCAAAACCAGCCCACGCTGCCATCACGCATGGCGCTGGAACGCGACATCAACCCCTTTCTGCGCGTACGCGAAGCCGCCGTCGCCGCAGCCGCCCAGGGCTTTGACGCCCGGGTCCCACAACACGACGCCGTGGCGGTATTTGCCGCCCTGCGCCAATGGAAAAACGACTTCTGATGAAAATTCTGCGCTTCGCCTGCCTTGCAGGACTGCTGTGGCTCACCGGCTGCGCCACCACCGGCATCCCCTCCAACAACCAGTTCGCCACCGATTCGCCCGCGGGCACCGCCAGCCACACCCCCGTCATCCCCAATGGGCCGCTGAGCCCGATCACGGCCGGCCGCGCCGCCAGCAGCGAAGTGGCCTCGCTGTTCACACCCGCCGACCTGTGGGAGCGCATTCGCCGCGGTTTTTCCATGCCCGACCTGCAGCACGAACTGGTGCAGGACCGCGAGCAGTGGTATGCCAGCCGCCCCGACTACATGCAGCGCATGACCGAGCGCTCCAGCAAATACCTGTTCCACATTGTTGAAGAGCTCGAACGCCGGGGCATGCCCACCGAGCTGGCGCTGCTGCCCTACATCGAAAGTGCCTTCAACCCGCATGCCGTCTCCAGCGCCAAGGCCGCTGGCATGTGGCAGTTCATGCCGGCCACGGGCAACTATTTCGATCTCAAGCAGAACGCCTTTCGCGATGACCGCCGCGACGTGCTGGCATCCACCCGCGCCGCGCTCGACTACCTGCAAAAACTGTACGGCATGTTTGGCGACTGGCACCTGGCCCTGGCCGCTTACAACTGGGGTGAAGGCAGCGTGGGCCGCGCCATTGCCCGCAACCAGAAAGCCGGGCTGGGCACGCGCTACACCGATCTGAACATGCCTGCCGAAACGCGGCTGTATGTGCCCAAGCTGCAGGCCGTCAAAAACATCGTGGCCAACCCCGAGGCCTTTCGCACCGAACTTCCACTGATCGAAAACCACCCCTATTTCCAGACGGTGGACATCCTCCACGACATCGACGTGGCGATGGTGGCCCAGCTGGCCGGGGTGCGCGAAGCGGATTTTCGCGCGCTGAACCCCTCGTTTCACCGTCCGACCATTTTTGCCGCAGGCACCCCCCAGATCCTGCTGCCCTGGGACAACGCGCGGGTCTTCCAGCGCAACCTGGACGCCAAAAACCAGGGGCAATACGCCAGCTGGACGGTGTGGTCCGTGCCCACCACCATGAGCGTGGCCGATGCCGCCCAGCGTACCGGCATGAACGAAAACGACCTGCGCAGCCTCAACAACATTCCGCCGCGCATGCTGATCAAGGCCGGATCGGCGCTGATGGTGCCGCGCACCGCCACCACCCGCCAGGATGTTTCGGCCCACCTGGCAGACAATGGCCAGCTGGCCCTCACGCCTGAAATCGTGACCCGCCGCACCACCGTGCGCGCCAGCAAGCGTGACACCGTGCGCAGCATGGCACAGCGCTACCGCGTCAGCGCCGACAACGTGGCCGACTGGAACGATGTGAAGATCGGCGCAGCCTTCAAGGCCGGCCAGCAGGTGGTGATGTTCCTGCCGGTGCGCATGAGCAAAGGGGCATCGGCAAGCCGCTCAGCCAGTCGCACGTCAGGAAGCAAGGCACCAGCCCCCACACGCAAGGGCGGCAAGCCCTCCAAGAAACGCCGCTGAGCACGCGAGCACAGCACCGTGCTGCTGTCCCGTGGGCGCTTACAAACGCAGGGTGTGCATGCCCAGCAAGCCCAGCGCGCCGATCACGATCAGGTAAAGCGCCACGATGGTGCTCAGCAGGCGCGGCATGACCAGGATGAGGATGCCCGCGATCAGGGAAACGAGCGGGCCAATGCTGAGGCTCAGTGACATGAGAGGGTCCTTTGAACAGCGTGAGAAAGAGTGGCGAACACCCGGCACAGCCCCGTTGGGCCGGCATTCTCCCCCACTGCGCAGGCCATCAGCGCCTTCGCCCCGCCAGGGCACACCTCTCACACACCGAATTTCTGCCGCGCCTTTCGGGTCAGGTCATCGGTGAAGGTGCGTGCCAGGCTGGCCCGTGTGCCCGACATGCCGGGATAGGACTGTGCAAGCGCCCGCAAGGCGGTTGCCGGCCCGTCCTCGGGCATGAGCCCATTGGGGGAAAACGTCTCGCGCACCCGGTTGAACGCCGCCAGATAGACCGCCCTGTCACCCAGCAGGTAACTGGCAGGCACGGCCTTGACCAGATCGGCCGGCGCTGCCGTCTGCAGCCACTTGAGCGCATGCACGATGCCATTGACCAGCGCCTGTGCCACCACGGGCTCCTGGTGCAGGAATGACTGGGGCGCAACCAGGCAACTGGCGGGCATGGCGCCGCCAAACACCTCCTGCGTGGCCTGGAGCGTGCGCAGGTCACCGACAAGGCGCACCTCGCCCCTTTGCTCGAGCAGCGCCATGATGGGGTCGGCATGGCACAGCGCATGGATACGGCCCGTGCGCAGCGCCGCCAGGGCCGTAGCCCCCGTTCCCACGCCCACGAAGGAGACGGTGTGCACATCCACGCCCGCGCGGGCCAGCAGCACGCTCGCCATCACCTGGGTGGAGGAGCCCAGGGTCGAAACGCCGATCCGTCGCCCGCGCAGATCGGCTGGCCCGCGATAGCCCCGCACCGCCCGCAGCGACACGCCCAGCGCCTGCTGCGGCGCCCGCCCCTGCACCACGAAAGCGCGGTAATCGTGGCCCCGACTCTGCTGGCGCAGGGTGTGTTCATAGGCACCCGAGCAGACCTGGGCCACGCCGTCCTGCACCGCCCGCAAGGCCAGGGCACCACCGGGGTAGTCGAGCACCGTGACATCCAGTCCTTCGGCCTGAAAAAAACCCAGCCGGTCCGCGATGGTCAGGGGCAGGTGGTACAGCATGGCCTGCCCACCCACCGCGATGGTGACGCGCCGCGCCGCGGCGCCGGGCGCATACGCCCAGGCGCCAGACGTGCATGCCGCGACTGCCGACAGGGCAGACAGGGCGCCAAAGGCACGGCGGCTGAGAGGAGGAAGGGGCATGGAAAAAAAGCGGAAAAGCAGGAAATTGCTGCAACGCAACAATCTTGCCGCAGCCGTTGCATGGGCGCATCAGGGTCTTCCCCTGAGCGCTTCTACGTATTGCTGCGCAGGCAGCAGCCTGCACCGTTTCAGCGGTAGCCGATGAAGAAAATGGCGATGTTCACCAGGAACGCCGCACCCCACACCGCGCTGCGGGCCCTGGGCATGTCCGAGACATACATCAGGATGTAGAAAACGCGCAGCATGATGAACAGGAAAGCGAGGATGTCGAGCAGGGTCTGCGCCGCACCCAGCTGGTGCGCAATGACGACCGCTCCGATGAAGAATGGCAGCGCCTCGAAACTGTTGGCCTGCGCCGCGTTCGCGCGGGCCTGCCAGTCAGACTGGCGGGCCATCCAGGCGCGCGGGTCATGGTTGTCGTAGCCCCCTTCGCGGCGCGGCTTGCCCAGGCC
>JANJSZ010000170.1 GCA_024711405.1 Acidovorax sp.
TCCTTGTCCCACTGGATGACGCTGCGCCCCTTCATACTGGCGGGCTCCACGGGCACCAGCCGCGTGAGCTTGCCCTGGGTGAGCACAAAGCCGCCCACATGCTGGCCCAGGTGGCGCGGAAAGCCCTTGAGCTGCGCCGCCAGCTCCAGCCACAGCGCGGCCTGGTGCGCCGACAGCGGCACGCCCCGATCGTCCGCCAGTTGCTGCAGGCGGTCGGCGGCCATGTCTTCGTCAAACCAGTGGTGGTCTTTGGCAAAGGCATCGACCAGTGCCGGTGCCACGCTCAGCGCCTTGCCCACGTCGCGCAGGGCACTGCGCGTGCGGTAGGTGGCGACCACGGCGGTGATGGCGGCGCGCTCGCGGCCGTATTTGGCATAGATGTACTGGATGACTTCTTCGCGCCGGTCATGCTCGAAATCCACATCGATGTCCGGCGGCTCACTGCGCTCCTTGCTGATGAAGCGCTCGAACAGCAGGTGCGAATCCTCGGGGTTGACCGCCGTGATGCCCAGCACAAAGCAAACCACCGAGTTGGCGGCGGAGCCCCGCCCCTGGCACAGGATGCCCCGGCTGCGCGCAAAGCGCACGATATCGTGCACGGTCAGGAAGTACATCTCGTACTGGCAGTGCGCAATCAGCGCAAGCTCCTTGTGGATCTGCGCGGCAATCCCGTCGGGCACCCCTTGGGGATAACGGCCTCTGGCCCCCTCTTGTGCCAGCCACGCCAAGGCCTGGGGAGGCGTCATGCCGGCGGGCACGGTCTCTTGCGGGTAGCGGTATTTGATTTCATCCAGGCTGAAGCTGCAGCGCGCGGCCACCGTGAGCGTGGCGGCCAGCAGTTCGGACGGGTAGATGCCGGCCAGGCGCACGCGCTGGCGCAAATGGCGTTCGGCATTGGGCTGCAGCGCAAAGCCGCATTCGGCCACGCTGCAGCCCCGCTGCACGGCGGTGATCACGTCCTGCAGCGGCTTGCGCGAGCGGGCGTGCATGTGCACATCGCCCGCGGCCACCAGCGGCAGGCCCAGCGCCGTGCCCACGCGCTGCAGCGTGGCCAGCCACAGGCTGTCGCCAGGGGCCAGGTGCAGCTCCACCGCCAGCCAGAGGTGGGCATCAAAATTTGAACCCAATTGACCCATGGCGCTTGATATACAAACGCTAACAGCTGCAAAATCAGAAGCATCAAAGCACTCGCGGCGGGGAACGAGCAGCAGCTCGCATCCCTCCAGGAGGTTGAACGGACTGCCGGGGCCGACGTGGTATTGCCCCTTGGGTGCCGCCGCGCGCGCTGCGGTGATGAACTCGCACAGATTGCCCCAGCCCTCGCCATCCCGCGCCAGGGCCACCAGGCGCAGCTTGCCCCACGCAAACTCGCTGCCCACGATAAGGTGCAAGCCCCATTCCCTGGTGGCCTCCCAGGCGCGCACCACGCCTGCCACCGAGCATTCGTCGGTCAGCGCCAGGGCCTGGTAGCCCAGTTGGGCAGCACGCGCCACCAGCTCCTTCGGATGGGAGGCGCCGCGCTGAAAACTGAAGTTGGACAGGCAATGCAGCTCGGCATAGCCCGGCAAGGGCGCAGGGGACGGCACCGCGACAGACGCCATGGCCTCACCCAAAGAGGCCGTGCAGAAACCAGCGGTGCGGCTGCGCGGTGGTCACCGCGCCCTCCTGCATCGCGCTGCCAGCGGGCGGCACCCACCGCTCGCGGAACACCCACACCAGTCCCGCCACATCGTTGTGCGCCACAAAATAATCGCGCAGCGCCAGCCCCGCACAGGGATGGCCCGGGTCGCCAGCGCCCTCGTCTGCGGCCGACCACCAGCCCGCCTCGAACCGGTGCGGCCCCGCCAGCAGGCGCAGCAAGCCATGGTGGCAAGGGCGGTTGCCCTGCACCGCCAGCCGCCGGGGTGGGCGCAGCAGCCAGGTGGGCCACAGGGTGGCGTCAGGGGTTTGCGTGTCGGCGGCAGGGGTGCCGGGGTGGGCGCGGTCATGGTTCAGCGCCTCGGTCGCCGGGCGCCATTGCTGCATGTGCTCGGGCCGGTGGTCGGCCTGCAGCACGGGGGACACCACCTGGCTGGCCCCCAGGCGGGCCGACAGGCGCTCCAGCAACTGGTGCAAGGCCTCGCCCGGCGCTGAAGCCGGGTCGCCGCAGCCACCGCCCACAAGATCACCGGGCGGCAGCAGGCTCGCGCTGCGATGCGGCAATGGGGCGGCCTCCAGCAGGCGCAGCGTGATCTGGTTGACCGGTGCCGCCAGGGCCGTGCGCGCCAGGTTTTCCGACAGCAGGCGCCGCAGGTGCGCCATGTCCTGCGTGGCCTGGGCGGTGCGCACCGACAAGGCCTGCGTGGGGGCAATGGCCACGCCATCGATGCGCCGCAGGTCGTGGCGCCAGGCCAGCTCCAGCGCCAGCGCGCCCTGCTGCCGCGCCTGCAGCCAGCCCTGCAGGGCCGTGAGGCAGCGGCTGGCACTCCAGAGCAGCGCATCGGCCGAATCGGCCAGTGCGGGCAGCTCGGCGGTCAGCACAAACTGCTCGGGCAGCTCCAGCCAGGCATGGGCTTCGGGGGCATCGCCCAGGGCCTGGTCCAGCACCCGCAACACCTGGGCACCAAAACGCCTGGCCACCCCGGCACGCGGCAGCGACCGCAACGCCCCCCAGGTACGACAACCCATGCGCTCCAGGCTGGCCCCATGCGGGCGCAGGGCGGTCAGCGTGTGCAAGGGCAAGCCGTCCACACCCGGCGCCACGCCCTGCCCTGGCGGCACACGACCTGCCTGCGCCATGCGCAACCAGGCCTGCGCCACCAGGGCTGTCGGCCCGCAGCCCCACGCCGTCTGTGTGCCAGGCGTTTGCACCCGCACTTCCCGGGTGGCCTTGTGCGCAGGCGGCCCGCCGGATGCGTCGGCCCAGGCCTGCAGCACCTGCGCCCGCAAGGCATCGCGCCCACCCCAGAGCCGCTCGGTGGTGGACACCTCCAGCAGCACCGCTTCGCCATCCACCAGCGCCACGCGCGGCGTAAAGCGCAAAGCCCACCAGCCCGACGCCGCGGCTGGCACCGCGGCGCCCGGAGGTGCCGCAGACTCATCGCTCCATGGCAACGGCAGTGCGATCCAGTGCATGGCCCCTCCTCTCTGGCACAGCCATCAACGGCGCCAGCGCCGGGCGCATAGTCAACGCTTGCGCCGCACTGTGACGCGCCGCTGTTGCACCGGCCACCCCCTGCGTAGCGCGCCGCTGCGCGGCCTGCGCCGCCAGCGCCTGGGCCAGACGGTGGTGACAGCCCGGCAGATCCAGCCCCTGCACCAGAGGCGGCCCCCGGCGCTTGAGGATGCGCACCTGCATGCCAGGCGATAGGACGGCATCCCCCGGCAGGGCCAGCCCCTGCACCTGCAGCCGCAGCAAGGCCGGCGACGCCTGCTGGGCGGCACTGACCGGGCGAAACACCCACAGCAACTGCTGTTGTTGCGCGGCCGCCAGTTGCAGCCTGCGCAAGGCCGCTGCTTGTGCCTGCGGCAGCCAGGCCATGACGGCCAGCACATCGCGGCACCGCAGCGCCTGCTCGGCCGCCCAGAGCGCCGCCCTGGCGTTGTCGGGCCGCACCACGCACAAGCGCTGCGCCGGCAACCCCTGCGCCCTGAGCGCCGGGCCAAAGGGCTCGCACGGTGGAGCCACCACGACCACGGCCCCCACGCGCCGGGCAGTCGCCTGTGTCAGCGCGGGCAGCACCAGTTGCCATTCGTGCAGGCCCACCATGGGTTGCAATACTTCGCTCAGCGCCCCCACGGGCCAGCCACCGCCCGGCAGTTGCGCATCCAGCAGCGCGTATCCGGTGGGCTGCGCGGGCTGCGAGCCCGCGCCCAATGCGTCTGCATGCCAGACACCGGGCATGGCGGACGGAAAATCGAACGCAACCCGCAAAGTGGGGCGTGGCGCAATCATGGTGGTGGCAAGGGCTCAGAAGATAGAAATACTGTGAATATACACAGTATTTCTATCTTCCACCGCAAACCACCCAGACAGAAGAAAAGGGACGCTTCGGGGCCGCTACAACATCTGCATCATCCCATCGGCCACAGCGCTTCACGCCACCAGGCCACTGCGGCCAGACCCACGGCCTCGCCTTGCCACGGTTGGAGCAGGTCGCCCTGCTGTCCAGGGTGGGAGCCGGCCTCGATCAACGCCTTTTGCCATGCCTGCAGCCGGGTGTCGGCAAAGGCGAGCGCGCGGCCGGGCTCCTGCTTGGCGGAGGCGGGCAAGCCTGCCTTGAACGGCTCCCACGGCGCCAAGGCATCCGCCAGCAAAAGGCCCGCTTGCGCGGGCCCGTGCTGTGGCAAATCAAGCAGTGCCTTCAGCGCAGCAGCGTGGCACCCGTCTTGGCCTGGAGGGCATCGAACGTGACGCCCGGCGCCAGCTCGACCACCTTGAGGCCCAGAGGCGTCACGTCCATCACGGCCAGGTCGGTGATGATGCGATCGACCACGCCAACGCCCGTTAGGGGCAGCGTGCACTTGGGCAGGATCTTCATGTCCTCGGTGCCGTCCTTCTTGCGCGCCACATGCTCCATGAGCACGATCACGCGCTTGACGCCGGCCACCAGGTCCATGGCGCCGCCCATGCCCTTGACCATCTTGCCGGGGATCATCCAGTTGGCCAGGTCGCCCTGCTCGCTGCCCTGCATGGCGCCCAGGATGGACCGGTTGATCGTGCCGCCCCGGATCATCGCGAAGGACTGGTCCGAACTGAAGATGGACGAGCCGGGGATGGTGGTCACCGTCTGCTTGCCGGCATTGATGAGGTCGGCATCCACCTTGTCCTCGGTGGGGAAGGCGCCGATCCCCAGCATGCCGTTCTCGGACTGCAGCCACACTTCCTTGTCGCCGGTGAAGTTGGCCACCAGCGTGGGAATGCCAATGCCCAGGTTCACATAGAAACCGTCTTCAAGTTCTTGGGCCGCACGGGCGGCCATCTGGTCTTGGGTCCAGGACATGTTCAAGCCTTTCTAATCGATTGAGGACAGGGCTTGCCGCTTCGCGGCTGCGGCCTGTCCCGCAAGGTTATTTCGTTTCGGTGATGGTTCTTTTCTCGATGCGCTTTTCAGGGTGGGCGTTGAGCACGATGCGGTGCACATAGATGCCGGGCAGGTGAATCTGGTCGGGGTCGATCGCGCCCGTCTCCACCACCTCTTCCACCTCCACGATGCAGATCTTGCCGGCCATGGCGGCGGCCGGGTTGAAGTTGCGTGCCGTCAGGCGAAACTGCAGGTTACCCGACTGGTCGGCGCGCCAGGCCTTGACCAGCGACACCTCGGGCACCAGCGAGCGCTCCATCACATAGGTTTCGCCATCGAACTCGCGCAGCTCCTTGCCCTCGGCCACGACGGTGCCTACGCCGGTCTTGGTAAAGAAGGCCGGGATGCCCGCGCCGCCCGCACGCAGCTTCTCGGCCAGCGTGCCCTGGGGCGTGAATTCCAGCTCCAGTTCACCCGCCAGGAACTGGCGCTCGAACTCCTTGTTCTCGCCCACATAGGATGAGATCATCTTCTTGATCTGGTGCGTTTCGAGCAGCTTGCCCAGGCCAAAACCGTCCACGCCCGCGTTGTTGGAGATCACGGTGAGGTTCTTCGCCCCCGAATCGCGCAGCGCATCAATGAGTGCCTCGGGAATACCGCACAGGCCGAAGCCGCCCACGGCCAGCAACTGGCCATCGGCCACCACGCCTTCAAGGGCCTTGGCTGCGGAAGGAAATAACTTTTTCACCACGATCTCCTTGATAGTTTTGATGCGTTACGATACTACGTAGATAGATAAGTAGTACCCCGTAAAGATTTGCACTATGGACGTTGATTACAGACTGGCTTTCGAATTTGCCCCCGTGGGTCTGGTGCTCTCGCGCAACCGCACCATGGTGGACTGCAACCGGCTTGTCTGTGAAATGTTTGGCGCCTCGCGCGAAGTGCTGATCGGGCAATCGTTCGAGGTGCTCTACCCCAGCACCGACGAGTACGAACGCCTGGGGGCGCACATGGAACCCATTTTGAACGCCAAGGGCCACTATGCCGACAGCCGCATCATGAAGCGGGCCAACGGCGAAGTGTTCTGGTGCCATGTGTCGGGCCGCGCCCTCAACCGCGAAGCCCCCCACGAATCGGGCATCTGGAGCTTTGAAGACCTCAGTTCGCAGCGCACCGTCAAGGCCGAACTCACGGGGCGCGAACGCGAAGTGGCCGCCAAGCTGCTGGAAGGCCTGACCTCCAAGGAAATCGGCAAGACCCTGGAGATCAGCCATCGCACCGTGGAAATCTACCGCGCCCGCCTGATGCGCAAGTACAACGCCTCCACCGCGGCCGATCTGGTGCACAAGCTGGTGGCGGGCAATTAGGGGTCGCTTCAGAAAACGAAAAATAAAGCACGTTAAGCCGGTTGCAACGGTCGAAGCGGCCTTGGCGCTGCTGCGCCACAGGTCCTCACCGGTCAGGTTGATGTGCTCCCAGCCCAACGGCGCCAGGTATTGCAACAGCGTGCCATCGACAGCGTGGCCGTGGTCGCGCAAGGCGACGGCCAGGCCGTTCTGGCGCGGATACCTGCCAGGCCTTGAGACGTTCGGCCGGTACTGGCCCATCGTGCAGGACTGGAAGCCGAACACGGTTTGCAGCTCGACCAGGTGCTTGCGCCCGGTCTGCTCCCGCTGCCCGTACTCATCCCGGCTTTCGACGCCGACCTTGAGCTGGTGCGCGACACAGTTCAACAAGGGCGGGAACGGCGGCTCATCGACGCCAAGGATGATGCCGGAAAAGCGCCGGTTGGACTTGTCGCGTTTTCTGCTGGCTCGGCCTCCAGGGCAGCGACCGTCCAATCGAACAGCAGCGCAGATGCGCTCCACGCTACAAAGCACGCAGACGAGTCCAAGACCCGTCTGCCTTACTCACCGACGACCGCTTACTTCACTCCGGTGATGGCATAGCCTTTCCCGGCCTGGGCAAACTCGAAATCGACCATCCTGCCAACCGTCAGCTTGTCCAGCAGCATCTTGTCCTTGACCTGGAACCCCATGGTCATGGCTGGCCAATTCAGGCTCTTGACGGGTTCATGGGCAAGGGTGACGAGATTGGCGCCCGCGTCGACCTTGGTTACCTTGCCCCTGGCCATGTGCACGGATTGCCCGGTGGCCGGTTTTCCCATCGGCATGTCCTGCATGCCACCCATCGATTTCTGCTGCGCCGTCGCGGCCGTGGCCGAGAGCAAAAGGACGGCCGCCAGCGAGGTGATCAGTGACTTCTTCATGTTCATATTTCTCCAATAAGTGAGTAGGAATACCGTTCCCTGGCCAAGACCAGGGACCAGTGGTTTTCATCACAGGCTGTCGCCTTGCGAATGAATGGGTGGCCTTTGCGCCTGCGTCTGTCGGCGCGGTCGGCGCATCAGGTAATAAGCCGCCGGAATCACAAACATCGACAGGAGGGGGGCCGTGATCATGCCTCCCACCATGGGTGCTGCGATGCGCTGCATGACCTCGCTGCCGGTGCCGCCGCCCCACATGATGGGTAACAGGCCGGCCAGGATGACCGCCACCGTCATCGCCTTGGGGCGCACGCGCAGCACGGCACCTTCTCGTATGGCGTCCAGCAGATCGGCTTCACTGGTCTGGTTCTGGTCAACGCGCGCCATCCAGGCCTGCTTGAGGTAGAGCAGCATGATCACGCCGAACTCGGCCGCCACTCCAGCCAAGGCAATGAAGCCCACCACCCCGGCCACCGACAGGTTGTAGCCCAGGCCATAGAGCAGCCAGATGCCGCCGACCAGGGCAAACGGCAGCGTGGCCATCAGCAGCAAGGCCTCGCCGAAGTGCTTGAAAGTGAGGTAGAGCAGCACAAAGATGATCAGCAGCGTGAACGGCACCACCAGCTTGAGCTTGGCTGTGGCCCGCTCCAGAAACTCGAACTGCCCCGACCACGACACCGCGTAGCCCGGTGGCATTCGCACCTGGTCAGCCACCGTTTGCTGCATCTCACGCACCGCCGTGCCAAGATCGCGGCCCCGCAGATCGACGTAGACGAAACCCGCCAGACGAGCGTTCTCGCTGCGCAGCATGGGCGGTCCGTCGTCGATGCGGATGTCCGCCACATCCCCCAGGACGAGCTGCTGCCCGCGCGGCGTCACGATGGGCAGGCTGCGCAGCCGATCCAGCGAATCCCGCACTTCGCGCGGGTAGCGCACGTTGATCGGATAGCGTTGCAAGCCTTCGATGGTTTCGCCGATATTCATGCCGCCCACGCTGCTGGCCACCACCGACTGAACGTCGGCGATGTTGAGCCCATAGCGGGCAGCACGTTCGCGCTGGATGGTCACGTTGACGTAGCGTCCGCCGGTCAAGCGTTCGGCGAAAGCACTGGTGACACCGGGTACGTTCTTCACCGCCTGCTCGATCTCGCCCGTCAGCCGGTTGATGACTGCCAGGTCGCTGCCCAGCACCTTGACCCCGACCGGGCTCTTGATGCCGGTGGCCAGCATGTCCAGGCGGTTGCGGATGGGCGGAATCCAGATGTTCGTCAAACCCGGCACGCGCACGGTCTTGTCGAGTTCATCCACAACCTTCTCGGGCGTCATGCCGGGACGCCATTCGCTCTTGGGCTTGAACTGGATGGTGGTCTCGAACATCACCAGCGGCGCGGAATCGGTGGCCGTCACCGCGCGGCCAGCCTTGCCGTAGACGCTGGCCACTTCCGGCACGGTCTTGATCAGCCGGTTGGTCTGTTGCAGCAATTCCGCCGCCTTGCCCGCCGACAGCCCGGGCAGTGCGGTCGGCATGTAGAGAAGGTCGCCTTCGTCGAGCGGCGGCATGAACTCGCTGCCGAGGTGCTGCAAAGGCCATAGGCTCAGCCCGAAGAACAGCACCGCGACGGCGATGGTGGCCTTGGGAAAGCGCAGCACGGCATCGAGCAAGGGGCGGTAGAGCGCGATCAGGACGCGATTCAAGGGGTTTTGCTGCTCGTCCGGGATGCGCCCCCGGATGAGATAGCCCATCAGTACCGGGATCAGCGTCACCGAAAGGCCAGCGGCGGCGGCCATGGCATAGGTCTTGGTGAAGGCCAGCGGCGAGAACATGCGGCCTTCCTGCGCTTCCAGCGTGAACACCGGCACGAAGGACAGGGTGATGATGAGCAAGGAGAAGAACAGCGCCGGACCCACCTCGGCGGCGGCGTCGCCAATCACCCGCCAGCGGGCATCGCCTTGCAGCAGCTCGCCAGGGTGCTTGCGCTGCCATTCCTCCAGGTGTTTGTGGGCGTTCTCTATCATCACCACCGCTGCATCGACCATCGCGCCAATGGCAATGGCAATCCCACCCAGCGACATGATGTTGGCGTTGACCCCTTGCGCATGCATGACGATGAAGGCGGCCAGAATGCCCAGGGGCAAGGAGACGATGGCCACCAAGGCCGAGCGCAGGTGAAAGAGGAACAGCGCACACACCACCGCCACCACCAGAAACTCCTCGATCAGCTTGTGGCTGAGGTTCTCGATGGCCCGCCCGATTAGTGCGGAACGGTCGTAGGTCGGGACGACCTCCACGCCCAGCGGCAGGCTCTTTTTCAGCACGGCAAGTTTCTCCTTGACCGCTTCAATAGTGGTCAGCGCGTTCTCGCCCGAGCGCATGACGATCACACCGCCCACGGCTTCGCCTTCGCCGTCCAGCTCACCGATGCCGCGTCGCATTTCGGGGCCGATCTGCACCTGCGCCACATCGCCCAGCAGCACCGAGACACCGGCGTCGGTGGTCGTCAAAGGGATGGCACGGAAGTCATCCAGGCTTTGCAGGTAACCCGAGGCGCGCACCATGAACTCGGCCTCGCCCATCTCCAGCACCGACCCGCCCGCTTCCTGGTTGGCGCGGCGAATCGCCTCGATCACTTTGCCGTGCGGGATGCGGTAGGCGGCCAGCTGGTCCGGGTCGAGCACCACCTGGTATTGCTTGACCATGCCGCCGATGGTGGCCACCTCGGCCACGCCGGGCACGGTTTTGAGCTCGAACTTGAGGAACCAGTCCTGCAGGCTGCGCAGTTGCGCCAGATCCTGCTTGCCGCTCTTGTCGGTCAGCGCGTACTGGTAAATCCAGCCCACCCCGGTCGCATCCGGGCCAAGCGCCGAGCTGGCCCCCGGCGGCAGGCGCGACTGCACCTGGTTGAGGTATTCCAGCACCCGCGAGCGCGCCCAGTAGAGGTCCGTCCCGTCCTTGAACAGCACATAGACGTAGCTGTCGCCAAAGAAGGAGTAACCGCGCACCACCCGCGCCCCCGGCACCGACAGCATGGTGGTGGTCAACGGATAGGTGACCTGGTTCTCGACCAGTTGCGGTGCCTGCCCCGGCCATGAGGTGCGGATGATGACCTGGGTGTCCGATAGGTCAGGCAAGGCGTCCAGCGGCGTGCGAACCAGAGAAACCACGCCCCAGGCCGCCAGCAGCACGGTGGCGATCAGCACCAGGAAGCGGTTGGCGATCGACCAATGGATCAGGCGGGCGATCATTGCGCGCCTCCCGCCGGCTTGCCTGGGCGCGCTTGCCATTGGACGATCTGCGGTGCATCGCCCTCCTGCATGCGGAACTCGACCTCGATCTCGTTGCCCGCCGCAAGCTTCCTCGAGACCTCTGGCGCCAGCTTGAAGTCCATGGTCATGCCGGGCCACTTCAAGGCGGAGATTTCCGGATGGGTCAGCGTGACGGTTTCACCAGCCACGGCTTCCACGCGGGCACTGGTGCGGTACGTCTTGGGGTCGGTAGGTTGCGCAGCGCTCGTCTGCCCTGGCTCCTGGCCCGAGGACAGGCGCGCTTCCACGCCTTTCAGGCTGGCTTCCGAGTCGATAAGGAACTGCCCGGACAGCACGATTTTTTGACCCTGGCTGAGGCCGGACAGGATTTCGGACTGGCCGTTCTGTTCGCGCCCTACTTGCACCTCCAGCGGACGGAAGGCCCCGTCTTCGACGGCCATGACCAGCGTGCGTTTGCCGGTGCGCACCAGGGCCTCGCTGGGCACCAGCAAGGTGGAACGAGCCTGCCCTCCGCTGAGTTGCCTGAGCTGCATCTGCACAAACATGCCTGGCACCAGTTTGGCTTTGGGGTTGGCCAGGGCCATGCGTGCCTTGCGCGTGCGCGTCGTCGGGTTGACCTCGGGTAACAAGGCCTGCACCTGGCCCCGGAACACCTCGCCCGGCCACGCCGGGGTCTGCGCCGTGACCTGGGCGCCTGCGGCGACTTGCGCCGCCAGGCTCTCGGGCACCTCGGCCTGCACCCAGACAGTGGACAGATCATTGATGCGCATCAGCGGCATGCCCGTCATCACCGTGCTGCCCTCGCGTGCCATCAGTTCCGTGACCACGCCGGCACTTGGCGCAACCAGCGCCATGCGGGCCTGCACCTGCCCCGTGCGCTCGACCAGGGCGATCTGCGCCTCGCTCATGCCGGCCTGCCGCATGCGCTGGCGGGCACCATCGGCAAGCGTCTCCAGTCCGCGCCCCTGTAGACGCTTGGCGGTCAAGTAATCTTCCTGGACCGCCACCCAGTCGGGCACATACATATCCAGCAGCGGCTGCCCCTTGACTACGCTGTCCAGCGCCGCCCGCACATGCAGCTTCTCGACAAAGCCGGTTGCGCGTGCCTGCACCATGGTTTGACCGCGCTCATTCCAGGCCACCGTGCCTACCGCCGAAACCTCGGACACCAGTTGGCCCGAAACGACTTCAGCCGTGCGCAACCCCAGATTTTGCTGGATGCGCGAGCTGACCGAGACCGTGCCGCTGTCGGCGCCCGCAGCACCGGCATAGGCGGGCACCAGCATCATGTCCATGAAGGGCGATTTGCCCGGCACCTCGAACTTTTTGCCCGGCACCATCGGGTCGTGGTAGTAGAGGATGGGACGACCGATGACCGGATCGACATCGCCTCCCTTGAGTCCGGCCTCGATATGGCGCCGCGTGGCCGCTTCACCTTCCGGTATCCCCCAGGTCGAGGGATCGACCGGGGTTCCTGCAGTCGAACTCTGTGCTTGTGGGGGCACCGCCATCGGGGCGTTCGCCATCCCGTTCCGGAGACCCAGTTGATAGACGCCCCAGCCGCCCGTGCCGAACACTCCAGCGGCCAGCAAGGCGATGGCGATGGTTTTCTTGTTCATGGCTTTTGCTCCTGAGCAGGTGGATTGGAGGGATTCGTTGGGGTCGCTTGCGCCACCGGGTCGTGCGGAATCAGAAACTCCAGCTCGACCCACCAAGCGGCGGTCTGCTTTTCGATGCGCAGCCGCTCCATGCGGGTGTCGGTCACCATGCGCTGGGCTTCCAGGACAGCGGTCAAAGGCGCCTTGCCACCCCGGAAAGCAGCTTCCGTGGCCACCACGCGCTCGATCGTCAGCGGGATCAGGGTCTTGTCGTAATCGGCGAGGCGGGTCAGGTTGCTTTGCCAGTTGGCGATCAGGCGCTGCACCTCGAAAAGATGATCACGCCGCATTTCTTCGCGCTCCAGCCGTACCTGCTCCACCCGCTGCAACCTGGCAGCCAGCTCTCGGTCCTGTTTGCGGGCCTGATCCCACTGCAGAGGAATGGACACGCCCAGCGACACCATGTCGCCGAACTGGCTGCCTCGTTTGCTGTACATCAGTGACCAGCTCCAGTCGGCGTTTTTGTCCTGCTTTGCCAGCTCAGCTTCAGCCTGCGCAACGCGTTCGCGCGCATTCATCACGGCGATCTCCGGATGCAGATCGATCTGGTGGGGGAGCTGATGCCCTGACAGGCGGGTGCGATCGATCGTGGGTGGCGAGCCCAGCGGCTGGCTTGCAGCCTCGCCTACCCAGCGCTGCAACAGCGCCTGCGCATTGGCCAGATCGACACGCACCTCGTGCAGGCGGTCGTCAATGCGCGCCATCGCTGCGTGGCTGGCCAACACGTCGGCTTGGGGCGCGCGCCCGCCGCGATAGGCGGACTCCACGGCCTCGCTCACCCGGCTGGCGTCCTGGTGTTGACGCCGCAACAGGTCGATCATTTGCTCCTGGAAGTAGCGCTCAAACCAGGCTCGGGCAGTTTGGGTGAGCAATCTGGCCTTTTGCATTGAACGCATGGACGATGCGGCCTCGGCTTCACGCTCGTAACGCGAGCTGCGAGCCTGGCGTTTCTCCGAGTTTGGGAAGGTCTGCATCAGGCTGACCGAACGCATCGTCATGAAATCGTCCGTCAGGCTGTAGCGCATTGGCCCTTCGATGGGCAGGTTGTCTACCGACAGGCGCAGCACAGGGTCCGGCAGGCGACCGGCGGAAACCGCCATGTCCCGGACCGCGCGCGTTGCAGCGTCCTGCGCTTGAAGCGTCGCAGAACGTGCCTGCGCAGCATCCAAAGCTGCTCCGAGTGTCAGGATGGGGGAGTCTGCTTGTGCCGCAGCCATGCCGAACAAAAGTACAGCAACTGCGAGCGGCCTGCGCCCGCGAAGCCTGTTCCGACGAGCGCGGTGAACGGGAGGCGTACCGCCCCCCATGGTGTGAGGTGATTGCATTGGCTAGCTCCATGCGAGATGAATGCCCGCGCGATGGATCGAGCGCAGGCAAGGAACCATTGACCACGGCGTGATCAACAGCCGAATCGCTGTTACACGGAATTAGCTAAGGGATGGTGGGCGCCAGACGCCCGGGGGATCAAAGGAGGCGATCAGCGCGGTCGGCGCAGGCGCAAGGTCTTGCGATGCCGGTGCAAGGGGGAGGTGAGCGTGAACTATCGATGGAACGCAAGCACCCGATGTGCTGCATGGAATATCCGTCTTGCAGAGCTTGCCCGTCTGGGCCGCCGTCTCGGCGTCATTGCAGCAATCGTGGGCCGCTTGAACCGACTCATCGACGAAAGCCGATTCACCGCCCGCGTGATCCATGGGGCAATGGCTCTGGAACGCATACGCGTTCACGCTGCCCTGGAAGGCAACGACAAAGCAAAGCAACAAACCCCAAAAGACGCGCATCATGGAATTTTATCAAGCATAACTTCTTGGCGGAAGGCTGGCTTAGCGTGCTTTGTGTTTTCTGAGCCGACCCCAATGACCCCCTCCCCGATCGCGCAGGTCAGGGCCTGCCCGGAGCGTCCACCACCTCAGACGCCGTGCGAAAAGCCTCCACTGCTGCCGGCAGGCCGCAGTAGATGCTGGCGTGCAGCAGCACCTCCTGAATCTCCTGGGCCGTGGCGCCATTGTTGAGCGCACCGCGCACATGGCCCTTGAGCTCATGCTGTCGGCCCAGTGCCGTGAGAAATGCCACCGTGATCAGGCTGCGCGTTTTCATGTCCAGCCCCGGGCGCTGCCACACATCGCCCCAGGCATTGCGGGTGATGAACTCCTGGATGGGCTGGGTGAACGCCGTGGCATTGCCAAAGGCCTGGGCCACGAAGTCCTCGCCCATGACCTGCTTGCGCGTGGCCAGGCCTTGGTCGAAGTCCTTGGTGGATGGGGGTTGTGCCATGCGGACTCTCCGTGGGTGCTTGAGGAACAGAGCCGCCATGTTAGCCGCCCAGGTACTTCAGAAAGGAAAACGCCACCTGCCTGCCCCACAACGGGCCAGGCAGGTGGCGTTATCAAGATGCTCAGGCCTTGATAGCCGCTGCAGCCATGTCAAAACGGTCCAGGTTCATCACCTTGGTCCAGGCTGCAACGAAGTCCCGAACGAACTTGTCGTGCGCGTCCGCACTGGCATACACCTCGGCCAGGGCACGCAGCACCGAGTTGGAGCCAAACACCAGATCGTTGCGGGTGGCGGTGTATTTCACCGCGCCGCTCTTGCGGTCCCGGCCCTCGAACACCTCTGCGCTGCTGTCCGACGCCTTCCAGACGGTGCCCATGTCCAGCAGGTTGACGAAGAAGTCATTGCTGAGCACACCCACCTTGTCAGTGAACACACCATGCTGGCTGCCATCGTGGTTGGCGCCCAGCACGCGCAGGCCACCAATGAGCGCTGTCAGCTCGGGCGCCGTGAGCGTGAGCTGCTGGGCCTTGTCGATCAGCAGTTCTTCCGTGGCGGTGCTGCTGGCAACGCGGCGGTAGTTGCGGAAACCGTCAGCCACCGGCTCCATCAGGGCGAAAGACTCGACATCGGTCTGGTCCTGGCGGGCATCCACCCGGCCCGGGGCAAACGGCACCTCGACCGCCACACCCGCAGCCCGCGCGGCCTGCTCCACGCCCACCACGCCGGCCAGCACGATCACGTCGGCCAGCGAGGCCTTGCCCGATGCCTGCGCAATGGCCTGCAGCCGGGGCAGCACGCTCGCGGCGATGGCGTTCACCGCCCAGTCCTTTTGCGGTGCCAGCGCCAGGCGCGCACCGTTGGCCCCGCCGCGCTTGTCGCCGCCGCGGAACGTCGAGGCCGAAGCCCAGGCCACGGACACCAGCTCGCTGACCGACAGGCCCGAGGCCGCGATCTGCGCCTTCAGCTCGGCAATGTCTGCGGCCGTGGGCTTGTGCAGCGGCGCGGGCAGCGGGTCTTGCCAGACCAGCTCTTCCTTCGGCACTTCAGGGCCCATGTAGCGCGCCTTGGGCCCCATGTCGCGGTGGGTGAGTTTGAACCAGGCGCGGGCAAAGGCTTCATTGAAGGCCTGCGGGTCGTTCAGGAAACGGCGCGAGATCTTCTCGAACCCGGGGTCGAAGCGCAGCGTCAGGTCGGTGACCAGCATCGTGGGCTTGCGCTTCTTGGCGGGATCGAAGGGGTCGGGAATGATCTCGGGCGCATCCTTGGCCTCGAACTGGATGGCTCCGGCCGGGCTGCGTGTCTGCACCCATTCGTACTTGAACAGATTCTCGAAAAAGTGGTTGCTCCACTGCGTGGGCGTCTGGGTCCACACCACTTCCAGGCCGGACGTGATGGCGTCGCTGCCGCTGCCGCTGCCGTGGCTGCTGGCCCAGCCCAGCCCCATCTGCTCGATGGCTGCGGCCTCGGGGTCGGCGCCCACATGGCTGGCGGCGCTGGCGCCATGGGTCTTGCCCAGCGTGTGGCCACCGGCGATCAGCGCCACGATTTCCTCATCGTCCATGGCCATGTTGCCAAAGGTGGCGCGGATGGCTGCAGCGGCCGATGCGGGGTCGCCGCTGGCGTTGGGGCCTTCGGGGTTCACATAGATCAACCCCATCTCGGTGGCGGCCAGGGGGTTCTTGGCCAAGGCTTCGGGGCTGCGGTGGGTGAGCCAGGCCTTCTCGTCGCCCCAGTTCACGTCCATGTCGGGCTCCCACACGTCTTCGCGGCCGGCACCAAAGCCAAAGGTGCGAAAGCCGGAGTTTTCCAGCGCCACATTGCCGGCCAGGATGATCAGGTCGGCCCAGGAGATCTTTTGTCCGTATTTTTGCTTGATGGGCCACAGCAGGCGGCGCGCCTTGTCCAGGCTCACGTTGTCCGGCCAGCTGTTGAGCGGCGCAAAGCGCTGCTGGCCACGCCCGGCACCGCCACGGCCATCCACCGTGCGGTAGGTGCCCGCGCTGTGCCAGGCCATGCGGATGAACAGGCCAGCGTAGGTGCCCCAGTCGGCGGGCCACCAGTCCTGCGAATCGGTCAGCAGCGCCTTGAGGTCGGCCTTGAGCGCGGAATAGTCGAGTTTCTTGAATTCTTCGGCGTAGTTGAACTTCCCGCCCAGGGGGTTGGAGCGCTCGGAGTGCTGGTTCAGCAAATCCACGCGCAACTGGTTCGGCCACCAGTCACGGCTGGTTCGGCTGCTGCTGGCACCGGCGGCATGGAATGGGCATTTGGATTCTTCGGTCATGGAGCGCTCCTTGTCTTGCGTGTGAGGCCGTTATGGCGAGTTGCAAGCCAAATGATAGGGAGTGACCTCTGAATCAAAAAGTCAATTAACACAAATTCATCGATAGTTTTTATTAACTTACCCCCAAGAAGATAACCAGAAAGAGCGCTGCAGTACGCCCGTGATTGCGCTATTTTCGATAGCCGCCTGCGGCCTTACCCGTTTGCAGGCCCGGTGTGCCCAGGTCCGCGTGCAGGATATGGCCGTGCGTCGAGTCGGTGACGTACACCACCCTGTGCCCTTCTCCGCCGAAAGCCAGGTTGGTGGTGGAGGCCCCGGCGGGGCCGCGCAACACGCATTCCGGCTCGGCCCGGTGGTTCAACACCCACACATAGCCCAGGCCCGGGTTGGCCACGAGCAGGCGCCCCGCCCCATCCACCGCCAGCCCATCGGGGCCACTGGGGCCGTAGGAGGTGAAGAACTGGCCCACCTTGGCCACGCTGCCATCGGGCAGCAGCGGCACGCGCCACACGCAGTTGCCGCGCGTCACGGCCAGGTAGAGCACGCGCCCGTCGGGCGACAGGGCCACGCCGTTGGGGCTGGGCACGTTGGCCAGCAGCAAGTCGAGCTGGCCGCTGGGGCGCAGGCGGTACAGGCGGCCGCTCGGGTCGTGCAGGCCGCTCTGGCCCTGGTCGGTGAAGTAGAGGTTGCCTTCGGCATCAAAGATCAGGTCGTTCACGCCCTTGAAGCGCTCGCTGTTGCGGCGCAGCAGGTAGGGCGTGACCCGGCCCGTGGCCACGTCGAGCTGCATCAGGCCGTTCTTGTAGTCGGTGATGAGCAGCGTGCCGGGCTTCAGGAACTTCATGCCGTTGGGCTCGCCGTCGTACTCGGCCACCAGCGCCCATTCGCCTTGCGGGTTGATGCGGAAGACGCGGCCCCAGGGAATGTCGCTCACATACAGGTGGCCAGCGTCATCGAACACCGGGCCTTCGAGGAACGAATCGGTGATGGTGCCGCCCCGGTTGGCGTCGGCCCAGTCGCTGCGCTCGCGGCGGCGAAAGTGCTCGGGCATGGTGGTGAACACATCGAGTTCACGGACCTGGGGGGCTTGCAGCAAAAACATGGTGGGGTCTTTCGTGTTCAAGGAAGGGCATCGAAACCATACA
>JANJSZ010000181.1 GCA_024711405.1 Acidovorax sp.
ATCGTGGCCTTGACGTGCAGCGAGAACATCACGCCGGTCTTGCGCGCGTCTTCGATTTCCTTTTCGTAGAACTCCAGCAATGCCTTCTTGCTCATGAACATGCTGTCGATGATCTCGCGGTCGAGCAGCGACACCTTGGGCTTGAGCACGATGGTCTTGCCACTCTTGGTGAGCAGTTCCATCTTCACGTCGCGGGCGCGGTCCAGCGTCATGGACTTTTCGCCATGGTAGAAGTCGCCCGCGTGCATGTGCGAGACATGCGAGCGCGAAGCCTGGCTCCACTCGGCCATGCTGTGCGGGTTCTTGCGTGCGTATTCCTTGACGGCCCGGGGCGCGCGGCGGTCGGAGTTGCCTTCGCGCAGCACGGGGTTCACGGCGCTGCCGATGCACTTGGCATAGCGCGCACGGATCGCTTTGTCTTCGTCGGTCTTGGGGTCTTCGGGAAAGTCTGGCAGCGCATAGCCCTTGCCCTGCAGTTCCTTGATGCAGGCGATCAGCTGGCCCACCGAGGCACTGATGTTGGGCAGCTTGATGATGTTGGCATCGGGCTCCAGGGTTTTCTTGCCCAGCGCGGCCAGCGTGTTCGGCACCTTCTGTGCGTCGCTCAGGCATTCGGGGAACTCACCCAGCACGCGGGCCGCCACCGAAATGTCGCTCTCTGCCACGTTGATGCCCGCAGGCGCGGCAAAGGTGCGCACGATCGGCAGGAAAGAAGCGGTGGCCAGGCGAGGCGCCTCGTCGGTCAGGGTGTAGATGATGGTGGGTTGCTGGGTACTCATCGCTTATGTCTCAAGAAATGGCTGAAAAAAACCACCGGATGGTGGCCCAGCCGGTAGCAGTGATCGAACCCCGCCATTGTGCTTTCTTGCATCCGACCCCACCTGGCTTTTTTGCAATCGAATATCACCATGCGAAATGAAGCACGCAATTTGACCAATTTTTTGATCCAATGGGCCCTGCCATGCCGGTTTCCCTGTCAACGCCGCGCTCGCGGCCACCGTTGCACGTGGAGCTTCGCGGCGGTTCGCGAAGCACTCACCCCGACGATTCGTCAAGGAAATGGCACACATGAAAAAACTACTCGCTGTCCTGATGGCTGGTCTGTTCGCTGCAGGTGCTTTTGCACAAGCCCCAGCCGCTGCACCCGCCCCCGCTCCCGCGCCTGCTCCGATGGCGGCGCCCATGGCAGCGCCCGCGCCTGCAGCAGCCCCGGCTCCTGCCACCAAGGCCGCCAAGGCACCTGCCAAGGCCAAGCACAAGAAAGTGGCCGCCAAGAAAACCAGGAAGGTCGCCAAGAAAGCCGCCTGATCACGGTGGCGCGGGCCGGCCCTGCGGTGGCGGCCCCGGTTGCTTCAAAATCGCCCGCGTTCGCGGGCGTTTCTGTTTTTGGTCTGCGCCTGCTACCGTTCACCTGTCTGCCATCGTTCCACATCGCTCCATGCCAACAACACTCTCTGCCCGCCACCACACCGCACGCCGCATGTCTGGCCCCATCGCCACCGCGTTGACCGCCCTGGGGGGGTGCGTGGTGGCGTTGTGGGCCACCGCATCAACCGCCCAGGACGGGCCGCAACTGGCGCTGCAGCGCGTCGAGCTCACGGCCGGCATGCACCGCATCGATGCCCAGGTGGCGCAAACGCCGCAACAGCGCCAGACCGGCCTGATGCACCGCAGGGAGATGCCCGCCCAGGAAGGCATGCTGTTCATCTTCGAGCAGCCCGGCGTGCAATGCTTCTGGATGAAGAACACCTTGCTGCCGCTGACCGCGGCCTTTGTGGCCGATGACGGCACCATCGTCAATCTGGCCGACATGAAACCCCAGACCACCGACTCGCATTGCTCGGCCCAACCCGTGCGCTACGTGCTGGAGATGAACCAGGGATGGTTCGGCAAGAAGGGCATCAAGGCCGGTTTCAAGCTCGGCGGGGCCCCGTTCACGCGGCGTTGATGCGCCATGTCTAGCTATTTTTAATATAGCTTCAAGTGCTTTCCAGCAAAGCGCTGCAGCCCCAAAAGCACAAAACGGCCCGCAAGGGCCGTTCTGGTTTGATAGGCAAAGCGGGTGAAGCGCCCGCCCCTGCTGCCTGCTTCAGGCGAAGTTGGCTTCGGCGAACTTCCAGTTCACCAGTTTGTCCAGGAAGGTTTCCACAAACTTGGGGCGCTGGTTGCGGTAGTCGATGTAGTAGGCGTGTTCCCACACATCCACCGTCAGCAGGGCCTTGTCGGCCGTGGTCAGCGGAGTGCCGGCGGCGCCGGTGTTGACGATGTCCACGCTGCCATCGGCCTTCTTCACCAGCCAGGTCCAGCCCGAGCCGAAGTTGCCCACGGCCGACTTCACGAAGGCTTCCTTGAAAGCCGCATACGAGCCAAACTTGGCATGGATGGCCGCAGCCAGTGCGCCCGTGGGCTCGCCACCGCCCTGGGGCGCCATGCAGCTCCAGAAGAAGGTGTGGTTCCAGATCTGGGCGGCGTTGTTGTAGATGCCGCCGCTGGATTTCTTGACGATCTCCTCGAGCGTCATGGCTTCAAACTCGGTGCCCTTTTGCAGGTTGTTGAGGTTCACCACATAGGCGTTGTGGTGCTTGCCGTGGTGGTATTCCAGCGTTTCCTGGCTGTAGTGCGGGGCCAGGGCGTCAATCGCGTAGGGCAGCGGGGGAAGGGTGTGTTCCATGGTGTTTCCTCGTGGTTTGAAATTCTGGGATAGCCATTCGCAGTGCTTGCGCAGCAATGCGGTCGGGCTCGGGGCCAGCAGGCATTGTAGGAAGAACCATCGACCTGTGCTGCGGGTTGCGCGAGAACACCCGCCGTTGCGCGAGAAAGGCGGATTTGTCCTACAGCAGGCGTGGCTGCACCACGGTGACATCCACCGCGCCATCGGCCAGCGTGGCGCGCAGGGCATCGCCCGGCTGCGCTTGGCGCACGCTGGTGACGGCCTGGCCGGTGGTGTCGGTCAACAACGCATAGCCCCGCTGCAGCACCAGGCGCGGATCGAGCAGCTGCAGCCGCAGGGCCGCGCGGTCCAGGCGCTCGGCCTGCAGCGCCAGCCGCCGCTGCAATGCGGAAGGCAAATCGACCTCCAGCGCTTGCTGCACATGCGCTAGTTGCTGCATTTTCAATAGCAATCCATGGCGCATGCGCTGGGCCAGGCGCGCCAGCTGCATCTGCTGCCGGGACACGAGGCCCGAGGGCCGGCCCAGGCGGGCGGCGGCCTGGTCCAGCCGCTGGTGGCGGGTGTCGAGCTGGCGCTGCGCGCCATCGGCCAACCGGCCCGCCAGCAAGCCCAGCGCTCCCAACCACACCTCGCGCGGCTGGGCCACCAGCTCGGCCGCGGCCGTGGGCGTGGGCGCGCGCAGGTCGGCGCAGAAGTCGGCGATGGTGAAGTCGGTTTCGTGGCCCACGCCGCTCACCAGCGGCACCGGGCTTTGCACGATGGTGCGCGCAAGCTGCTCGTCGTTGAAGGCCCACAGGTCTTCGATAGAGCCGCCACCGCGCACCAGCAGGATTACATCAATGGCTGGGTGGGGAGTCAAACCGGCCCCAGGCGCTTGTCCTGCCTGCGCCAGGAGATACAGTTTTGAGAGCGCCTTGGCGAGGGACTGCGGGGCCGCCGCGCCCTGCACCAGCGCCGGCACCAGCACCACCGGAATATGCGGCACCCGCCGGCGCAGCGCCGTCACCACATCGTGCAGCGCGGCCGCGCCCGGCGACGTGACCAGGCCAATGGCCCGCGGCTGCAGCGGCAGAGGCCGCTTGCGCGCAGCATCAAAAAGGCCTTCACCTTCCAGCTGCGCCTTGAGCCGCAAAAACTGCTCGAACAGCGCTCCCTGGCCCGCGCGCTGCATGCTCTCGACGATGAACTGCAGATCGCCCCGGGCTTCGTACACACCAATGCGCCCGCGCAGCTCCACCAGTTCGCCATCGCGCGGCGAAAAGTCAAGCAGACTGGCCGAGCGGCGGAACATGGCGCAACGCAACTGGCCGTTCGCATCTTTCACCGAGAAGTAGCAATGCCCGCTGGATGCGCGCGAAAAGCCCGTGATCTCGCCGCGCACCGCCACCGGGTTGAATCGCGCCTCCAGCGCATCAGCAATGGCGCGGCACAGCGCGCCAACTTCCCAGATTCGTGGCGCAGTTACAAGACTGGAGGGCTCAGGCATGAGACAGCACCAGGGTTTGCAGGCGATGCGCCCAGTGACTACTCCACAGCGCGGAGCGAGCAGCAGTCACTGTGCCCCCTACGATCAGAATCTGCCGGAAAACACGAAAATACGCGCAACTCATTGATTTATAAAGATTTTTCACTGATCAATTTTTCATCAATCTGTTGAATCCACGGCGTGGCGCCGCTTTGCGAGCCCCGCAAGCCCAGTTGCCCACAAAGTTATCCACAGATTTTGTGGGTGAGAAAACGGCATCCACTACGCAACTTTGCGTAACTTTCTGTGTCACGAGAGGCCTGGCGAGCTGGGCCATAATCGCCGCTTGCCTTCATCCGAGCGGAGAGAAAATTGCTGTCCATCATACAAGCCGCAGGCTGGCCCATCTGGCCACTGATCGCCTGCTCTGTCCTGGCATTGGCGCTGATTTTCGAGCGCTTCGTGGCCCTGAAAACCGCGCGTGTCGCCCCACCCAAACTGCTGGACGAAGCCATCACCGTATCGGCCAAGGCCGTTCCCACGCCCGATGTGGTGAACCAGCTGGCCCAGAACTCCGCGCTGGGCGAGGTGCTGGCCAGCGGCCTGCGCGCCTTCAACAACAACCCCCTGTGCACCGAGGCCGATTTGCGCGCCACCATGGAGGGCTCCGGGCGCACCGTGGCGCACCGGCTCGAAAAATACCTCAATGCCCTGGCAACCATAGCCTCGGCAGCCCCGCTGCTGGGCCTGCTGGGTACCGTGATCGGCATGATCGAGATTTTTGGCTCGCAGGTGGGCACCGGCGGCGCCAGCCAGGCCATGGGCGGCGGCAACCCGGCGCAGCTGGCACATGGCATCTCGGTTGCGCTGTACAACACGGCATTCGGCCTGATCGTGGCGATTCCGGCGCTGATCTTCTGGCGCTATTTCCGCAGCCGCGTGGACGCCTACCTGCTCACGCTGGAGCTGGCCTCCGAGCAGTTTGTGCGCCACATCCTGCGGCTGCGCAAAACGAAATGAGCGCCCCGCGGTGCCGGAAAGACTGAGCGCATGAACTTTCGCCCCCGTGCCAAGGATGAACCCGAGATCAACCTGATCCCGTTCATCGATGTGCTGCTGGTGATCCTCATCTTCATGATGCTGACCACCACCTACAGCAAGTTCACCGAGCTGCAGCTGACGCTGCCCGTGGCCGACGCCGAGCAGCAGCGCGACCATCCCAAGGAAGTGATCGTGGCCGTGGCGGCCGACGGCCGCTATGCCGTCAACAAGGCCGCCGTCGACGGCAAGGGCGTGGATGCGGTGGCCCGTGCACTGGGCCAGGCGGCCAGCGCCGGCCGCGACAGCGTGGTCATCATCAGCGCGGACGCCACGGCGCCCCACCAGGCGGTGGTGACCGTGATGGAGGCCGCACGGCGCGTGGGCCTGAGCCAGATCACATTTGCCACGCAGTCGTCGGCGGGCGCGCGCGCAGGCAACGGCCGCTAGCCACGATGGCTGCCTCCGGGCCGCAGCCGCCCTCTCCTTCCCCCGCGGTCAACCTGGCCACCGGTGGCCTGCAGCCTACGGGCCTGGCACGCATCTGGCGCTCGCGCGGGCCTGCAGCCTGGGCCTTGTGGCCCCTGTCCCTGGCCTACGGCGCGCTGGTGGCGCTGCGGCGCACGTTGTACCGACTGCGCATGCTGCGCACCGAACACCCAGGCGTGCCGGTCATCGTGGTGGGCAACGTGATTGCCGGCGGCGCGGGCAAGACCCCCGTGGTGATTGCCCTGGTGCGGCATCTGCAGGCACAGGGCTGGCAGCCGGGCGTGATCTCGCGCGGCTATGGCCGCAGCACCCGCGACTGCCGCGCGGTGCGCCCCGACAGCCCGGCCCTCGAAGGGGGGGATGAACCCGCCCTGATTGTCCGTGCCACCAGCGCACCCGTTTTCGTGGCGCCCCAGCGCATCACGGCGGCGCGTGCGCTGCTCGCCGCCCACCCCGGCACTGACATCCTGGTGTGCGACGACGGCCTGCAGCACCTGGCCCTGGCGCGCAACCTGGAGATCTGCGTCTTCAACAGTGACGGCCTGGGCAACGGCTTTTTGCTGCCCGCCGGTCCCCTGCGCGAGCCCTGGCCAAGGCCGGTGGACTGGGTGCTGCACGCCGGCCAGCCCCCCGCCGGGCCCGCGCCGAGTTTTGCACTGCAGCGCAGGCTGGCACCCCATGCATTGCGCGCGGATGGCCGGCAGGTGCCACTGGCCTCGCTGCGTGGCGGTCCGGTGCATGCCGTGGCGGCAGTTGCCCGGCCCGAAGAATTCTTTGCCATGCTGCGGGCGCAAGGCCTGCAGGTGGCAGGCGCCGAAGCCCTGCCAGATCACTATGATTTCAATCGCTGGAAGCGTTTTTCCGATAAACGCTTGGCACTGATTTGCACTGAAAAAGACGCGGTCAAGCTCTGGCCTTTGCATCCCGATGCGCTGGCGGTGCCACTGGAGGTTTGGATCGATCCCGCCTTCATGGCCGCCCTCGATGTCCGGCTTTCGGCGTGGCGAACCGCACCGCTATCATCCCCCTCTGCCTGATTTCCGGAAAACGCCGCCATGGATCCCAAACTGCTTGAATTGCTGGTCTGCCCTGTCACCAAAGGTCCGTTGACCTATGACCGCGAGCGCCAGGAACTGGTGTCGCGCAGCGCCCGCCTGGCATACCCTGTGCGCGACGGCATTCCCGTGCTGCTGGAAAACGAGGCGCGCACCCTGACCGACCAGGAACTGGAGGCGTGAGCCCCGCCACGGCCACCGGCTTCACGGTGCTGATTCCGGCACGCATGGCATCGAGCCGCCTGCCCGACAAGCCCCTGGCCGACATCGCCGGCCTGCCCATGGTGGTGCATGTGGCCCGCCGTGCCGCCCAGAGCGCCGCGGCCCGCGTGGTGGTGGCGGCCGATGACCCACGCATCCTGCAGGCCTGCCAGGCCCACGGGGTGCAGGCCCTGCTCACGCGCACCGACCACGCCAGCGGCAGCGACCGGCTGGCAGAAGCCTGCACCCAGCTCGGGCTGGACGGCGATGCCGTGGTGGTCAACGTGCAGGGCGACGAGCCCCTGATGGACCCCGCGCTCATCGACGCCGTGGCGGACCTGCTACCCGCCCGCCCCGAAGCCAGCATGGGCACGGCAGCCCACGCCATCCACACCCTGGCCGACTACGAAAACCCCAGTGTCGTCAAGGTCGTGCTGGACGCGCGGGGCCTGGCCCACTATTTCAGCCGGGCACCGATTCCGCACGCCCGCGACCACGCGGGCCAGTCCTGGTGGCAAGGCGCCGCAGCCCAGGCTGCACCGGGCGTGGCGGCCCTGAACGGGTTCGCACCGCTGCGCCATATCGGCATCTACAGCTATCGCGCCGGCTTTTTGCGGCAGTTTCCTGGCCTGGCCCAGGCGCCCACCGAGGTGGTGGAAGCGCTGGAACAGTTGCGCGCCCTGTGGCATGGCCACCGCATTGCCGTGCACATCGCGGCGCAGGCTCCCGGCCCGGGCGTGGACACGCCCGCCGACCTGGATCGGGTGCGCGCGCTGCTGGCCTGAAACCCCGTGCGCCGCCACTGATTGGGGACGCGCCAGTAAGCCAGGGCAAGGCATGCACATGCTATCCTTGCCCGCAAAGAAAGCACTGCGTCTTGGGCCTTCGTTGCGCCTGCTACCAGCCGTGCCCGCCGATTTCTAACCTTCGAGGATTTCCATGAGACTGATTTTGTTGGGCGCCCCCGGTGCCGGAAAGGGCACGCAAGCCACGTTCATCTGCCAGAAATACGGCATCCCGCAAATCTCCACCGGCGACATGCTGCGCGCAGCCGTCAAGGCTGGCACGCCGCTGGGCCTGCAGGCCAAGGCCGTGATGGATTCGGGCGCCCTGGTCAGCGACGACATCATCATCGGCCTCGTCAAGGAACGCATCACGCAACCCGACTGCGCCCAGGGCTTTCTGTTCGACGGTTTTCCCCGCACCATTCCACAGGCCGACGCCATGAAGGCGGCTGGCGTCAAGCTCGACTACGTGCTCGAAATCGACGTGCCGTTCGACGCCATCATCGAGCGCATGAGCGGTCGCCGTTCGCACCCCGCCAGTGGCCGCACCTACCACGTCAAGTTCAATCCACCCAAGGTGGCAGGCAAGGACGACCTGACCGGTGAAGACCTGATCCAGCGCGAAGACGACAAGGAAGAAACCGTCAAGAAACGCCTGCAGGTCTACAGCGACCAGACCCGCCCGCTGGTGGACTACTACAGCCACTGGGCCCAGGCCGAACCCGGCGCTGCCCCCAAATACCGCGCCATCAGCGGCACAGGCAGTGTCGAAGAAATCACGGCACGCGCAATGCAGGCCCTGGCGAGCTGAACCTCCGCTCGATCCGCACCGGCTGTGCGTCCGGTGCGGCACTGCGATAAGCGGTCACCACAGCAGGTCCAGCATCAGCGAGATGCGTGCCTTCACCGGAGACAGGCCCCGGGAATCGGGTAGCGCATCGCCAAGCCTGGGCAGCACCTGGCCTTCCGGGCAGCGCGTGGAACGCACTACTTTCACACCCGCCGCCTGCGCGCGCAGCAGCGCTGATTCCAGCACATGGTGAAGCGTGCCGTTGCCCGTGGCGGCCACCACGATGCCCTGCACGCCATCGCGCAACAGCGCATCCACCAGCGCACCCGTTGCGCCAGCGTAGCCCATCACCACCTCGACGCGCGGCCATTGCACGCAATTGACTATCTTTTCAAGAGCAACTTGTGCTTGCACTGATCGCGCCAACGGCCAATCCTGCACCAAACGCACCGCCCCCTCCTCCACCCAGCCCAGCGGGCCGGCCTCGCCCGAACTGAATGCATCTACCCGGTAGGGATGCACCTTCTGCACACGCTGCGCGCCATGCACCACGCCGGCCGCCACCACCATGACGCCCCGGGCCCCCGCAGTCGCCGCCACCGCGACGGCATCGAGCAGGTTCTGCGGTCCGTCAGGCGTCAAGGCCGTGGCGGGCCGCATCGCGCAGGTCAACACCACCGGCTTGCGGGCATCCAGCACCGAGTGCAAGAACCAGGCGGTCTCTTCCAGCGTATCCGTGCCGTGGGTGATGACCACGCCGCGCACCTCGGGATCGGCGAGCGCGCTGGCGCAACGCTCTGCCAGCGTCTGCCACACGCTGAACTCCATGTCCTTGCTGTCCAGCTGTGCAAGCTGCTCGGCCAACAACTCCCCGCAGGCCGCTGCCTGCAAGCCGGGCACCGCATGCAGCAACTGCTCAACACCCACCTGCGCGGCGGTGTAGCCAATGTTGTCGCCCCGGGTAGCAGATGTGCCAGCAATGGTTCCACCGGTTCCCAGCACCACAATTTTTTGCGTGTTCACTTGCATCCTTTGAAAAACTGGTGAAAAATACAGTTACTGGATTAATAAACAGTTATCCCCACCAACGTGGCACGCACTGGAAACACCATGCTCGACAACCCCAAGCTCACGGCCCGCCAGCAACAAATCCTGGACCTGATCCAGGTGGCCATCTCCCGCACCGGCGCTCCGCCCACCAGGGCAGAAATCGCCACAGAGCTGGGCTTCAAGTCTGCCAACGCCGCAGAAGAGCACCTGCAGGCCCTTGCCCGCAAGGGTGTCATCGAACTGGTCAGCGGCACGTCCCGCGGCATCCGCTTGCGTGGTGACACAGTGCGCTCCATCAATGCGGCGCGCGGCACCCAGTTCAGCCTGCCTATCCCGGGATTGTCGCAGCTGGTCTTGCCCCTGATTGGCCGCGTAGCGGCAGGCTCGCCCATTCTCGCGCAGGAGCATGTGGACCAGACCTACAGCGTGGAAAACAGCCTCTTCCAGCACAAGCCCGATTACCTGCTCAAGGTGCGCGGCATGTCCATGCGCGACGCCGGCATCATGGACGGCGATCTGCTAGCCGTGCAATCCACCCGGGAAGCCCGCAACGGCCAGATCGTGGTGGCCAGGCTGGGTGACGATGTCACCGTCAAACGCCTGCGTCGCACGGCCAGCACCATTGAGCTGCTGCCCGAAAACCCCGATTACCCCGTGATTGTGGTTCAGCCAGGCGAGGTTTTCGCGATTGAAGGCCTGGCCGTGGGCTTGATCCGCAACACCATGCTCATGTAATTCCCCATCCTCTGCTGCGCGCCTCAGGTGGCGGGCGTTTGGCAAGCCCCTGGCGGGTTTTCCAGCCCTGAGAGCGCGCACCCCCTGCAATCCTGCCTGTGCTCAACCCCTGATACATGGAGTTTTCACATGGGACTTGCCTTGTTCGCACTCTCTGCACTATCTCAACCGATTCACACCCTCGCGCAATGGCTGCATCCCAGGCGCTGCACGCCTGCGCACAGCCCTGCGCACGCGGCTCGCACACCCGGCGTGCGCCACGAAGGTCTTTCGTCCTGCGCGGTGGCCAGCATCGTCCCAGAGGTGGCAGGTTCGGCGTCAGGCAGCACGGGCTGTCAGCCCGCTGCTCGCATGCACAGTGCGTCTTGCGCCACCACCGGACCGGGCGCCGCAAGCCGTCGAGGCACCCGACGCCCGGTGCGCGTTCTGCATCCGGCATCCCGCTCGGAGGTCGGGCGCATGGTCATCTCGGGCCGCATGGCCGATGTCTGCGCCGAGCTGGAGCGCATGGCCGCTTGCGAAACATGCCACTGAGGCCCACATCCCCAGCTCTGGCGCAACGGGTGCCACAAAGCGTTGCATTCTGTTCGAGAGCCTAGGGGCGGCAAGACCTCCGACCAGCCCCCGCCAAGGCACAATGGCGGGATGAATATTGTGATTCTGGATGACTATCAGGATGCGGTGCGCAAACTCCATTGCGCAAGCCGGCTCGATCCCTACTCAGCAAAGGTCTACACCAACACGGTGAAAGGTCAGGGGCAACTGGCGGTGCGCCTGAAGGATGCAGACATCATCGTGCTGGTGCGTGAACGCACCCAGATCACGCGCCAGCTGGTCGAAAAACTGCCTCGACTGAAACTGATTGCCCAAACCGGCAAGATCGGCAGCCATATCGATGTGACTGCGTGCACCGAGCGCGGCATCGCCGTGGCCGAAGGTGTGGGTTCACCTGTGGCGCCGGCTGAACTTACCTGGGCGCTGGTGATGGCAGCCATGCGGCGCTTGCCCCAGTACATCGCCAATCTCAAACATGGCGCCTGGCAGCAGTCCGGCCTCAAAACGGCCTCGATGCCCCCCAACTTCTGCATCGGCAGCGTACTGCGAGGAAAAACACTGGGCATCTGGGGCTATGGCCGTATAGGACAACTGGTGGCCGGCTACGGCTGGGCATTTGGCATGAACGTACGCGTGTGGGGTCGTGAGGCCTCCCGCGCCCAGGCCCTGTCCGATGGATACCAGGCGGCCACCAACCGGGAAGAGTTCTTCTCGCAGTGCGATGTGCTCTCTCTGCACCTGCGACTCAATGATGAAACCCGCAGCATCATTTCGCTGGAAGACCTGTCGTGCATGAAGCCCACCGCACTGCTGGTCAATACCTCGCGCGCTGAATTGATTGAACCTGACGCCCTGATTGCAGCGCTGAACCGAGGACGCCCCGGTTTGGCGGCCGTTGATGTGTTTGAGAGCGAACCCATCCTGCAAGGCCATGCCCTGCTGCGCCTGGAAAACTGTATCTGCACACCCCACATCGGTTACGTCGAGCAGGACAGCTACGAGTTGTATTTCGGTGCTGCCTTCGACAACGTGGTGAACTACATCAAGGGTACACCTACGAATATCGTGAACCCGGGCGCACTGCAGGTCCGGCGCTGAGTATTGGCGCAGCCGCCCGCTCCCGTCGTTGTGGATTGGGCAGGCATCTATAAAAAATGGCTTCCTTCAGGAAGCCATTTTGGTAGGTGGGCAGCACCCAGAGATGCTGCCAAGGTGCCTCTGAATTCAGTTCAGAGGGGTCTTCTTGCCGTCCTTGTACACATACAGTGTGATGGCGGGGTTCTTCATTTCGCCGTTAGGCTCAAATGCGATCGTGGAGGTCACGCCCTTGAATTGCGACTTGAGCAATTCGGGGGTATAGACCTTGGGGTCCACCGAATTGGCGCGCTTCATGGCGTCCACGATCAATTGCGTGGCGTCATAGGTGTAGGGGCTGTAGACTTGGAACTGGCCTGGATACTTGGCATCGTACTTGGCCTTCCATGCCTTGCCGCCGGGCATCTTGTCGAGTGACGCGCCGCCTTCGGCACACACCACATTGGACAGCGTCTTGGCACCGGCAGCCAACTTGGCGATTTCGGAGGTGCAGATACCGTCACCACCGAAATATTTCACGTTGCCCATGCCCAGTTGCTCCATCTGGCGCAGCATCGGGCCACCCTGGGGATCCATACCGCCGAAGAAGATGGCATCAGGATTTTTGGACTTGATAGCCGTCAGGATGGCCATGAAATCGGTGGCCTTGTCGGTCGTGAACTGCTCGTCCACCACCTTCATGCCCTTTTCTGCAGCCACCTTCTTGAACACGTTGGCCACACCCTGGCCATACGCCGTGCGATCGTCAACGATGGCGACGGTCTTAAGCTTGAGCGTGTCAGCCGCGTAGAAGGCCAGTCCGGCACCCAAGGCGTTGTCGTTGGCAATGATGCGGAAGGTGGTCTTGTAGCCAGGCTTCGTGAGGTTGGGGTTGGTGGCCGCACCCGTGACATGAGGAATGCCACAGTCGTTGTAGACCTTGGAAGCAGGAATGGTCGTACCGGAGTTCAGGTGACCCACAACGCCAGCCACCTTGGCATCGCACAATTTCTGTGCAGCAGCCGTGCCCTGCTTGGGGTCCGCCGCATCGTCTTCTGCTTGCAACTCGAACTTGATTTTCTTGCCACCGATGGTGATACCCTGAGCATTCAATTCTTCAATGGCCATGCGCGCGCCATTTTCGTTGTCCTTGCCGTAGTGGGCTTGCGCACCGGAAACCGGAGCCACATGGCCGATCTTGACCACTTGCTCTTGTGCAGAGGCCATACCAGCAACAGCCGCGATAGCAGCAACCGCGGTCAGTTTCAACTTCAATTGCATATCAATCTCCAGTAAAGATAAACGCTGAGAAGAGTTCTTGTGTCTCAACGCAGGTGAACATATCGCAATTTACGGGCCAGATCACTAGGGAACACGCGTAAATGCACGGGAAACCACAGGGAGTTACCCTGTCATCCCCCCGGCTGCGACGAAGCGCCGGCGGCCAATTCGTCGGCCACCGCCTCATAGACCGCATGCCGCACCACCGATTCAATCTCTTCCCGCAGGCGGGGCAGCACGGAGCGTGTCTGCTCCTGTATCACCAGGGCAATCGCCTCACGCAACCGCTGATCCAGCACGCCATCGACGCGCTGCATCACTCGGTGCACCATGTACTCTTCCATGCCCTGCGGCAAGGGCGGTACCGGGCGGGGGGATGACTGGATGGGCCGAACTCCGTGATTACCCGCCGCGTTCCTGTCCAACGTCTGCACAGGCACTGCAGGAGGCGAAACCCCGAACTGGGGCGATGGCGCAGGTTTCGCAATGAAGGGTTCGACCGCCAGAGGCGATGCCGCTGGTTGCGCCAGTGGCACTGAAACGGGGAGCACGTCGGCCCCCTGTACCACGTCAGTGAGGGTGGGCACAAAACGAGGGAGCGACTTGGGAGGAAGAGGCATCAGTCAGCTTTCGATACCAGATCATGGCGGATGATGGAATACCCTCGCGATGCATAGTGGCGCCAGCGGGTTCGCGCTCCACGCCGGTCCGCTTCATCCGTGGCACTCACCACCTCGACCAAACGCGCAAAACTACCAAACCCTTCAGGGACTGCACCTCCCATGTTGAGCAGCATCTCTTGGTGCGGCGCTTGCCGCGCATCCAGAGCGAGCACCACGGGCGAGTAACGCAAAAGCTCGTCCCCAGCATCACTGCGGCAATGCGCCAGAAAATCCTGAGGCATCATGTTCCAGAGCATTCCGTCCAGTTCCGCCAGAATGTCCGCAGGACCGGTGATCAAGAGCCGCACGCCACTGCGTTGTGCCTTGCGTGCAAACCGGCATGCGTAGACCAGTTTGTCAGGCGCATTGAAGTGGAAAGATATTTCGGTCATACCGATCTCAGTCGGGCTTTGAGCGGCCCTTGCGCTTTGCTGGCTGCGCGGGTGAACCCTCTTTCCTCGCATTCTGCGCAGACAACTGCTGCGCATGGCCCAGTAGGTAATGCATCAGCAACCCAACAGGCCGACCAGTGGCGCCCTTTGCGGCCCCCCCTTTCCATGCAGTTCCGGCGATGTCGAGGTGCGCACATGGAAGCTCTCCCACAAAACGCTGCAGGAACTTGGCCGCGGTGATAGATCCCCCCGCCCGCCCCGCCACATTGCCCATGTCCGCGAAATTACTCTTCAAGCCCTCGGCGTAGTCCTCGTCCAGCGGCATGCGCCAGCAAAGGTCCTCAGCCGCCTCCCCGGCCACTGACAGGGCTGCGGCAAGCGCGTCGTTGTTGGAAAAGAGTCCACTGCGCACGCCCCCCAAAGCAATCACACAGGCCCCGGTCAAGGTGGCGATGTCCACCAATGCCGCAGGCTTGAAACGCGCGGCGTAGGTCAAGACATCACACAGAACCAACCGACCTTCCGCGTCCGTATTCAACACTTCAATGGTCTGACCGCTCATGCTGGAGACAACGTCACCGGGTTTCACAGCCCGACCATCCGGCATGTTCTCACAGGCGGGAATGAGGCCAACCACATTGATCGCAGGTTGCAATTCTCCAAGTGCACGAAACACACCGAGCACACTCGCTGCGCCACACATGTCGAACTTCATTTCATCCATTTCGGCAGCGGGCTTGATGGAAATGCCGCCGGTATCAAAAGTGATGCCCTTACCCACCAACACAACCGGTGCCTCGGTCTTGCCCGCACCGCTGTATCGCAGCTCGATCAACCGCAGCGGCTCCTCCGAACCTTGCGCGACAGCGATGAATGCACCCATGCCAAGACGGGCCACGTCGGTGGGACCATGCACTTTGCACTGGATGCGGGGTTGCCCCGCAAGGGACTTGGCGGCTTCGGCCAAAAGACTCGGCGTTGCGTGGTTAGCCGGACGGTTCCCCCATTCCCTGGCAAATTCCACGCCCCCCACCAATCCAACTCCTTGCGCAAAAGCCTCGCGAACCGCCTCTGCACGGGGGACACCGATCACCAACCGGTTCAAGGTGCGTGCTTCCGCCTTGGACTTGGTGGTGGTGTAAACATAACTGGCATCCGCCACTGCCTGCACGGCAGCGCATACCCCACCTGCCTGGGCATCCCCAGCAAAGCAAACCACTGCACGCTTGACCTGGGGCAACCTGAAACTTGCGGCGATGGCCTGCAGCGCAAGACGAACGGCGCGGGCCGAACCATTGCCAGCCCCCAGCAAAACGACACGGCGCGCGCTCAAGGCCGGTGCCAGATAGAGTTGCAGGTTCTTTCCTGCTTTGGTATCGAGATCGCCACATTTGAGCGCATGGTCCACGAGCACCGACAAGGCATCCAGTCCCGGCCTGAAGCCCTCGGGGACCAATACGACCAGGAGATCGCATTTTTCGGTTGCCGCTGCTGGCAGCGCCAGCGTCTTCAGATCAAAGTTCATAATCGCTGTTTTCCTTCGAGCCAATGT
>JANJSZ010000003.1 GCA_024711405.1 Acidovorax sp.
TTTCGCCGCCGCTCGGGCGAAACCTACCCGGCCTGGCTCATGGTGTCGGCCTTGCGCGAGGGCAAGAGCAAGGGCGGCGCAGTGGCCAACCACATCGGCATTGCCATCGACATCACCGACCGTAAGCGCAGCGAGGAGCGCATCCAGTTCCTGGCCCACCACGACGTGCTCACCGAGCTGCCCAACCGCTCGCTGTGCGAGCAGCGCCTGCAGATGGCGCTGGAAGAGGCATCCATCACGGGCGAAAAGGTGGCGGTGTTGTTCATCGACCTGGACCGCTTCAAGGCCATCAACGACACGCTGGGCCACCACATTGGCGACGGCCTGCTGCGCTCGGTGGCCGCGCGCCTCACCCAGGCCGTGCGCAGCCGCGACACCGTGAGCCGCCTGGGGGGCGACGAGTTTGTGGTGGTGATGCGCGACGTGGCCGGGTGCGAGGATGTGCAGCAGCTGGTGGAGCGGCGGCTGATCCCGCTCATCCGCCAGAGCCATCCGGTGGACGGGCACGAGCTGAATGTGTCGTGCAGCGTGGGCATTGCCGTGCACCCCGACGACGGCAGCGACATCGACGAGCTGATGCGCCGCGCCGACGCCGCCATGTACGAGGCCAAGACCACCGGCCGCGATAGGGCGCTGTTCTATTCGATGGAGACCAACCAGCGCGCCGTGGCACGCCAGACCATGGAGCTGCAGCTGCGCCGTGCGCTGGAGCGCAACGAACTGAGCCTGCACTACCAGCCCCGCCTGAGCGCCCAGGGCGCCCAGCTGCTGGGCGTGGAGGCCCTGCTGCGCTGGACCAGCCCGGTGCTGGGGTCCATACCGCCCGGCGAATTCATCCCCATCGCCGAAGAGACCGGCATGATCCGTGCCATTGGCAGCTGGGTGCTGCAGCAGGCCTGCGAGCAGTGGGTTCGCTGGCAACAGCTGGCGCTGGATACGGGTCCGGGCGACGCCGTGGTGCCGCACCCGCTGGCCCGGGCGTCGATCTCGGTCAACCTGTCGGCCGCGCAGATGGCAGCCCCGTCGCTGGTGACCGACATCGAGGCGCTGCTGGCCCGCACCGGCATGCCTGCCCATCGCCTGGAGCTGGAGATCACAGAATCGCAGTTGATGGAAAACGCCCATGCCGCCGAGCAGCAGCTGGCGGCCCTCAAGGCGCTGGGCGTGCAACTGTCCATCGACGACTTCGGCACCGGGTATTCCAGCCTGGCCTACCTCAAGCGCTTTGACATCGACCGGCTCAAGGTGGACAAGTCCTTTGTGCGCGACATGCTGGCTAACCCCGCCGACATGGCTATCACGAGCGCCATCATCGCCCTGGGCCACACGCTGGGCCTCAAGATAGTGGCCGAGGGCGTGGAAGACCTGGCCACGGCCAAGGTGCTGAGCGCGCTGGACTGCGAGGAGTTGCAGGGCTACCACTTCAGCCGCCCGCTGCCAGCGCCAGCGCTGGAGGTCTGGGCGCTACAGCACGCACCGCAGGCGATGCAGGGGCGGGAGGTGGCGGCTGCGTAGCGGTCAAACGGGCGTTGCACAGGCTTGGCCGGTCACGGGCTGCCGCTTCTGGTGGCTGCACGGGGGGGCGCAGGGCCTCACGGGGGTGTCGCTCCCAGCGCCTGCGCACACGCATGGGCGCTGGCCCAGGCCCACTGGAAGTTGTAGCCGCCCAGCCAGCCCGTCACATCGACCACCTCGCCAATGAAATACAGGCCCGGCTGCGTCTTGCATTCCATGGTCTGCTGCGACAGCGCGCGCGTGTCCACGCCGCCCAGCGTGACCTCGGCTTTCTTGTAGCCCTCGGTGCCGGTGGGGGTGAGCTCCCAGCGCGCCAGCTGCTCGGCCAGCCGGGCCAGGGCCTTGTCCGAGGCTTCGTTGATGGGGCGCTGCCAGTCCGCCTCGCGGCTGGCCCAGGCATCGGCCAGGCGGCTCGGGACCAGGGTGGCCAGTTCGTTGGCAATCAGTTTCTTCGAACGCGCTTTGCCCTGCGCCAGCGCTGCGGGCAAGTCCACCGTGGGCGCGAGGTCGATGGCCAGGGGCTGGCCCTCTTGCCAGTAGCTGGAGATCTGCAGCACTGCCGGGCCCGAGAGCCCGCGGTGGGTGAACAGCAGGTCTTCGTCAAAGGCCATGCGATTTTTCTTGGCACCGGTGCTGATCTGCACCGGCAGCGCCAGGCCAGACAGTTGCGCATACGGCGCCCAGCCCGCGCCATCAAACGTCAGCGGCACCAGGCCCGGGCGGCGCTCGATGAGCGGGATGCTGAACTGCTGCGCCAGCCGGTAGCCGAAGTCGGTGGCGCCGATCTTGGGGATCGACAGGCCGCCGGTGGCGACCACCAGCGAACGCGCTTGCACGGGGCCTCTATCGGTATGGATGTGATAGCTGCCAGCGCTGGATGGATCTGCGCCAGAGGCCGAAAATATGATGTTTTTGACGGCACAAGGCTGCCAGTGCGTCACCCCACCGGCGGCGCATTCGGCCAGCAGCATGGCAATGATGTCTTCGGCCGAACGGTCGGCAAACAGCTGGCCCTTGTGCTTTTCATGGAAGGGGATGCCGTGCTTCTGCACCAGGGTGATGAAGTCCGACGGGGTGTAGCGCGAGAGCGCCGAACGGCAGAACTGCGGGTTCTGTCCCACGAAGTGCTTGTGCGGCGCGGCAGGGTCGAGGTCGCGGTTGGTGAAGTTGCAGCGCCCGCCGCCCGAGATGCGGATCTTTTCGGCCACCTTGTCGGCGTGGTCGATGAGCAGCACCTGGAGGCCACGCTGGCCCGCTTGGCCGGCACAAAAAAGGCCGGCAGCACCGGCACCCACGATCACCACGTCAAACATCTGCATGGCCTGCAGTGTAGGTGCTGCGCAGACCGCCGATTTTGGCCGGCGGTAGGCGACAATGGGCGGCATGAACATCCCCTCCCACCAGCTCAGCATGACCGTGCTGATGTCCCCCGACATGGCCAATTTTTCGGGCAACGTGCATGGCGGGGCCATCCTGAAGCTGCTCGACCAGGTGGCGTATTCCTGCGCCAGCCGCTACTCGGCCTGCTACGTGGTCACGCTGAGCGTGGACCAGGTGATGTTTCTGCAGCCCATCCATGTGGGCGAGTTGGTGACCTTTCTGGCCAGCGTCAACTACACGGGCAGTTCGTCGATGGAAGTGGGCATCAAGGTGGTGGCCGAAGACATCCGCGCGAAGGTGGTGCGGCATGTGAACAGCTGCTTTTTCACCATGGTGGCGGTGGACGAGGCGCGCAAGCCCGTGGCGGTGCCGCCCCTCATACCCTCGACCGCCGATGAGCGGCGCCGCTGGGAGGCGGCGCTGCTGCGCAAGTCGCTGCGCAAGGAGCTGGCCGAGCGCTTCCGGCAGGTGCGGGAGACGACAGAGGGCTGATCGGCTCCGCCCTCACCGGCTCTCAAGCCGCGTTGCAGCCGCGCGCCCCAGCGACACGGCCTGCCGCGAGAGCCCGGCAGCCATCGCTGGTGATGGCCGACAGCACCTTGGCCACCGGTTGCGCGAAGGCGTCGATGGCGGCACCCACGCCGGCCGGCCCGCGCCGCTCAGTACAGCGACGCGAAGCGTTCCACCATGCGCGTGGGGCCCGCCACGATCAGGTGGTCGCCAGGCTTGACCTCGGTCTCGGCCTTGGCATAGATGAAGTCGACGTGGCGCCGCTTGATGCCCACCACGGTGATCCCATGGCGCTTGCGCACGTTGGACTGCGACAGGGGCTTGTTGTGCGTTTCCATGGGCGCTCGGGTCTTGGCGATGGCGAAGCCGTCGTCGAACTCGATGAAGTCGATCATCTTGCCGGTAACCAGGTGGGCCACGCGCTCGCCCATGTCGGCCTCGGGGTACACCACATGGTGCGCACCCACCCGCTCTGCGATGCGGCCGTGCTGCGGGTCGATGGCCTTGGCCCAGATGTCCTTGAGGCCCAGCTGGCTCAGGTTGAGGATGGTGAGTACGCTGGCTTCCAGGTCGCCGCCGATGCTCACCACCGCGTGTGCGAAGTCAGGCACGGCCAGCTGGCGCAGGGTTTCCAGGTCGGTGGCGTCGCCCTGCACCACATGGGGCAGCACCAACGACAGCGACTGCACCGTATCGGCATCGTGCTCGATGGCCAGCACATCGTGGCCCAGCTCCACCAGCGATTTGGCCACGCCCGTTCCAAAGCGGCCCAGGCCGATGACGACCACGCTGCCGGACAGGTGTTTGACGGATTTATCCAACAATCGGTTTCTCCTCGGGGTATCGGTAGTTGCGGCGGATCTGGTTCGTGGCCAGGGCCACGGCCAGCGTGACCACGCCCACGCGGCCAACGAACATCAGCGCAATGATGATGGACTGGGCGCCGGGCGGCAGCTCGGCCGTGATGCCGGTGGACAGGCCCACGGTGCCAAAGGCGGAGACCACCTCGAACAGCACTTTTTCCAGGGGCAGCGTCGTCAGCGGCAGGATCAGCAGCAGGGCCAGCGAGACGACGGCCGCGCTGAGCACCATGATGGTGATGGCCTGGCGCTGCACCGAGTCGGCGATGCGGCGGCCGCGGAACTCCACGTCGCGGTGGCCGCGGATCTCGTTCCACACCACCAGCACCAGCACGAAGAAGGTGGTCACCTTTACGCCGCCGGCGGTGCCCGCGCTGCCGCCGCCAATGAACATCAGCACATAGTGCAGCGCCAGCGATTCGGTGGTGAGCGCGCCGATGTCGATGGCATTGAAGCCCGCCGTGCGTGCCGAGATGGAGGTGAACAGCGCCGCCAGCGCCTTGTGCGACCAGCCCATGGGGCCCAGCGTGCCGGGGTTGTCGAACTCCGTCAGCAGGACGACCCCGGCGCCCAGCGCCACCAGCGCCAGCGAGCCCCACACGGTGATGGCCGTGTGCATGGACCAGATGGGCCGCTTGCGCCCGCGCTCGGCCAGCAGCTCGTGCAGCACCGGAAACCCGAGGCCGCCGATCACGATGGCCAGCATCAGTGGCACCAGCACCAGGGCATCGCCCGAGTACGCCATCACGCTGTCGCCCCAGGTGGAAAAGCCCGCGTTGTTGAACGCCGAGATGGAATGGAACAGCCCGTGCCATGCCGCATCGCCCCAGGGCATGCCATAGCCCAGTGCAAACCGCAGCCACAGTGCGAGGGCCATGGCCAGTTCCACGGCCACCGTCACCTTGAGCACGAGCTTGGCCACGCTTTTCACGTCGCCCAGCGCCAGCGAGTGGGTTTCGGCCTGCAGCAGCAGCCGCGTGCGGATGCGCATCTGCCCGCTGATCAGCAGGCCCATCAGCGTGGCCGAGGTCATCATGCCGAAGCCGCCGATCTGGAACAGGCCCATGATGACGGCCTGGCCCGTGCCGCTCCAGTAGGTGCCCGTGTCCACCACCACCAGCCCGGTCACGCAGACCGCCGATGTGGCGGTGAACAGCGCGGTGAGAAAGGGCGCGCTTTCACCCGCCTGCGCGTGCGCGAAAGGCAGCATCAGCAACAGGGTGCCCAGCGCAATCACGCTGAGAAAAGACAGGGCCAGCACCACAGCCGGGTGCGCAACGCGGGAAGTCAAAGGCAGAACTTTCTGCGCGGTGATCGGCAACCCGTGCACCACGCGGCCGCGATGCTAGCACTGCGCGCGACCTTGCGGCCCCGTGGCACCGGTTTTCCTGGGGAGGATAAAAGCCTCAGCCTGACACCCGGCGCTTCGTGGCGGCCGGGGTCGCGTCCGCCGCGCTTGCCGCTGCCGCCACGCCGTGCACCACATCACCGACCACAATGACGGAAGGGCTGGCCAGCCCCTCGCGTGCGATGGTGGCCTGCAGCGTGCCCAGCGTGGCCACGGCATGCCGCTGGTGCGGCAGGCTGGCGTGCTGGATGATGGCCACGGGCGTGCCGGCGGGCAGGCCGGTGAGCAGCTCGTGCTCGATATGCGCGGCGCCGCTCACGCCCATGTAGATCACCAGCGTGAGCTTGGCATCGCGCGCCGTCGCAGCCAGCTGGCGCCAGTCGGTGCCCGCGTCGCCCGGCTTGGCGTGGCCGGTGACGAACACCACGCCGTGCGCATGTGCGCGGTGGGTGAGCGGTGCGCCCAGTGAGGTCAGGCCTGCCAGGCCCGCGGTGATGCCGTTGATGACGGTGACCTGCACGCCCGCTGCACGCAGGTGCTCCACCTCTTCGCCGCCCCGGCCAAAGATGAACGGGTCGCCGCCCTTGAGGCGCACCACGTTCTCGCCTTCGTTCACGGCCATCAGCATCAGCTTTTCGATGAAGGCCTGCGGCGTGCTCTTGCAGCCGCCGCGCTTGCCCACGTAGACGATGCGCGCCATGGGCGATGCGTGGGCCACGATGGCGTCGCTCACCAGGTCGTCCACCAGCAGCACGGTGGCCGCCTGGATGGCCTTGAGGGCCTTGAGAGTGAGCAGCTCGGGGTCGCCCGGGCCCGCGCCCACCAGCGTGCAGGTTCCCTGGAAGGTGGCTGGCGGCGGGCTGGCGGGGGGTGGGGTGGTTTTCATGGTGTCGGCAGTGTGGTTTGCGCAGCCAGATGCAAGATGTGTTCCACCTGCTGCGCCAGCGCCGCCGGCACGGGCAGGCGGCCGTCCAGTACGTCTCGGGTGTAGCGCGCCGTGGTCTCGATGTCAATCGCGGTGGGCAGGCCGGGCACCTCGGCTGCGGTGCCGGGTTGCTGTTCTTGCAGCAGCTGGTGCACACCGGCCACAAAGGCGTCGTAGCGGGGCGTGCGGCGCGGGTCTGCCGCCACTTCGCCTTCGAGGCCGCGCGAGAGCAGGGCGGTCATGTGCAGCGCGCCAAAGGTGGCCTGCAGCATCTCGTAATACTCGGGATGGGTGTAGCTGGTCACCACCACGGCGGCGCCTGCGCAGGGGTTCATCAGCTTCACGGCGCTGTGCCCCGCGTTGCGCAGCCCCACCACCTCGCGCACCTTCAGCAGGCGCGCCAGGCCGGCGTGCAGGTGCTGGGTCTCGATGTGGGCCACGCGGCCATTGGCGATTTTTTCAGGAGCCGTAAGCGCAGGAACACCCAGCGCCAGCAGCACATCCGATGCCAGGGTGCGGCGCGCCTCGGTGCGCATGCCATGCAACAGCACGGGCAGGCCCTCGCGTGCCAGCAGCAGCGCCAGCAGGGGTGTGAGCACGGGCAGCTTGCGCGCGCCGTTGTAGCTGGGCAGCACGATCAGGGGGCGGTCGCTGGCGGGCAGCAATGCCATGCGGCTGTGCGTGGCGTCGAGAAAGCCGCACATTTCCTCGGGCGTTTCGCCCTTGATGCGCATGGCCAGGCAGAAGGCGCCGATCTCCAGGTCGGAGGCCGTGCCATCGAGCACCTGGCCGAAAAGATCGGCCGCCTGCTCGCGCGTCAGGGGCTTGGAGCCGCGCGGGCCGCGGCCGATTTCCTTGATGTACTGGCTGATACCCATGGTTTTTGGTGGCGGGACTTGTGAAAGAGGGCTCTGGCGTCGTTATTTCGGCTGGCCGTACGCTTGTACTGTCTGCGCCGAAAGGCCTGGCCGGAGCCCTATTGCACAAGTCCTGGTGTGGTCGTGGTGGGGTGGACGGCTATTTTCCTGCAATCCAGCGAACTTCTGGTTATATGGTGGCCTGTGCGGGAGCGGGATTGGCGGCCAGCGGCCCCGTGCTGCGCACCATGCGCTTGAGCTCGGGCAGGCACGAGCCGCAGCGGGTGCCGCAGCGCAGCTGGCCCTGCAACTGGGCCAGGCGGTCGTTGTCGGTGCCGTGGCAATGCGCCAGCGCGCCGGTGATGGCGGCATCGGTCACGTTGAAGCAGGTGCACACCGGCTTGCCGCGCGACTGCACTGCTGCCGGGGCCTTGGCGCCGGGCACCAGCAGCAGGCGGCCATAGGTTTGCGCGGGCAGTTCCTCTTGCAGCAGGGTCTTGAGCCAGCCCTCGGCGCTGGTGTCGCCGGCCAGCACCATGCCTTCGAGCGTGGTGGCTTCACCCTGGCGCGCCAGGCGCGCGGCGCGGCGCTGGCCGCGCTTCTTGTCGGCGTAGCGCAGCGTGTCGGCGCCCGCCAGGCCCAGCAGGGCTTCGATCTGCGTGACCAGTGCTTCGGGCGGTGCCTCGTGCGCGGCTGCGCGCAGTAGCACGCCGGTGCGCTCGCGGCCCGGATCATCCAGCGGGGTGGCGTTGCCGAAGGGCACGCAACTGGCAAATGGAAACTGCGCCATCAGCGCGGACAAGGCTTCGCGCGTTGCTTGTGCTTTGTCATCCGGCAGCCAGGCCATGGCCAGCAGCATCCAGGGCAGCTCGGCCTTGAGCACCTTGACGGCGGCATGTTTCAGCTCGGGCTGTTTGGACGTGGGGCAGAACACCGAGGTGGTGAGTGCGTTCACGCCCGCCAGCCGCTCGCCGGTGGAGGAGCTGCCGCTCAGGAATTCGCTGCCCCAGTGCATGGCCATGAAGGCCTGCGACAGGCCCAGCGTGGCATCGGCCTGCACGGGCACCACGATGGAGCCGCGTTTGCTGGTGACATGCACCAGGTCGCCGTTGTGCAGGCCGCGCCGCTCCATGTCCTGCGGGTGCAGCTGCACGCTGGGCTCGGCCACATGGCCGAACAGGCGTCCCAGAGTGCCCGTGCGGGTCATGCCGTGCCACTGGTCGCGCAGGCGGCCGGTGGTCAGGCTGAAGGGGTAGCGTGACTCGCGGGGCTCGGCGGTGGGCTGCCACGCATGGGCTGCAAAACGCGCGCGACCATCCGTGGTGGGGAAGATGCCGTCTTCGTACAGGCGGGCCTTGCCCGTGGCGGCGTCCGCAGCGAACGGCCACTGCTGCGGGCCTTGGGATTCAAGCGTTTCCCACGACAAGCCGGTGATGTCGAGGTCGCGCCCGCGCGTGCTTGCACGGTGCTCGTTCCACACGGCCTCGGCACCTGCGTCGGCGTGGTCGGTCGCATAGGGGAAGAGGGTGGGCTGGCCGGGGCGCAGGCGTGCCTCCAGCTGGTGCGCAAACTGCACCGCAATGGCCCAGTCGTGGCGCGCCTGGCCAGGTGCGGGCACGGCAGAGCGCACGCGCGAGATGCGGCGCTCGCTGTTGGTCACGGTGCCGGTCTTCTCGCCCCAGGTGGTGGCGGGCAGCAGCAGGTCGGCGTACGCGCAGGTTTCGGCCGTGGCAAAGGCTTCCTGCACCACCACGAACTCGGCGCGCTGCAGGGCTCGGCGCACGGTGGCCTGGTCGGGCATGCTTTGCGCGGGGTTGGTGCAGGCAATCCACAGCGCCTTGATCTCGCCGTCGGCGGCGGCCTGGAACATTTCCACGGCTGTCTTGCCGGGTTGGCTGGGCACATCGGCCACGCCCCACAGCGCGGCCACCTCGGCGCGGTGTGCCGGGTTGGCCAGATCGCGGTGCGCGCTGAGCAAGTTGGCCAGGCCGCCCACCTCGCGCCCGCCCATGGCGTTGGGCTGGCCCGTCAGGCTGAACGGGCCCGCGCCGGGCTTGCCGATCTGGCCCGTGGCCAGGTGCAGGTTGATGAGTGCGGCGTTCTTGGCCGTGCCGCTGCTGCTCTGGTTCAGGCCCTGGCAGTACAGGCTGAGCGTGGCCTTGCGACGTTGCGGATCGCCTGTGGCTCCCGTGGCAAACCATTGGGCGGCGGTGGTCAGATCGGCCACCGAGATGCCGCACACCTGGGCCACGCGCTCGGGCGTGGCGTCGCGCACCAGGGCCTTGAGCGCGTCAAAGCCCGTGGTGTGCGCGGCGATGTAGCTGGCATCGACCCAGCCCTCCCACAGCATCAGGTGCAGCATGCCGTTGAACAGCATCACGTCGCTGCCGGGCTGGAGGGGCAGGAACAGGTCGGCCATGCCGGCCGTGTCGGTGCGGCGCGGGTCGGCCACGATGACCTTCATGCCCGGGTTGGCGGCGCGTGCGTCTTCGATGCGGCGAAACAGCACGGGGTGCGCCCAGGCCGCGTTGCTGCCCACGATGAACAGGCACTGTGCGTGGTTCACGTCGTCGTAGCAGGCAGGCGGCGCATCGGCACCCAGCGTGGCTTTGTAGCCGGCCACGGCGCTGCTCATGCACAGGCGCGAGTTGGTGTCGATGTTGTTGGTGGCTATCAGGCCCTTGGCCAGCTTGTTGAAGACGTAGTAGTCCTCGGTGAGCAGCTGGCCGCTGACGTAGAAGCCCACGGCGTCGGGGCCATGCTGTGCGACGGTGGTGGCGAATCGGTCGGCCGCCATGGCCAGTGCTGCATCCCATGGCAGCGGCTGCGGCTTGCCGCCGCGTTGCGCGCGGTGCTGTGGTTGCAGCAGGCGGGTCTGCAGGGTGAGGGTGCTGGTGGCGGTGAGGTGCAGGGTGGAGCCCTTGGTGCACAGGCGGCCGAAGTTGGCGGGGTGGTTCGGGTCGCCACGCACGCCGGTGATCTGCGGGCCGTTGCTTTCGATGATCACACCACAGCCTACACCGCAGTAGGGGCAGGTGGATGGGGTTTCCTGCATGGAACGCACGACAAGGGACTCTGCCCCGTACGCCAGGGACAAGTCCGCTGGGTCCCCCATCGTTTGTCTGAAATTTTTCATCGAAGCCCCCAAGGAAAATCGCAAAAAAAAGCGCCCACACCCTGCGGCTTCGAGGTTTTGAAACCGCAGGTGCAGACGCCTTCGTCCGTGTGCCCCCTGGCTGCGCCATTGCACCCCGGGTTCACCGGCCCCTGCCGGGGCCTTCGCACAGGTAACGCAATACATGTGCCAGCCCACATGCCACCTGGCACCGACCTGGCGCCGATCCGGGTGGGTCACGGGCAGATGGTTGGCACCAGCGTGGTGCATCGGGGCGCTCCAGGACGGGAGGGTGGCGTGAGCGGGCGCGCAGCCGTGCCGCGCCGGGGCGCGCTGGTGTCAGCGCAGGTGTTGAATCACCGCCAGCAACACCACCACGACGGCCCCCAGCACGAGCGCCATGGTGCGCCAGAACACCATCGGGTTGCGCTCATACAGTGGCGGGCGGGCGCGACCGAGGTAGGCCGCACTCGGCTGCCGCAGATCGTGCACGAACTCGGACAAGGCTTCCTGCCTTTTGAGCGGGTTGGGGTGGACGGCACGCCGCAGCACGGCGTCCATCCAGGCCGGAATGGCGCGGTGTTCATCGAGCGCGCTGGCGTAGTGCAGCTTCCTGAGTGCCGCCCGGGTGCGGATCCCGGCCACCTGCGTGCCATAGGGCTGCCGCCCGGTGAGCATCTGGTAGGTGATCACGCCGAGCGAGAACAGGTCCGATTGCGGCGTTCCGGGCTCGCCCAGAAAGTACTCGGGGGCCGCGTATTGCAAGGTGCCCGGAACGGTGTCGCCGGCACCGGGCGCCGCGTTCTCGGCCTGGCCGGCGACGTGGACCGCGCCAAAGTCGATGATCTTCACGGTGCCCGAGGTGTCGATCATGATGTTCTCGGGCCGCAGGTCCTGGTGCAGCATCTCCATCCGGTGAAAGGCCTGCAGGCCGCGTGCGATCTGGTCCACGATGTCGCGCACCGCCGACAGTTCGGGCCTGGGGTGGTCAATCATCCACTGGGTCAGGGTTTGTCCCTGCACGTATTCCATTGCCACGTAGAGGTACCCGCGCTTGCGTTCCGAGGGGGCGGGACGCAGCACATGGGGGCTGTGAATGCGCCGCGCAATCCATTCTTCCATCAGAAAGCGGTCGAGGCGGGCAGCGTTGTCCTGCAGGTCGATGGAGGGTGTTTTGAGCACCGTCTTCTGCCCGCTGTCGGTGTCGATGGCCAGGTAGATGTGGCTGCGGTGGCTGCCGTGCAGCTCGCGCACGATCTGGTAGCCGTCCAGCAGGGCACGGGGCTCCAGGATGGGCGGCAACTGCAGCGCGGCCCGCTGGCGTTGCAGTTCGCTGGCGTCCTGGTGGGGCAGTGCATCAATGCGCACGATCTGCAGGGTCAGGTTGTCGTCGCTGCCGCAGCGCAGGGCTTCGTCCACGATGGTGCGGGCAGCCTGGTCCAGATCGTCTGCGTGGGTTTCAATGGCCTGCGTGATGAAGCTGGCGCTGACATGTTCATGCACCCCATCGGTGGTCAGCACAAAGGTGTCTGCGGGCTCTACCGGCAGGGCCTGGTAGTCCACCTCCAGCTGCGGCTGAATCCCGAGCGCACGGCCCAGGTAGATCTGCCCGTCCGGGAGGCGTACCCGGTGGTCTTCGGTCAACTGCTCCAGTGCCTTGCCCTGCACGCGGTAGATGCGCGTGTCGCCCACATGCAACAGGTGTGCGGTGGTGGATTTGACGATCAGCGCGCTGAGGGTGCAGGCGTAGCCCCGGTCTTTGTCGAAGCGGTAGGGGCTGCGCTGGGTTTGTGCGTGCAGCCACGAGTTGGTGGCCGCCAGCACGCACTGTGCCGAGCGCTTGACGCTCCAGGCGTCGCAGGTGCAGTAGTAGTCCTGGAGCAACCCGTGCACCGCGGCGGCGCTGGCGATCTGGCTGACATCGCTGCTGCTGATGCCATCGGCCAGTGCCACCACCACCCCCTTGGCGGTCAATACCAGCCCCTGGGGCACGCAGGCGCCGTGGAAATCCTGGTTGACCTCCTTGCGCCCCTTGTCAGAATGCTGGCCAATGCTCACTTTCAGGGTGTCGCTCATTGGCCGCCATTCGTTCAGGGTGTCGGGTTCGGGACCGCAGGAGCATTGCCGCGTTGGCACCCGGGTGATGCGGGGGGCTCAGACGAGTTTGCGCTTGGGGCCGGTCTTGATGTGGGTGGCGTACAGCGTGAGCCCGGTAAAGGCCAGGCCGCCGACCAGATTGCCCAGCACCACGGGGATTTCGTTCCAGATGAAGTAGTCGAGGATCGAGAAGTTGCCGCCCATCATCAGACCCGAGGGGAACAGGAACATGTTCACCACCGAGTGCTCGAAGGTCATGGCGAAGAACAGCATGATGGGCATCCACATCGCAATGACCTTGCCGCTGACGGTGGTGGAGATCATGGCGCCCACCACCCCGGTGGACACCATCCAGTTGCACAGCATGGCGCGAATGAAGATGGTGAGCCAGCCCATCAGGCCGTATTGGGCATAACCCAGGGTGCGCGCCTCGCCGATATGGCCGATCTTTGTGCCGATTTCATTCGGCGCCACCGAAAAACCATAGGTGAAGATAAAGGACATCATGAAGGCGACGGTCAGCGCGCCCAGGAAGTTGCCGGTGAACACCAGGCCCCAGTTCTTCAGAATGGCCTGGATGGTGACCCCCGGGCGCTTGTCCAGCCAGGCCAGCGGCGTCAGCACGAACACGCCGGTCAACAGGTCAAAGCCCAGCAGGTAGAGCATGCAAAAACCCACCGGGAACAGGATGGCCCCCACCAGTGCCGAGCCCGACATGACGGTGGCCGTGACGGCGAACACCGCCGCCAGCGCCAGGATGGCGCCCGCCATGTAGGCGCGGATCAGGGCGTCGCGGGTGGACATGTAGATCTTGGATTCGCCGGCGTCCACCATTTTGGTGACGAATTCGGAGGGGACGAGATAGGCCATGGGTTTCTTTCTGTGGTCTGTCTGGAAGTGCCAGGGTTGCCAAGGGTGCGGTGGATGCCGTCCTGCCCGCGGAGCGTGTCAAACCGTCGGGGCTGGCGTGGAATCACGCTGGCGGGGGGCCGGGGTGCGCCGTTGCGGCCCTGCGATGGGGCGCGTTTCGCTCACGGCGTGGTGGGCCAGTTCGTGGGTGTTGAGCAGCACGGTGCCGTCCTCCACCCGCACCTGAAATGGGGGCGTGCAGCCCTCGTCGGGGGCGGCGGCCTGGCAGTCGCACAGGCCAATGGTCCAGTTGTGCATGGGGCAGGCCACGCTGGTGCCGAAAACAATGCCCTGGCTCAGGGGGCCGCCCTTGTGCGGGCAGCGGTCGAGCAAGGCAAAGATTTCGTTGGACGCGCTGCGGAACACCGCCACGTCCAGGCCTTTTTCGCGGGCCACGCGGCGCGAGCCCAGCACGGGGATATCGTCCACGCGGCAGATGGATGTCCATTCGGTCATTGCTATTCCTTTGTGGCTTCTTGCGCCTGTCGGTAAAACGCTGAGGGCACTTTTGAGATGAAAACTTTCAGACCGCGGCAATCGGGATGAACTGCCGCTGGTCTACCGCCGCCTTGTCCAACTCGAACCACGGGTCGGGCTCGCCGTCGAGCGCGAACTGCAGCTGCTCCCACAGCGCCTG
>JANJSZ010000067.1 GCA_024711405.1 Acidovorax sp.
CACCGCCGCTACCGTGCACGCGCCTCGGGCATCAGCGGCCAGCTGGCCGGGCACGAGGTGAAGGTGGGCGAAGAGTTTGTGGTGGTGACGCTGGGTGCCGAGGGCCAGAACCAGCACCACGACGTGGCGGTGACCGACTTCGAAATGGAAGGCAAATTGCGCTCCAGCGCAGTCGCCGTGGGCGGTAAAAACTATCAGATCAGCAGCACGGCAACCCTGGGACAAATCCGCGTTCAGGGCCAGTGCAATGGCATGGGCTTCACGGCCCAGGTGGAGCGTGGCGTGGGCAAGAACCCGCTGGCGCTGCGCATTGCACACAATGGCACGCAGATCGAAGCCCTGGTGCTGTCGCAGCTGGGCGCACGGCTGCACCAGCTCATGCCGTTCAAGGCGCCGCCCGATCTGTCCCGGTTCCTGCTCTCGCCCATGCCCGGCCTGCTGGTCGATGTGGCGGTGCAGCCGGGCCAGAAGGTGCAGGCCGGCGAAAAGCTGGCCGTGATCGAAGCCATGAAGATGGAGAACATCCTCTTCGCCGCGCAAGATGGCGTGGTGGGAAAGATCATGGCGGGCAAGGGCGAGTCGCTGGCGGTGGACCAGGTGATTCTGGAGTTTCAATGAAATATGCTGCTGGCGCTTGATGGTCAAGCGTTGGCAGCTATCCAAACAGAGTATTCAAGGGCATTTCTCCATGGCAAGCACGAACACACTCCGCCCCTTCAGGGTGCTGGGAATCCAGCAGGTCGCCATTGGCGGCACCGACAAGCAGCGCATGAAAACCCTCTGGGTGGACATGCTGGGCCTTACCCAGACGGGCACTTTCCAGAGCGAGCGCGAAAATGTGGACGAAGACATCCTGGCCATGGGGCAGGGCGCTCACAAGGTCGAGGTGGACATCATGCAGCCGCTCGACATCGACAGGAAACCCGCCGTGCACACCACGCCGCTCAACCACATCGGCCTGTGGATCGACGACCTGGCCGCCGCCGTCGAGTGGCTCACCGCGCAGGGCGTGCGCTTTGCGCCAGGTGGCGTACGCAAGGGCGCGGCAGGCTACGATATCTGTTTTTTGCACCCCAAGAGCAACGACGAGTTCCCGATTGCGGGTGAGGGCGTGCTGATCGAACTGGTGCAGGCGCCGGCGGATGTGATTACCGCACTGGGTTAAGGTATGGCCCGGCGGCGCTGCCGAGCGCGCGCGCCCGGGTTTGTGAAACACCTTTGGATGGATTGGGAAAATGGATCGACGTCAGAATATCGACCGGCGCAGCGGACAAGACAGAAGGCAGCAAGAGCAAGGCCCACCGACCAGCTATGAGCGGCGCCGCGGCGTCGAGCCCCGCCAACCTGAATTGACCGAGCTGGAGCTGAGCGACGAAGAATTGAAAGCCCTGGGCTTCATTCCCGCCTCGCCCGACCAGCCCAGCCCGTCCAAGTAAAGCCCGTCCAAGCAAAACCCGTCGTGCCAGTGGTACTGGCAGACATTTTTTTCTTCTTCGTGCGCATTGATTTGCCTCGCCCCTGAAAGACCCTGCATGCCCTCGACCGCCAACACCTCCACCAGCCAGCCCCTGCAGCTGCACCGCCGCGTAGTCCCTGCTGCCACCCAGGGCCCCTGGACGGTCGATGCCATCCAGGCCCTGCTCGACAAGCCCTTGATGGACTTGCTGTTTGAGGCGCAGACGGTGCACCGCCAGCACTGGCCCGCGGGGGACATCGAACTGGCGACGCTGCTGTCGGTGAAAACCGGTGGCTGTCCCGAAAACTGCGGCTACTGCCCGCAGGCGGCCGAGTTCGACACCGGCGTGAAGGCTGAGAAGCTGATGGAAGTGGATGAAGTGGTGCGCGCCGCCCAGGCCGCCAAGGACGCGGGCGCCACGCGCTTTTGCATGGGCGCCGCCTGGCGTGCGCCCAAGGACCGCGATATTGAAAAGGTCAGCGCCCTGATCGGCGCCGTGAAGGGCCTGGGCCTGCAGACCTGCGCCACGCTGGGCATGCTCGAATCGCACCAGGCGCAGGCGCTCAAGGATGCGGGGCTCGATTACTACAACCACAACCTCGATACGGCCCCGGAGTACTACACCGACGTGGTCAGCACCCGCGCCTACCAGGATCGGCTCGATACCCTGCAGCATGTGCGCAGCGCGGGCATCAGCGTGTGCTGCGGCGGCATTGTGGGCATGGGCGAGGCGCCGGTGCACCGCGCGGGGCTGATTGCGCAGCTCGCCAACCTGCAGCCGTATCCCGAATCGGTGCCGATCAACAGCCTGGTGCGCGTACCCGGCACGCCGCTGGCCGACAGCGAACCCGTCGATCCGTTCGATTTTGTGCGCGTGATTGCCGTGGCCCGCATCACCATGCCCAAGGCGCGCGTGCGCCTGTCGGCGGGACGCCAGCAGATGGGTGAAGCCGTGCAGGCCCTGTGTTTCATGGCCGGGGCGAACTCGATCTTTTATGGCGACAAGCTGCTGGTGACGGGCAATCCCGATGTGGATGCCGATGTGCAACTGCTGGCCAAACTGGGCCTGAATGGCCATCGCACCACCACCACCGAGACGGATGACCTGCAGGCCCATGCGCAACCCCAGGGCGCTTGCGCCTGAACCCCGCGCACCCATCGCGGTGCGCGAGCATCTGCGCACTCAGGCGGCATGGCCTTCGGCCATGGTGTCCCAGGCCTTGAGGGCCTCGGCGGCGTACATCAGCGACGGACCGCCGCCCATGTAAACACTCACGGCCAGCATCTCTTCAAGTTCGGCGCGTGTGGCGCCCAGCTTGAGCAGGGCTTTGACATGAAAGCCGATGCAACCCGAGCAATGCTGGCTCACGCCAATGGCCAGGGCGATCAGTTCCTTGTGTTTGGCGCTGATCGCGCCTTCGGCCATGGAGGCTTGCGCCAGCTGCGCAAACCCGCGCATGGCGTCGGGCTGGGCCTTGCGGAACGGGGCCAGGTTTTCATTGATGTTGTGTATCAGGCCGGCATGGTCAAACGTACTCATGAAGGAATTTCCATCAAAAAAAGGGGCAATGCCCAGGGATCGGAAATAGCGCTGCCGGAGCCGCTGGCTGGAGCGGCCCCTGTACTGTGTCCGCGCTGTTATTTCTTCAGGGGGCAGGTGTTGATGCCCAGCAAGGTGTAGGCAGGGCAGAAACGGAACAGGCCGGTGGCCAGGGGCACCACGCCCAGCCAGCCCCACCAGCCCACGGTACCGGTGGCTGCCAGGGCGATCAGCACCAGGCCTGCCACGATGCGCAAGACGCGGTCAAGGCTTCCAACGTTGATCTTCATGATTTTTCCTTTGCTTGGGGTTGCTGCAGCCCTGGAGCGGGCCGCTTTGCGAAAAGGCGATGCGGCAAAAAACCGCTTCACCGGGTTATTCGAACGAGGGTGTCACGGGCTTCACCACGGGTTTGCCGGCGGCCAGCCAGGCATCAAACCCGCCGGCAATCGACTGCACCTGCAGATAGCCCATGTCCTGCATGGCGCATGCGGCCAGCGCGGCACGGCCACTGGTCTTGCAGTACAGCACCACCTTGAGATCGCGCGACGTGAGCGCCGGTGTGCTGCTGAGCTTGAATTCCAGCAGACCGCGCGAGGCATGGATGGCGCCAGGAAGGTGCCCGGCCTGGAATTCGTCGGCCTCGCGCACGTCGATCAGCGCGTCGGCGTCGCGGATGGCCTGCTCGGCCCGGTCCACGGAGATTTCCTGGACGCGGGTCTTGGCAGCGGTCACCAGGTCGTGGGCAGTTTTCATGGCAGTTCCTTGGGGTGCATGGGAATAGAACAGGGAAAAAGAAAAACCTCAGCCGCGGCGGATGGGCCGCTGCAGCTGCAGCGACACGCTGCCCACCGAGCCGCCGTTGAGCACCTGCGCGTAGCCCTGCTGGCGCAGCCACTGCGCCGCCATGCCCGGGCGCGCGCCCGACAGGCAGCACAGCACCAGGGGCGTGGATTTGTCGGGCAGGGCCTGTGCGCAATCGGTGCCCAGGCGGTCCAGGGGCAGGTTGATGGCGCCGTCCACATGGCCGGCGGCAAACTCGCCGGGCGAGCGGACATCGACCACCAGGCAATGGGCGGGCTGTGGCAAGGCGTTGGGTTCCATGGTGTCTTGGGGGGATGAAGGGGGTTACTTGGCTACGGCAGCGTCCACGGTGGCGGCGTGCAGGGCGCGCTCGTCCAGTTGCCCGGCGAGCGCCAGCAGGCGCAGGCGCTCCAGCGTGAGGGCGGTGCGCAGCTGCGCCAGGGCCAGCTCGGCGGCGGCGGCATCGTTCTGGGCGTTGAGCAGGTCCAGCGTGGTGCGGTCGCCCACCTGGCGGCCCAGCTGCGTGGCGTCCAGGCGGGCCTGGCTGGCGCGCAGGGCGGCGTCCTGTGCGCTGGTGCGGGCCGTGCCGGCCTGCAGGCGCAGCCAGGCCGCACGGGTTTGCTGCGCCACCTGCTGGCGGGTGCGGTCCAGTTCGGCTTCGGCCTTGGCCTGCAGGTGCAGCAGCTCTTGCTCGCGTGCGCCGCGCTGGCCGCCGGTGTACAGCGGCACCGTGATCTGCACGCCCACCAGGTGCTGCTGGGCGGTGTTGCTGCCCTGGCCGTAGCGGCCCGAGCCGCTCAGGTGCTCGCGGCTGGCCTGTGCCACCAGGTCCACCGTGGTGCCTGCCCCCCGGGCGTATTGGGCGACATCCTGGCGCGCCACTTCCACGGCCAGGGTTTGCTGGCGCAGGCCCGGGTTGCGGGTTTCCGCCTGGTCCAGCCATTGCGGCAGATCCGGCACGGCCGGGGTGGCAGCGAGGGCAGGGGCGGGCGCCACCCGCAATGCATCGGCCGGCCAGCCGGTGGTGTCGGCCAGGGTGCGCTGGGCAATCTGCAGATCCACTTCGGCGGCCAGCACCTGTGCGTCGATGGCTCGGGCGCGGGCGGCCGCTTCGTGGGTGTCGGTCACGGGGGCGTCGCCCAGCTGGAAGCGGTCTTGCGCTTCCACCAGCGCCTTGTTCACGGCCACTTGCTGGCGCTGCAGCAGGCGCAGGGCATCCTGGGCCAGTGCCACGGCAAAGTAGCGTTCGGCGGTCTGCAGCATCAGGGCCTGTTCGGCGGCCTGCCATTGCACATCGGCCAGGTCGGCGGACAGCGCAAGCTTGCGGCCCTGGGCCGTGCGTTCGGGGCTGTACAGCGGCATGCGTGCTCCCACGCTCCAGCGCCCGCCCAGGCTGTTGTCCACCGAGGTGTTGAACCCTACATGGGACGAGGTACCCAGGCCCGGCGCGGAGAACGAGGCACCGCCGGCAGAGGTTTGGGAGCCCATGGCTCCGCCCGCGGCCGTGGCGGCCACCGTGGGGCGCCACAGCGCGCTGGCCTGGTCGCGCCGTGTCTGGCCGGCCCGCAGCGCGGCCTGCGCCACGGCCATGTCCGGGTCGTGCTGGCGCGCGGCCTGCCAGGCTTGCAGCAGATCGCCCGCCTGGGCACCCGTGATGCCCAGCGCCACCAAGGCGGCCCACAGGGGCTTCATGCGCATGGTGCGATCTCCGTTCAGTTGCCTGCCGCCGCGCCCAGCTTGCGCATGATCGTTTCCATCAGGCACCACCGGGTGAAGCCGCTTTGCAGCAGGTTGGCGCCGACAAAGGCCGTGAACCACAGCCAGTTGGCGCTGTGGAAAATCGGGCTGCCGGCCACGCCCAGGGCCAGCGACAGCAGGATGAATGCGCCGCCGATGATGCGAACGAGTTGCCAGGAAGTCATGATGAAGCTCCGTAGTTGAATGATGGGAGTAAAGCAGCAGAAGGTGGCGGACTCATTGGGGACCAGGGGGCTCTTGCAGGCGCTCGATGCCCAGAATCTTGAGCACGTATTTCTCGTAGATCGGGTCGGTGTTGCCGGACTTGATCTTGCCGAGGAAATATTTCTCGAAGGCGATCTTGCCCAGGTGCACCCATTTGCCCTTCTTGAACCAGTTGACGTTGCGCGGCGGAATCTGCGGCAGCGCCACAAAGGCCGCGCCGGTGTCGCCCATGTCGGCCAGGCAGATGGCGTTCCAGGTGGCGGTGGCCGTGGCGGGCTTGCCCTCGAGGTCGGCGGCGATGTTGTGCACGATGGCCGAGACCATGGTCTCGATCATGTAGCCGGTCTTGGGCGCGCCGGTGGGCACGGGGGTCACCTCCACGGGTGGAATCGCCACGCACACGCCCGCCGCGAAGATGTTGGGGTAGGCCTTGCTGCGCTGGTGCGCGTCGATCAGCACAAAACCGCGCGGGTTGCACAGGTTGGGCACGGCGGCCACGGCATCCACGCCCTTGAAAGCGGGCAGCATCATCGAAAGCTTGAAGGGCAGCTCGTGCTGCTTGATCAGATGGCCCTGGTCGTCGAGCTGGTCCACCATCATCTTGCCGTCCTCCACGCGCGTGGTCTTGGCGTTGGTGATCCATTGGATGTCCTGTCCGCGCAGCTCGCTCTCCAGCATGCTCTTGCTGTCGCCCACGCCGCCCAGGCCGAGGTGGCCGATGTAGGGCTCGCTGGTCACATAGGTCAGGGGCACCTTGTGGCGCAGCTTGCGCTTGCGCAGGTCGGCCGACACGATGAAGGCGAACTCGTAGGCCGGGCCAAAGCAGCTGGCGCCGGGCATGGCGCCGATGACCATGGGGCCGGGGTTTTCGAGAAACTTTTCGTAATCGGTCCAGAATTGCTGGGCATGGTCGACCGTGCAGATGGAGTGCGTGTGGCCATCGATCGGGCCCGCGCCCGGCACTTCTTCGAAGGCCAGCCGGGGGCCGGTGGTGATCACCAGGTAGTCATAGGCCACGGTCTGGCCATTGGCGAGCGCCAGGCTATTGCCCGCCGCATCGATGGCCTGGACGGGGCTGGCAATGAAATCGATGCCCTTGCGCTGCAGCAGGGGGGCGATCTGCAGCACGATATCGTCGCGTTTTCGCCAGCCCACTGCGATCCAGGGATTGGAGGGCACGAAATGGAAATAGTCCACCGCGCTGATCACGGTGACGCGATGCTGCGAGGGCAGCTTGCTGCGCAGCTCATAGGCGGCGGGCATGCCGCCGATGCCGGCTCCGATAACGACGATGTGGGCCATGGTCTGTCTCCTGTGGTGCCTGGTTGAAAATCCGTGCAGATCAGTGCGGCGCAGCCTCTGTCGGGCTGCTGCCAGCGGGGGGAGCGGAAGCAACGGGTGCCGCGTCCTGGCCGTCGCCGGGGTGGCGCACCTGCTTGCGGTAGGCCGCGTAATACAGCGTGGGGATGACCACCAGCGTGAGCACGGTGGAGACAAAGATGCCGAAGATCAGCGAAATGGCCAGGCCATTGAAGATCGGGTCATCCAGGATGAAGAACGCGCCAATCATGGCCGCCAGCCCCGTCAGCACGATGGGCTGGGCCCGGGTGATGGCCGAGTGCACGATGGCGTCCTTGAGTGGCGCGCCCTCGCGTACCTGCAGGTTGATGAAATCGACCAGCAGGATGGAATTGCGCACGATGATGCCGGCCAGCGCGATCATGCCGATCATGCTGGTGGCCGTGTACTGCGCGCCCAGCAGGGCATGGCCCGGCATCACGCCGATGATGGTCAGCGGTATGGGCGCCATGATGATCAGCGGCGTGAGGTACGAGCCGAACTGCGCCACCACCAGCAGGTAGATGAGGATCAGGCCCACGGCATAGGCGGCGCCCATGTCGCGGAAGGTTTCGTAGGTGATCTGCCACTCGCCGTCCCACTTGATGGCGTAGTCGCGCAGTGCGTCCGAGGGCTGGCGCACGAAGTATTCCACCAGCGGGCCGCCGCCCGGGGTCTGGATCTTTGCGATGTCTCCGCGCATCTGGAACATGCCGTACAGCGGGCTGTCCACCTTGCCGGCCATGTCGGCCACCACAAAGTTCACGGGCAGAAGGTCCTTGTGGTACACGGGCTGCTCGCGCACGGTGTCGCTCACTGTTACCAGCTCGCTGATGGGCACCTGCTGGCCCGAGGCCCCGCGCACCGTCAGCTGCAGCAGCGCGGCCAGGTCGCCATGGCTTTCTTCGGGCAGCTGCAGCACCACGGGCGCAGGGTATTTGCTGGCGTCGTGCAGGTAGGTGGTGGCCTCGCCCGCCAGGCCCGCGCGCAGCGTGCCCACGATGGCCTGCTGCGGTATGCCCAGCAGCGCGGCCTTGCGCCGGTCGATCAGCAGCAGCTTGCGCGGGGCGCTGGCGATGCTGTTGTCGTCCACATCCACCAGGCCCGTGGTCTGGCTGAACACGGCGCGCACGGCCTTGGCCACCTGGCGGCGCCCGTCGGCCTCGGGGCCATAGATTTCGGCCACGATGGGTGACAGCACTGGCGGCCCCGGCGGTACTTCGACCACCTTCACGTTGGCGCCCAGGCGCTGCCCGATCTGCTGCAGGGCAGGGCGCACGCGCGTGGCGATGGCATGGCTCTGGTCCTTGCGGTGCGATTTGTCCACCAGGTTCACCTGGATGTCGCCCACATCGCCCCCGGCGCGCAAGTAGTACTGGCGCACCAGGCCATTGAAATTGATGGGGGCGGCCGTGCCCGCGTAGGCCTGGTAGTCGGTCACCTCGGGCACCGTGGCGAGATACGCGCCCAGTTCGTGCAGTACCGCCGCGGTCTGCTCCACCGGGGTGCCGGCAGGCATGTCCACCACCACCTGGAACTCCGATTTGTTGTCGAACGGCAGCATCTTGAGCAGCACCAGCCCCGTGGCGGGCAGGGCCACCGACAGCGCGATCAGCACGGCCACGCCCAGGCCCAGCAGGCGGCGGTTGCGGCTGCCGCGCTGGTCGTCGAGCAGCGGCGTGAAGATGCGGGTGAACAGGGGGGTGATGCGGGCCGCCATGCCCGAGGGCGCGGCATGCGTTGCTGCGCTGCCGTGGTGCACCTTCATCCAAAGGCGCGCCAGCCAGGGCGTGACCACAAAGGCAATCGCCAGCGACAGCAGCATGCCCATGCTGGCGTTGATGGGGATCGGGCTCATGTAGGGGCCCATCAGGCCCGACACAAAGGCCATGGGCAGCAGGGCGGCAATCACCGTGAACGTGGCCAGGATGGTGGGGCCGCCCACCTCGTCCACCGCGCCCGGGATGATTTGTGCGAGCGTCTTGCCCGGAAAGAGCTGCTGGTGGCGGTGGATGTTCTCGACCACCACGATGGCATCGTCCACCAGGATGCCGATGGAGAAGATGAGCGCAAACAGCGACACGCGGTTGAGCGTGAACCCCCAGGCCCAGGAGGCGAACAGGGTCACCGTGAGCGTCAGCACCACCGCCGTGCCCACGATGGCGGCCTCGCGCCGGCCCAGCGCCATGAACACCAGCGCCACCACCGATGCCGTGGCAAACAGCAGTTTCTGGATGAGCTTTTGCGCCTTGTCGTTGGCCGTGGCGCCGTAATTGCGCGTTTCGGCCACTTCAACGCCGTCCGGAATGACGGTGTTGTGCAGCTGCTCCACCCGCTGCATGACGGCGTTGGCCACGTCGATGGCGTTTTCACCCGGTTTCTTGGTCACCAGCAAGGTGACTGCGGGGTATTCGCCGCCACCGCTGGCCTCGGCCTTGCCGTGCCACATGTAGCGGCTCGCGGGCAGCGGGCCGTCGCTGACCTCCGCCACGTCTTTCAGGAACAGTGGCTTGCCCCCGCGCACCCCCACCATCAGCTCGGCCACGTCACTGGCCTGCGTGAGAAACGGGCCCGCCTCTACCGCCACCGCCTGGTTGCCGGCGATCAGCTCGCCCACGGGCATGCCCATGTTGGCCGATTGCAGCGCGTTGCGCAGGTCCTGCACCGTGGTGCCGGTGCTGGCCATGCGGGCGGGGTCCAGGCGCACCATCACGGCCCGGCCGGGACCGCCTATCGTCTGCACTTCGCGCGTGCCGGGGACACGCTTGATTTCAGACTCCATACTGTGCGCCACGCGCTCCAGCGCAAAGGCGCCGGTGTCCGCATCCTTGCTGAAAAGCGTGAGCGTGACGATGGGCACATCGTCGATGCCCTTGGGTTTGATGAGGGGCTCCAGCACCCCCAGGTCGCGCGGCAGCCAGTCGGTGTGGCTGCGCAGGGTGTCATGCAGCTGCACCAGGGCCTCGGTGCGGGCCACGCCCACCTTGAACTGCACGGTGAGCACGGCCACGCCAGGGCGCGAGACCGACATCACATGCTCGGTGCCCGCCATCTGCGACAGCACCTGCTCGGCCGGAGTGGCCACCATCTGCTCCACATCGGCCACTGAGGCGCCGGGGAACGGAATCAGCACATTGGCCATGGTGACGTTGATCTGCGGCTCTTCTTCGCGCGGCGTCACCAGCACGGCAAACACACCCAGCAAAAACGCCACCAGCGCTAGCAAGGGGGTGATCTGGGCGCTCTGGAACAAGGCCGCGATGCGGCCCGAAATGCCCAGGGCTTTCGGGGTGTGCATGTCGGCCATCTCAGCGCACCTTGGCAGCTGCCTGCGGATCGGTGGCCACCTGGTCGCCCTGGCGCAGGCCACTGAGCACCTCGATCTGGTCGCCGTCAATGCGGCCCAGGCGCACCTGGCGCAGCAGTGGCTTGCCCTGGGCATTGAGCACATAGACCCCCGTCATTTCCGCGCGGCGCACCACGGCGCTGGCCGGAATCTGCACACGCTGCATGCCCACCGCCGCGGACGCTGCTGGCAACCACAGGCGGGCAAACATGCCGGGCGTCGCACCCTTCAGGTCTGGCAGCAGTGCCACGCGCAATTGCACGGCGTGCGTGGCGGCATCCACCGTGGGCAGCAGCTGGATCTGGCTGGGCTGCACTGCGATGCGCGCCGCCGCGAGAGCGGGAAGTTCAACTTGCAGGGTTTGTGCACCGGCCAAGGTGGCGGCAGCCATTTGCGGCACCATCGCGGTCACGCGCAAGGCAGCGGGGTCATGCAGCCTGACCAGTGGGCGCCCGGGCATCGCCATGTCCCCCAGGGCCACGGGCACCTCGCTCACCACGCCGGAATAAGGGGCCTTTACGGCGTAGAAGCCTGATTGCGTCATCGCTGCCCCCGCCTGTGCCTGCAGTGCCTGTACCTGGGCCTGGCTGGCCTGCAGTTGCGCCCGGGCACGGTCCAGTGCCGCCTGGCTGATGTATTGCTTCTGGTAGAGCTGCTTCTGCCGCTCGAACTCCTTGCTCGCCACCTGCATGCTGGCGCGGGCGGCATCGACCTGCGCTGCGCTGGCGGCGGCGTTCTGCGTTGCCGCCCGGGCATCGATGCGCAGGATTTCCTGCCCCGCTCGGACCGTGTCGCCAACCGTCACGCCGAGCGAAACAATCGCACCCTGCACCTGGGCCGAAAGCGTCGTATCGCGCACAGCCTCCACCACACCATCCACGCTGGCTTGCTGGCCTGCGCCATTGGCCTGCGCCGTATGGGTTTTGAGCGGCGCTGCATCTGCGGCCCATGCGCCTTGCGCGGCCATCAGGCTGGACAGAAGGGCAGCCGTAGCGAGTCGAGGTATCAGCATCCGTTTCTCCGCCCCGTTGGGGATGTCACTTGCATTGCGTTCAATATTTAACTAAATAGCTAATTAGTCAATTGATGTATCATAACCACCCATCCGATCCTCAAGTTGCTGGAATTTCCGGCCGTTCAGACCCAGGAGTGATTTATGAAAGACATGCCTCCCCAAGCGCTGGAAGCGGTGGCCGGTTACTTTCAGGTGCTGGCAGAGCCCACGCGCCTGCGCATCCTCAACATCCTGCGCGACGGTGAACGCAACGTGGGTGATCTGGCGCAGATGTGTGGTTACACGGCTGCCAATGTGTCACGCCATCTTTCGCTGATGACCAAACAAGGCCTCGTCGCGCGCGAAGGGCGGGGCACCAGCGTGTACTACCGTTTTGCAGACGAATCGGTGTATGCGCTGTGTGATCTGGTATGCGACAACATTGCCCGGCAGCTGGAACGATCGGCGGCCAGCAGGGCGCCGTTCACCGTGGCAACTGATCTGGAATAGCAGACTGCACCGGAGCGCGCGAGGCTTGCAGGGCATTGCTCGGTCCATTCAGAACCTCTTGGGGCGGGGTTCGGTAAAGTAGCGGGTGGCATGACTGCACGAAACTCTCGGGCACTTCCATGAGCACCCGCACCACCCCTATCCAGACCGATTTCCTCATCATCGGCGCTCCTTTGGAGTCTGTGGAAACTGGTTCGCCGGTGCTACGACAACCCATGGAAGTCGTTGAGCGAACGGCGATTCGGAAACTAAATCGCCGCGACTGTGCGCGGCGATGGTGTGTGATGCGAAACAGGGAGCGCCCAACGATATCGCCGGGCTGGCTTTTCGATCAGCCGGCCGAGTACACCAGTTGTCGTGCCTCACGTTGTACGGCGGTCTCATTGCGCATTTCGTCGATCACCTGCTGGCGGGTCTTGTTCGACGTCGCCGATGCGGCTTCTACACCTCGCGGGTAGTTGCTTTCGCCGTAAGACAAACGACCTTGTCGCATCGCGGCTTCGGTTTCCGCCCTGACTTGCTCGCGGGTTTTTTCGTTCTTGAAATGTTCGGGGTGAACGACCACACCAGCCTGGTTGTTGGCCGGGTGCATGTATTCCGCCGATGCCATTCCCGGCAGGCCGAAGGCCGCCACGGCGGCCACGCTTGCGATCAAGGCGGAGAGGGAGAGGCGACGTTGAGTCATGATCAATATCCTTGATGGAGTCTCTGAGGTTTGCATCTCCAACGCTTTGGTGCAGCGGTGAGGAGATGTACTCATGGTAGAAACCCCTAGCCAACAAAACCGAGACAGCCGGATGACATTTCCGACAGTTTTCGTTGCGGCAAGCGTCATGCGTGGGTCGCGCAATACGGAAACACCAGAGCAAAGCATGTACGCCCATGGGAGGATGTGACGGTGACGCTTCCACCGTGGGCTTCGGCGATGGCACGGGTGATGGCCAGGCCCAGCCCGCTGCCCTCGGAATCGGGATGCGCCCTGGAGGGATCGGCCCGGTAGAAGCGGTCGAACAGCCGCGGCAGCATCTTGGGGTCGATCTCGGAGCCCGTGTTTTCCACAGACACCACCGTGGAATCCGCAGTGTCCGCGATGTGGACCGTGATGGTCCCGCCTTCGGGCGTGTGGCGCAGTGCGTTGGACAGCAGATTGCTGGCGGCGCGGCGAAACATCAGGCGGTCACCCTCCATGTCGCCATCGCCCTCCAGCCGCAACCGGATGCGCTTTTCCTCTGCGACGGCTTCATAGAACTCCAGCAAGGCCAGGGCGTCCTGGCGGGCCGAAAACCGCTCCTTGTGCGGAAGATCCACACCGCGCTCGGTCTTGGCCAGAAAGAGCATGTCGGCCACCATGCGTGCCAGGCGCTGGAATTCCTCTGCATTGGAGGCCAGGATGTCCCGGTAGGTGGCGGCATCGCGCTTGCTGGACAGGGCCACCTGGGTTTGCGTCAGCAAATTGCTGATAGGGGTGCGCAGTTCATGCGCCAGGTCCGATGAGAAATCCGTCAGGCGCTGGAAATCCTCTTGCAGCCGATCCAGCATGCGGTTGAGCTCTTGCGCCAAATCAGCCATCTCCACGGGCACGGTCTGCACGGGCATGCGCTCGCTCAGCTTCTGACTGGTGACCGCGGCGGCGCGGGATCGCATCTCGCGCAGAGGGGCCAGTCCCTCGCGCGCAGCGAGCCAGGACAGGAATCCGCACACGACGATGGCAGCCGCCACATAGAGGAGCAAATTGCGCCGAAGGTCCTGCAGAAACTGTGCGTGGTGATCCGTATCGGTCGCAATCAGAACGCGCAGTGTTGTCGGTGCATTGGCGTGCGAATAAGCCGGCGTGGTCTCGAAACGCAAGGTGTGCTGGATGCTGTCGCCGCGCTTCCAAGTACCGTACGGCTCGATTCCCATCACAGGCCCTGCCGGCGCGCTTTGCGCATCCGGGGGGAATCCTTTGGATTGGAAGACAAGCTCTCCCTGCGCGTCCTTGACCAGGGCGTAGAGGCCATGGTGGTAGCCCAAGGCCTCGTCCAGGCGCCAACGTGCATCCTGCGCCGAAGGGGCTCTGCGCAGGATTTCTTCGATCAGATGCTGCTTTTCCTGCAGCGCGATGCGATCGAGCGCCACGAAATGCCGCCCGGTTTCGATCAGGAACAAGACGCCCAGGCCCAGCACGATCGATGCGGCCACCACGGTGAAGAAAAGGGTCAGGCGCTGGGTCAGCGGGAGCCTGCCCCAACGGGCGCGCGACAGCACTCAGGGCTCCTCGGGCAGGTCCAGTACATAGCCCATGCCGCGCACGGTCTGGATCAGCTTGACCGTATGGCCTTCATCGATCTTCACGCGCAGGCGGCGCATGGCAACCTCGATGACGTTGGTGTCGCTGTCGAAGTTCATGTCCCATACCTGCGATGCGATGAGCGAACGCGGCAGCACCTCGCCATGGCGACGCATCAGCAGCTCCAGCAGGCCGAACTCCTTGGCCGTCAGGTCCACGCGCCGGCCATTGCGTGATACCCGGCGGCGCAGCAGATCGAGCTCCAGATCGGCCACGCGCAGCGTGGTGCCTTCGCTGCCGGCATGACCGCGGCGCAGGATGATGCGCACCCTGGCCAGCAGCTCGGCAAACGAGAACGGCTTGACGAGATAGTCGTCGGCCCCCAACTCCAGGCCCTTGACCCGGTCCTCCACCTGATCGCGGGCGGTCAGGAACAGCACGGGCATTTCCAGGCCCCGATCACGCAAGGACTGCAGCACCTGCCAGCCGTTCAGGCCCGGCAGCATGACATCCAGGATCACCAGGTCGTACTGGCCATGGATGGCCATGTGCAGTCCATCGGCACCATTGGGCACCAGGTCCGAGCCGTAGCCTGCCTCGCTCAATCCCTGGCGCAGGTAGGCCCCGGTCTTGGGCTCATCCTCGACGATCAATATCTTCACGTGCGCGCTCCTTCGGTGTGCTGGTGTGAGAGTTTGCCGAGCTTGAAGCCGTCTGGCATGGAGATAACAAAAAAGTAATTTTCAGAACACTTGGATGAAAGGATAGATATTCCAGAATGTCTCCATCTTGAGATTTGAGATTCATCAAGAGGAGCCCATGGCCATTTCCCACCAAGCGCCAGCGTTGAGGGCGTTCATGCCTTGGACATTGGCGTTGCTTGCCGGAGCCGCCTTCGCGCAAACCCCTGGGGATGCCGAGGCCTCCAGGGCCGCTTTGCCGACGCAGTTGCAGTACTCGTCGGCCATGAGCGACTACCAGGCCTATAAAGATCAGCCGGTGCAGTCCTGGCGGCAGGTCAATGACCGCGTGGGTGCGATCGGTGGCTGGCGCGCCTATGCGAAGGAGGTCCAGACAGGCGTGCCCGCGTCCGCCCAGGATGCGGCTCCTGCGAAGGACCCGCACACCGGTCATCACGGCGGAGGTAAGCCATGATGCGTTTGCGTGCCACACATGCCAGGCTGGCGTTGTCTGCGCTCGGACTGGCGGTGCTGACGGGCTGCGCCAGCGTCAGCCTGGACCAGAACATCGCTCGCGTGAATGACGAAGCGGGCAGCTTCACCGAGGGCCAGCTCGCCTTGGCTCTCACCCAGGACGAGCGCGACCAGCGCGCGCAGGTTGCGCAGAATCTGCTGGCCCAGCCTCTGGGGCAGAAGGAGGCGGTACAGGTGGCGTTGGTGAACAGCCCATCTTTGCAGGCGCTGTTGGCCCAAGGTTGGGCGGAATCCGCCGGTGCCGCGCAAACGGGCCGGATTGCCAACCCTGTTTTCAGTTTCGAGCGCATGACGGCCGGCCCCGAACTGGAACTGGCTCGTGCGCTTTCCTTTGGCTTGTTGGATTTGCTGGCACTGCCATCGCGGTACGGTGTCGCCAACCGGCTGATGGAGCAGTCCCAGCTGCGTTTGACCAGCGATGTCGTGGATCAGGTCACCCTTGTGCGCCAGGCGTGGGTGCGTGCCGTTGTCGCACAGCAATCGTTCAAGTATGCCAAGCAGGTCTATGCCAGCGCGGAGGCTGGAGCGGAGCTGGCCAAGCGCATGCAAGCCGCGGGAAACTTCAACCGCATCACCCGCGCACGCGAGCAAGCCTTCTATGCCGACGCCGCCACCCGGCTGAGCACGGCCCAGCACCAAGTCACTTCCAGCCGGGAAGAGCTGGTGCGCTTGTTGGGGTTGGATGAAGGGCAGGCGCAGACGCTCAAGCTGCCCGAACGCTTGCCCGATCTGCCCAAACAGCCACTGGACCCGCAGGCGATCGGATCACAGGCTACCCGGGCGCGTCTGGATATACGCCTGGCGCAGTCTGCAATGGATGCGGCTGCCAAGGCACAGGGCTTGAACAGCGTGACCAGTTTCACGGATATCGAGCTCACCGGGCGGCGCAACACTACGTTCGACAATGCCGAAGGCACCCGCTCCACCGCGCGGGGCTGGGAGATCGCGGTACGTCTGCCCATCTTTGATTGGGGGGGGATACAGCGCGCGTCGATGAACGCCCGCACCCTGGCGGCGGCGAACCAGCTCGAAGCCACGGTGCGCTCCGCAGGCTCCAGCCTGCGCGAAAGCTACTCCGCCTACCGCACCGCGTACGACGTCGCGCGCCACTACCGCGATGAGGTGGTGCCGCTGCGCAAGGTGATCTCGGAAGAGAACCAGCTTCTCTACAACGGCATGCTGATCAGCACATTCGAGTTGCTGGCCGATGCGCGCGATCAGGTCAGCGCCGTTGTCGCAGCCATGGACGCGCAGCAGCAATTCTGGCTGGCCGATGCGGCCTTGCAGGCATCCGTGATCGGACGCCCCACCAGCACCCGCTTATCCGCCACATCCAGTGCGCCCACCGGCGGCGATGCCGGCCATTGATGCAGAGACGATTGCAATGACATCCAGAAGAGATTTTTTCAAGTTCGCCGGGATTGCCGGTGGGGCCGTGGCGGCCAGTTCGGTCAGCCGCGTGGCCATGGCGGCCCTGCCCGAACCGGTCATTCAGTCCAGCCCGAACACGATGGCTCCGCTCGTGCCCAATTCCGGTCGGCCCTATAACCCTGTGGTGACGCTCAACGGCTGGACCCTGCCGTGGCGCATGAACCAGGGCGTCAAGGAGTTCCACCTGGTGGCCGAGCCGGTGGTCCGTGAGATGGCGCCTGGCATGAAAGCCCACCTGTGGGGCTACAACGGCCAGAGCCCCGGCCCCACGATAGAGGTGGTGGAGGGTGACCGCGTGCGCATCTTCGTCACCAACA
>JANJSZ010000237.1 GCA_024711405.1 Acidovorax sp.
AAGCCAAGGACCTGGTGGACGGCGCTCCCAAGAACGTCAAGGAAGGCATTGCCAAGGCCGAACTCAAGTAATTCGATCTTGCTCAAGGGCTGGAGTGTTCCTCAGAGGGCCTCCAGCCTTTGGTGCTTCAGAAAGCACCCGAAAGCGACCTCCTGAAAAGGGGCTTTCGAGTGTCTTCTGACAACCCCGACAGCAGAAGACGCCTTGGTTCGGGTGATGTGCAACGCATCACCGTCCGCCATGGTTGGTAGTGGCCAACCGCCAAGCCCGTGAGGACACATCTCCTTGCGGGTCAGTCGTCGAAGACCCAGGACTCATGTCTTTGCCCGGAGATCTCATGGCCTATTCCTACACCGAACGCAAGCGAATTCGCAAAAGTTTCGGCACCCGCGACAGCGTGCTCGAAGTTCCTTACCTGCTGCAGATGCAGAAGGATGCGTACACCGCTTTCCTGCAGGCTGATAAAGCACCCCAGAAAAGAACCATCGAAGGCCTTCAGGCTGCATTCGACGCTGCCTTCCCTATCGTCTCCCACAACGGTTTTGTGGAGATGAAGTTCATCGAGTACAACCTGGCGAAACCGGCTTTCGACGTGCGCGAATGCCAGACCCGGGGGTTGACCTTCGCCTCGGCCGTGCGCGCCAAGGTGCAGCTGATCATCTATGACCGCGAGTCTTCGACCTCGCAGTCCAAGGTGGTCAAGGAAGTGAAGGAGCAAGAGGTCTACATGGGTGAAGTGCCGCTCATGACCGACAAGGGCTCGTTCATCATCAACGGTACCGAGCGCGTGATCGTGTCGCAGCTGCACCGTTCGCCCGGCGTGTTCTTCGAGCACGACAAGGGCAAGACCCACAGCTCGGGCAAGCTGCTGTTCTCCGCGCGCATCATCCCCTACCGTGGCTCCTGGCTGGATTTCGAGTTTGACCCGAAGGACATTCTGTACTTCCGCGTGGACCGCCGCCGCAAGATGCCGGTCACGATCTTGCTGAAGGCCATCGGCCTGAACCCCGAGTCCATCCTGGCGAACTTCTTCGTCAACGACAACTTCCGCCTGATGGACAGCGGTGCACAGATGGAGTTTGTGTCCGAGCGCCTGCGTGGCGAAGTCGCACGCTTCGACATCACCGACAAGTCCGGCAAGGTGGTGGTGGCCAAGGACAAGCGCGTCACCGCCCGCCACACCCGCGAGCTGGAGCAGTCCGGCACGACGCACATCTCCGTGCCCGAGGACTTCCTGGTGGGCCGCGTGGTCGCGCGCAACATCGTTGATGCCGACACGGGTGAAATCATTGCCAAGGCCAACGACGAGCTGACCGAAGCACTGCTCAAGAAGCTGCGCAGCGCTGGCGTGCAGGACGTGCAGTGCATCTACACCAATGAACTCGACCAGGGTGCGTACATGTCGCACACCCTGCGCATCGACGAAACGGTGGACGAGTTCGCCGCGCGCGTGGCCATCTACCGCATGATGCGTCCTGGCGAGCCGCCAACGGAAGACGCCGTGCAGGCCCTGTTCCAGCGCCTGTTCTACAACCCCGACACGTACGACCTGTCGCGCGTGGGCCGCATGAAGTTCAACGCCAAGATTGGCCGCGACGAATCCACCGGCCCCATGGTGCTGTCCAACGAAGACATCCTGGCCGTGGTCAAGATCCTGGTGGACCTGCGCAATGGCAACGGCGAAGTCGATGACATCGATCACCTGGGCAACCGCCGTGTGCGTTGCGTGGGCGAACTGGCAGAAAACCAGTACCGCACCGGTCTGGCCCGTATCGAGAAGGCCGTGAAGGAGCGTCTGGGCCAGGCCGAACAGGAGCCGCTGATGCCCCACGACCTGATCAACAGCAAGCCGATCTCGGCCGCGTTGAAAGAGTTCTTCGGTGCTTCGCAGCTGTCCCAGTTCATGGACCAGACGAACCCGCTGGCGGAAATCACGCACAAGCGCCGTGTGTCTGCCCTCGGCCCAGGCGGTCTGACCCGCGAACGCGCAGGCTTCGAAGTGCGCGACGTGCACGTGACCCACTACGGCCGCGTCTGCCCTATTGAGACGCCTGAAGGCCCGAACATCGGTCTGATCAACTCGCTGGCCCTGTACGCCCGCCTGAACGAGTACGGTTTCATCGAAACCCCGTACCGCCGCGTGGTGGATGGCAAGGTCACGAACGAGATCGATTACCTGTCGGCCATCGAAGAAGGCAAGTACGTGATCGCACAGGCCAACGCCGTGCTCGACAAGGACGGCCGTCTGTCGGGTGACCTGGTGTCCGCCCGTGAAAAGGGTGAATCGATTCTGTGCGGTGCCGATCGCGTGCAGTACATGGACGTGTCGCCCGCGCAGATCGTCTCCGTGGCCGCCTCGCTGGTTCCGTTCCTGGAGCACGACGACGCGAACCGCGCGTTGATGGGCGCCAACATGTCGCGCCAGGCCGTGCCTGTGCTGCGTCCCGAGAAGCCCTTGGTGGGCACGGGGATCGAGCGTGTCGCCGCTGTGGACTCGGGTACCGTGGTCACTGCCACCCGTGGCGGTATCGTGGACTACGTCGACGCGACCCGCATCGTGGTGCGTGTGAACGACGAAGAAGCCGTGGCCGGTGAAGTGGGTGTGGACATCTACAACCTCATCAAGTACCAGCGTTCCAACCAGAACACCAACATCCACCAGCGCCCCATCGTGAAGAAGGGCGACAAGCTGGTCAAGGGCGACGTGGTGGCCGACGGCGCATCGACGGACTTTGGCGAAATCGCCATCGGCCAGAACATGCTGATCGCCTTCATGCCCTGGAACGGCTACAACTTCGAAGACTCGATTTTGATCAGCGAGCGCGTGGTGGCGGAAGACCGCTACACCTCGATCCACATCGAGGAGCTCGTGGTCATGGCCCGCGACACCAAGCTGGGCGCCGAAGAAATCACGCGCGACATCCCGAATCTGTCGGAGCAGCAACTGAACCGCCTGGACGAGTCCGGCATCATCTACGTGGGCGCCGAAGTGCAGCCTGGCGATACGCTGGTCGGCAAGGTCACGCCCAAGGGCGAAACCACCCTCACGCCCGAAGAGAAGCTCTTGCGCGCCATCTTCGGCGAGAAGGCTTCCGACGTGAAGGACACCTCGCTGCGCGTTGACCAGGGCTCGTCCGGCACCGTGATCGACGTGCAGGTGTTCACCCGCGAAGGCATCCAGCGCGACAAGCGCGCCCAGCAGATCATCGACGATGAACTCAAGCGTTTCCGCCTGGACCTGAACGACCAGCTGCGCATTGTGGAAGCCGACGCCTTCGACCGTATCGAGAAGCTGCTGACCGGCCGCGTGGCCAATGGCGGCCCGCAGAAGCTCGCCAAGGGCACCAAGATCGACAAGGCTTACCTGGCTTCCGTCGAGAAGTTCCACTGGTTCGACATCCGCCCGGCGGAAGACGAAGTGGCCACGCAACTCGAATCGATCAAGAACTCGCTGGAGCAGACACGCCACAGCTTCGATCTGGCTTTCGAAGAAAAGCGCAAGAAGCTCACGCAAGGTGACGAACTGCCTGCGGGCGTGCTCAAGATGGTCAAGGTCTACCTGGCCGTCAAGCGCCGCCTGCAGCCTGGCGACAAGATGGCCGGCCGCCACGGCAACAAGGGTGTGGTCTCCAAGATCGTTCCGGTCGAAGACATGCCTTACATGGCCGACGGCACCCCTGCCGACATCGTGCTCAACCCGCTGGGCGTGCCTTCGCGGATGAACATCGGTCAGGTGCTGGAAGTCCACCTGGGCTGGGCCGGCAAGGGCATTGGCCAGCGCATTGGCGACATGCTGCAGCAGGAAGCCAAGGTGTCCGAGCTGCGCAAGTTCCTCGAAGAGGTCTACAACTCGCGTGGCCGCACGGAAGACCTGTCGCAGCTGAGCGATGACGAGCTGGTCGCCATGGCAGGGAACCTGACCAATGGCGTGCCGTATGCCACGCCGGTGTTCGATGGCGCTTCGGAAGACGAAATCAAGGCCATGCTGAAACTGGCCTATCCGGATGAGCTTGTCGAGCGCAAGGGGTTGACCCCGGAGCGCACGCAGGCCTACCTGTTCGATGGCCGCACCGGTGACCGCTTCGAGCGGCCCACGACCATTGGCTACATGCACTACCTGAAGCTGCACCACCTGGTGGACGACAAGATGCATGCCCGCTCGACCGGCCCGTACTCGCTGGTGACGCAGCAACCGCTGGGCGGCAAGGCCCAGTTCGGTGGCCAGCGTTTTGGTGAAATGGAAGTGTGGGCGCTGGAAGCCTACGGCGCCGCCTACGTGCTGCAGGAAATGCTGACCGTGAAATCCGATGACGTGGTGGGCCGTACCAAGGTGTACGAATCCATCGTCAAGGGCGAACACGCCATCGAAGCCGGCATGCCGGAATCGTTCAACGTGCTGGTCAAGGAAATCCGTTCGCTGGGCCTGGACATCGAGCTGGAACGTTCGTGAAGCCTTGCGGGACAGACCGGCGCCGCGCCGCTCTGTCCTCAACAGATTAAAAAGGAAAGAGTCACATGAAATCGCTACTCGACCTGTTCAAGCAATTCACGCCGGACGAGCATTTCGATGCCATCCGCATCGGCATGGCTTCGCCCGAAAAGATCCGTTCGTGGTCTTTCGGCGAAGTGAAGAAACCCGAAACCATCAACTACCGCACGTTCAAGCCCGAGCGCGATGGCCTGTTCTGCGCCATGATTTTTGGTCCCATCAAGGACTACGAATGC
>JANJSZ010000252.1 GCA_024711405.1 Acidovorax sp.
CTGAAGTCCGAGATCTCGCAGAACATCGACCTCAGCCTGCGCAAGACCAGCGGCGACACCACCTTTGGTGTGAGCCTCTTCAGGAACCGCATCAGCAACTACATCTACGGCCGCACACTCGACGAGGTAGATGGCCTGCAACTGCTGCAATACAGCCAGCAGGATGCCACCTTCACCGGCATCGAAGGCCAGGTGCGCCAGCGCCTGAACCGCCATCTGGGCATCACCCTTTTTGGCGACACCGTGCGCGCCAAACAGGACGGCGGCGGTCTGCTGCCCCGCATCCCCGCCACCCGCGCAGGGGTGCGGTTGGACGCCAGCTGGCAGGCCTGGGAAAGCCAGGTCGAATGGGTGCAGGTGGCGCGCCAGAACCGCGTGGCCGAGTTTGAAACCGCCACGCCCGGCTACGGCATGCTGAACCTGGGCGTGAGCTACAACGGCCAGCTGAGCAGCGGCGCGCCGTGGCAGGTGTATCTGAAGGCGAACAACCTGACGGACCGGCTGGCGTATGCACACACCTCGTTCATCAAGAATGCCGCGCCGCTGATGGGGCGGAATGTGACGGTGGGGGTGAAGGTGGCGTTTTGACGTTGCTGGAGTTTTGATGTGACGTAAAGCGACCGTGCTGGCAGTGGGAGCCTTGCCCGTCCGGTCGCTATTTTTGGGTCAGATCTTGGGGTTTGGATGACGCCCTGCGACCTGTTGCGTAAGTACGCCGGCAAACCGCGACTGCGCGCCAAGCAGCGTCTCCTGCCTTTCAGCCACTGTGGCCGAACTCACGCTGGCGGCCGCCAACCGAACAGTGCCGCTCAGACCGTATTCTCAAATTCGATCAGTGGCATTGGTTTGCCAAACAGATATCCCTGGTAGTGGATGCATCCCAGTTGTTCCAATAGCGCTCTTTGCGACCACTCCTCTACACCCTCCGCAATCACCCCCACACCCAGGTTCTGGCCCAAGGAAATGATGGTCCGAACGATGGACGCGTCATTGTGGTCACTCGCTAGGTTCCGCACGAAAGACTGATCAATCTTGAGTTGATCGATAGGCATGCGTCTGAGGTAGCTCAACGATGAGAAACCGGTGCCGAAATCGTCCAACGAGAAAGTCAGGCCCATCTGTTTGAGTTGATACATCTTGGAGATGACATCTTCGATATCAGTGGCCAAGATGCTCTCGGTCAATTCCAGCTTGAGTCGGGCAGGATTGGCGCCCGTTTCGGCCAGGATGCTGCCAACCTGTAAGACGTAGTCCTTGGAGGCAAACTCCCGGGCACTGACGTTCACCGACAGCACCAGATGTTGTCGGCGCGGGTCGCCTTTCCAGCGGTTGATCTGCTGGCAGGCGTTCTCCATGACCCACCGGCCGACAGGCATGATCAGCCCCGTTTCTTCCGCTACGGGAACGAACAGCGCCGGCGATACCAGACCCTTCTCTGGGTGACGCCAGCGCACCAGCAGTTCTGCGCCTTCGACCTTGCCCTCCCGGTCCACCTGCGGTTGGTACAGAAGAACCAATTGGCTCGGAATGCCCGCCGCCAAGTCTTCTTTCAACTTGACCTGCTCCGCCAACTGGGCGTGCATGCTGTCCGTGAACACCGCGATCTGGTTCCTGCCCAGTCGCTTGGCTTCACGCATTGCCAGCTCGGCGTACAAAACGGCATCACTCACGCGTCGCGGCTCAGGTGTGATCAGGTAGATGCCTATGGAGGCGTGCGTGCTGTAGGTGCCGATTTCCAGGGCAAACGGCGTGTTGAAGCTGAGAAGCAATCGGTGTGCAACAGCCTGCGCCTGGGCCACGGCATGTGCCGTCTCATGCCCCAGATCTTCCAGCACGATCACGAATTCGTCGCCACTGATGCGGGACAGCGCTGTGTCTTCTTCCAGTAGGCCGCGCAGTCGCTGGGCTACGGCAATCAGCATCTGGTCGCCGGCTTCGTAGCCCTTGATATTGTTGAAAACACCAAAATTGTCGATGTTCAGCAGCAGCAGCGCACTGTGTGAGTGCGTGGAGGCGGTGCGCGCTATCGCTTGGCCAATGCGGCCTGTGAATTCCTTCCGGTTGGACAGGCCGGTGAGCGAATCGTAGTGGGCGAGCTGGTGCATGAACTGGCCCAGCGCCCGCGTCTCATCGGTGCCTTCGCCCTGACTGGACTCTTTGGCGTAATCGGCAAATGCAGCCTGATTCTGGGTGGCACGCGCCAGCTTGACGATTGGCTGCGCCACCTTGCCACCGACCACCCAAGTAAGCGCCGCAAACGTCCCCGCCAGCGCAGCCGCAAACAGCAACATGAAGGTGCGGCTCTCGCGGATGGCCGCATGGGCGTACTTCACGTCTTCCATGACGACGATGGTCCAATCCAGACCGCTGGTGCTGTTCACAGGCGGCACCATTTTGCGGGCCATCACATATTCACCGTTGGTATTCCCGGCTTTCAGCGCAGACAGGTCGGCGGCGATCTCTTGGCGCGGCGTCAGCAGCCAGTGGCCGTTCTTGTGCGCAATCAACACCTCCACAGAGCCCTGGCGATCGCGCTGATCGATGGAGTTACGCACCACACTGTTGACCCAGTCCCAATACAAGTGGGCCCCCAGAACCCCCACCACTTGCTGGCTTTGGTCGAGCAAGGGCACTGCCACATCGACGAATCTGAGGGGCTCACCATTCGCCCCGCGTTTCATGTGCGGTGCCAGCAGCTTGGCTTCGTGCGGATCACCCACAAACCCGCCCGACAGAGCCGTGTTAAACCAGGGCCTTGTACTGACGTTCTGGCCGAGCAACAGGCCGTCAGTAGCAGCCAACACCACGCCCTGCCTGTCTGCGAGGCCAATCCAAGCGTAGACCGGCTGACGGCCCTTGAGTCCATCAATCACCTGCCCGATGGAATCAGGCGATAACAGCTTGCTGTTCAACAGGTCTGCCATCATGGCCACTTCGGTGTGGCGGTTGGCCAGGTCCTCATTGAGTCGGTGCGCAATACTAGAGGCAATGGAATTAAGGCTGTCATGCGCTGCGGCCCGTAGATCTCTCTCGGTCCGCCAGCCGATGATGCCCGTGAGCAACAGACCAAACACCAAACCAAGCACACCCATGGCCACCGAGAAACGGGTCCGGACACTTCGGAATGGCGACAGTGCACTCAGAATATTTTTTTTCATCGTCCCTTCGGCTCCCTATTGATCGACTGTAAACCGCGCAGGGCCTATCGGACAAGTTGCGAACACTGTGGTCACCAAAGCAGATTGTCGGCGGGTTCAAGCAAGCGACGATGACAGCTTATGCGACCTGCTGACCAGGTTGCCACACCCTTGGCCCAGGTCCAAATTCCACCGCCACCCGGCCGTCATATCGGCACCCGCGTTCCAAGCTCCACCACTGCGTTGCCCGGCAGGCGGAAGAACTCCACGACGCCGCCGGCGTTCTGGTGCGTGAGAGATTGTTATTGCCCATGGCAGGAGCCTAACGCCGCCTGCGTCAGGAAATCGTATGGGGCGGAAGGCTACTCGTGATTCAGGAATTGACCGAGTTCAGCAGCGTCTCCAGCAACAGCGGGTGGAGGGCCAACTCCCGCTCTAAACCGACACTTGAACAAAGCCTGAGCAATAGCTTGATTTCACAAGCTGTTTTCGTTGGTTCAACAAAAAGCCCGCATCTGCGGGCTTTTTGTGGGGGTTGAATTCTCAGCAATTGCCTTTCTTCGCCTGCCCAGGCGGGCAGAAGTTTCCCCCACCTCGCGGGCTATCCACGACAACCGCGCCGCTCGGCGTGTACACCGCACACCCGCTCAGCAAAGTAATCACCACTGCCAAAAGCCCCAAAAGTTGTTTCATCGTTGGTCCTCGTTATTCGGTTTCTTTATCTTATATCTTGCCATCCAAGTCAATATCAAAGATCCGTGGCCGCTGAAGCATGGGATCCTGCCGGTTCAGGAAACCCATTGTCGAATCCATTGACGGCCTGCTCCTGGCTGCTTCCCGTCACGCCGTAACCGCCAATCGCAGCACATGGCGCTCCGCTCGCACCCCTGCAAACCCACCCATTCCAGTGCGATACCCCTGCACTGATACCATCCGCACCCATGCCTTCCCAGTCCCCCACGTTCTTCCACACCGGCCCGCTACCCGGCTGCCTGTGCGTGGGCGGGGGCGCCGTGGTGCGTGAGATCTGGCCTTACAAGCCGGTCGCACATTCCTTGGCCCGGCGATAAACCTTCTTTCCCTCACATCTGCGCAGAACATCCATCGCCGGGCACCCGCCCAGCGCGATGGCGGCCGGTGGCTTTGTCGTGCATGCCGGGCCGCTCCTTCAGGAGATGCATCCATGTTCCCCCAGGACCTTGCCGGTGGCCACACGTTCACCTGCGCCTTATGCGCCATGCCCGTCGCGTTTTTTTTTGCAGCCGCTGCGCTGCGCACGGAGTGATGGCCATGGAATTCACCAAGAAGTTTCTGCGGGCCAAAAGCCCTTGTGCGGACGGGTTTCGGTGGTTCAGCCGGAATGTGGAGGACGGCACGGGCTACCAGGAGGCGCTGGACACCCTGGTCAACGCTGGGCGCGTAGAAGACGCCTGCTGGCTGCTGGCGCAGTTCGGGCCGACCAGTGCGGTGCTGGCGGTGGATGCGCTGGAGGCCGAGGCCATCGTGTTTGCTGGCACGGTCGAGGTGCGCGGCTCCATCGACGTGGCCACGGTGATCCAGGCCGGGCGGTCGATCCGCGCGGGCGGCGGACTGCGTGCGGGGCGCGCCATCGTGGCGGGGGAAGACATTCGTGTGGCGGGTGGCATCATCAGCCAGGGCACGTTGCAGGCCGGCGGCGATGTGCGCGCCGACTGGGGCGTGGAAGCCGAGGGCAGCATCACCTGTGCTGGCGACCTGCGGGCCGGGTGGGATGTGGTGTGCCACGGCGCATTGCAGCTCAAAGGCGGCGGGTTTGTGGGGCAGAACCTCCTCGCGCATGGCCTGGTGGAGTGCGGCAAGGGCCTGCGCGTGGGCGGCCACCTGACCAGTGCCGAGAGCCTGCGGGTGGGGCAGGGCATCGTGGTGGGCGGTGCCATCACCGGCGTGGCGCATCTGGAGGCGGGCTGGGGCATCAAGGCGGGCGAGTGCATTCACACCCAGGGCGCGATCAAGGCCGGCGAAAGCCTGTGTGCGGGCGGCGAGATATGCGCGGGCCCGGGCTATGGCGTGTATGCCGGGTTGAATGTGCAGCAAGAAACCTGGGAGGCCTGCGCGCAGGTGTGGTCGCGCGAGCGGCCCGAGGGCCTGCGCAGTGGCATGTGGCTGGGGGCGAGCCCCTTGCACCCTGAAATCGACCGAAGCAGGGCTTGTGCGATGCCGTCACGTCAGTAAGCAATAATTTCAGCAACATTGACCCCGGAGGGATGGAGCATGTCCGACGTGAGTGACCTCAGCAACGACGACGCGGTTTACAGAACCCTTCTGGAATCGACCCAGGCCATTCCCTGGAAGATCGACTGGGCGACCAAGAAGTTTGCCTACATCGGGCCCCAGATCGAAGCGCTGCTGGGCTGGAACCCGCAAAGCTGGATGACCGTGGAAGACTGGGCGGCGCGCATGCACCCCGAGGACCGCGACCACGTGGTGAATTTCTGCGTGGCCCAGTCCCAGGCCGGAATCGATCACGAGGCGGACTACCGTGCGCTGACCAAGGACAACGGCTATGTCTGGCTGCGCGATGTGGTGCATGTGGTGCGCAATGAAAAGGGCGAACCCGACGCGCTGATTGGCTTCATGTTCGACATCAGCGAACGCAAGAAGACCGAAGAGAAGTTGCTCGTTCTGCAAAAAGAGCTGGAAGCGCTTTCATTCAAGGACGGGTTGACGAACATCGCCAACCGGCGTCGGTTTGATGCCAGCCTCGAAGTGGAATGGGAAAGCGCACGCGGCAACGGGCAACCCCTGTCCATCCTCTTGTTCGACATCGATTTTTTCAAGCAGTACAACGATCTCTACGGGCATGTGCGCGGTGACCGGTGCCTGATCGAGATTGCGCAAACGCTGAGCCTGGCGCTGGACGGCCCGCGCGACTTGGTCGCGCGTTTTGGCGGTGAAGAGTTTGTCGTGCTGTTGCCGCAAGCCGACGCCGCGGTGGCCTTGAAAGTTGCCGAACGCTGCCAGCGGCTGATTCAGAAGCAGGCGATAGCGCACGCGCAATCCCCGCTGGACCAGCGCGTCACCGTCAGCATCGGGGTTGGCACCGTCACGCCAGGCGAATACACCAAGCCCTCTCGTTTCATCGAGGTGGTGGACCAGCAACTTTATGCGGCCAAGAAAAACGGCAGGAACCGGATCGAGACGGTCCAGGTGGCAGCTTGAGCGCGCCGGCCCGGCCCATGCCGCCACCCAGTGCTGGCGGTGACACCACCTCTGCATGGCAGGTGTTCTGGATCTTTTTGCGCCTGGGCCTGACGTCGTTTGGTGGTCCGGTGGCGCACTTGGGCTACTTTCGTGATGAACTCGTGCAGCGCCGCCAGTGGCTGACCGAGCGCAGCTATGCCGATCTGGTGGCGCTGTGCCAGTTTCTGCCCGGCCCGGCCAGCAGCCAGGTGGGCATGGCGCTGGGCCTGATGCGGGCGGGCATGCCCGGCGCGCTGGCCGCCTGGCTGGGGTTCACGCTGCCATCGGCGCTGGTGCTGGCCTTGTTCGGCGTGGGCCTGGCCGGCGGGTATGCCATGCTGCCCGCAGGCGCCATGCACGGACTCAAGGTGGTGGCGGTGGCCGTGGTGGCGCAGGCGGTGTGGGGCATGGCACGCAGCCTGTGCGTGGGGCGGGCGCGGGTCACGTTGATGGCGCTGGCCTGCTGCGGGGTGC
>JANJSZ010000258.1 GCA_024711405.1 Acidovorax sp.
GTGGCTGAACAGCGTGGGCGGGACCGACAGGCGCAGCGCACGCTCGGTGCGGCGGGTCTGCAGGGCCACGGTGGCCGCCTCGATCGCGGCGATGGCGGGGGCGATGGCGTCCAGGTACGACTGGCCGGTGGCCGTGAGCACGCTGCGCCGCCCCTCGCGTACAAACAGGGCCAGCGCCAGGTGCTCTTCCAGGCGCGCGATGGCGCGGCTGATGGCGCCCTGTGTCACATGCAGTTCATCCGCCGCCTGGGAAAAGCTGCCCAGGCGCGCCGCCGTGGCGAAGGCGTGCAGTTCGGACAGGGAGGGGGAGCGGATGCGCATGGCCGTGGGATTGGTGAGCGTTGGTAATGGATGGGTGCCGCATTGTCGCTTTTCCTCCCTGGTGCGATTGTCCAGAATGGACGTTCAATTCATTACAAGGGAGAAAGCCATGATGTCTCGCCGTTGCCTTGCTGCCACCCTGGCCGCCAGCGCCGCCGCCCTGTGTGTGCCGGGCGCGCTGGCCCAGGCCAGCGATTACCCGGCCCGTCCGATCAAGCTGATCGTGCCGTTTGCCGCCGGTGGCTCCACCGACATGGTGGCGCGCATGCTGGCCGACAAGATGACGGCGGTGCTGGGCAAGGCCGTGGTGGTGGACAACAAGGGCGGCGCGGGCGGCTCGCTGGGGGCCGACGCGATCGCCAAGGCCGCACCCGATGGCTACACCATCGGCATGGCCACGGTGAGCACCCACGGTGCCAATCCGGCCATCTACGCCAAGCTGCCCTATGACGCGGTCAAGGATTTCGCCCCCATCACCAACGTCATGGCCGTGCCCAGCGTGTTCGTGGTGCACACCAGCGTGCCCGCCAAGAACATGAAGGAATTCATCGCCCTGGCCAAGGCCCATCCCGGCAAATACACCTTTGCCTCGCCGGGTACCGGCTCGCTGGGCCACGCCAACATCGAGAACTTCATGGACCTGGCGGACATCCGCCTGCTGCACATCCCCTACAAGGGTGCGGGCCAGGCCATCAACGATGCGCTGGCGGGCCAGGTCGATTCCATGACCGACAACCTGCCTTCGACCCTGCCGCACATCAAGTCGGGCAAGCTGCGCCCGCTGGCGGTGCTGGCCCTGAAGCGCAGCCCGGTGCTGCCCGACGTGCCCACCTATACCGAGCTGGGTTACCCCGGCATGGGCGACGGCGGCTGGTTCGGCCTGGTGGCGCCGACCGGTACGCCCACGGCCGTGATCCAGAAGCTCAACGACGCGGCCCACAAGGTCATGGCCAGTGCCGACTACATCGAGCGCATGAACGCGATCTCGGGCGAGTCCATGGCCAACACGCCGGCCCAGTTCGCCAAGCAGATCGATGCCGCGATCGCGCGCTACCAGGGCGTGGCCAAGAAGGCCAATCTCCGTATCGATTGATGGTCTTGCCCGACTTCCTGCAGCCCCGGCCGGAAGCCCCGGTCGAGGTGCGCGCGCCCACCGCGGCGGCCCTGCCGCTGGTGTGCGACTCGCCGCACAGCGGCACGGCCTACCCGGCCGACTTTGGCCATGTCGTGCCCCTGTCGTTGCTGCGCCGGGGCGAGGACACGCACATCCATACGCTGTGGCAGGAGGCGCCGGCCCATGGTGCCACCCTGATCGCGGCGACCTTTCCCCGCACCTATATCGACCCCAACCGCAGCGAGTTCGATATCGACCCCGCCATGCTGGCTGGCGACTGGCCCGGCCCCCTGACGCCGGGCGAGAAAACCCGCCAGGGCCTGGGCCTGGTGTGGGCGTGCATCAACAAGGATGGCGTGGCGACGCCGCTGTATGACCGCCGCCTGACCGTGGCCGAGGTGCAGGGGCGCATCGCCAACTACTGGCGCCCCTACCACGCCGCGCTGCAGCAGGCCATCGACACGAGCGTGCAGCGCTTTGGCGGCGTGTGGCATCTGAACCTGCACTCCATGCCGAGCGACGTGTACCGGCGCCTGGGCCGTACCGATGCGCCGCCCCTGGCCGACTTCGTGCTGGGCGACCGCGACGGCACCACCTGCGCACCCGAATTCATCCATCTGATCGGCGACACGCTGCGGGGCTTTGGCTACAGCGTGGCCTGCAACGAGCCCTACAAGGGCGTGGAGCTCATCGGCCGCATCGGCCAGCCGCAGCGGGGGCGCCACAGCCTGCAGATCGAGATTCGCCGCCCGGTCTACATGGACGAGGACACGCGGGAGCCCAACGCCGGCTTTGCGCCGCTGCAACAGCACCTGGACCGGTTGCTGGGCGTGGTCGCCGGCTATGTGCGGGCGCAACGGACGGCTTGAAGCCCAATTGGCCGTGAGGGTTTGTATGGCAAGTGCAAGAAGCTATTGAAAAAGGAGCGTCATGCGGGCTCTGGCAGCGGTGGCTCTGGCGTGGCGTCGCGCGGTGCCTGGGCCACCGAGGTGGTGGCTGGCGGCGACAGCGCCAGGCCTGCCTCGCGCAGCGCATCCAGGATGGCGAACAGCACGTCGCTGCGCACGCCCGCGGCGTTGCGCGGGCTACTCACGTAGCCGATCGCCAGGAAGGTGAGCGTGCCACTCTGAACGCCCTCCAGCGTCACCGACGGTGCGGGGTTCTCCAGGATGTCCTCGTGCGCATGGAAGGCCCGCAGGATCAGCGCGTGCATGCGCCGCGCGTCGGTATCGAGCGGCGCGGGCAGGCGCAGCAGCACGCGGCCCTGGGCGCTGCCCAGCGTCATGTTGCGCACGGTCTTGGTGATGAATTCGGAGTTGGGCACGATCACCGTGGAGCGGTCGCCTAGCTGGATCTCGGTGGCGCGCACGTTGACGCGGCGCACGTCGCCCTCGGTGTCGCCCAGCACCACCCAGTCGCCCACCTTCAC
>JANJSZ010000267.1 GCA_024711405.1 Acidovorax sp.
CCGATGCCGTGGGCCAGTGCGCCAAACGCGCCGTGGGTGCTGGTGTGGCTGTCGCCGCACACCACCGTCATGCCGGGCAGCGTGGCGCCGTTTTCCGGGCCGATCACATGCACGATGCCCTGGCGCTTGTGCATGAAGGGGAAGAACGCGGCGGGCGTGATCGTCGCCATGTTGTCGTTCAGCGTGGTGATCTGTTCCTTGCTTACGGGATCGGCAATGCCGTCGTAGCCCAGCTCCCAGCCCGTGGTGGGGGTGTTGTGGTCGGCCGTGCCCACGATGGAGCTCATGCGCCACACCTTGCGGCCCGCTTCGCGCAGGCCTTCAAACGCCTGGGGGCTGGTGACCTCGTGCACCAGGTGGCGGTCGATGTAGAGGATGGAGGTGCCGTCCTCTTCGGTGTGGACGACATGCTCGTCCCAGATCTTGTCATACAGGGTGCGTCCCATGGCAGTCTCTTTTCTCGGGGTGGGGTGGTTGGATTTTAGGGGGGCGTCAAAGTGCCGCGCGTGGGGGGGTCAGGTGCTCCACGAGCAGCCGGGCCGTCACGGGCAGGGCGTCGAAATCGCGGGCCACCAGGCGCAGTTCGCGCTGCGCCCAGGGGTCGGCCAGGGGCACGGCCTGCAGGCGGCCCACCCCCTGCATGAGGGCAAAGGCCCGGTCGGGCAGCAGGCCCACGCCCAGGCCGTTGTCGATCATGCGGCACATGGCGTCGAGCCCGGTGACCTGGATGCGCTGGCGCAGGGGCCGGCCGGCCGCCGCAGCAGCAGCGCGCATGGCCAGGCTGATGCTGCTGTTGGCATGCAGGCCGACAATGTCCCAGTCCAGCACATCTTCAAAATGGATAGCTTCTTGTCCAGACAGGGCGTGCGCTGCAGGCACAACCAGCACCAGACGGTCGGTGCGGTACGGGCGGCTTTGCAGATCGGCGGAGGCGGGGCCACCGGTGTTGCAAATGCCCAGGTCGGCCGCGCCTTCCTGCACGGCGTGCAGCACATCGCTGCTCAGGTGTTCCTGAAGGTCAATCTTGACCTGGCTGTGGGCGCGCGCAAAAGCGCCCAGGTCCTCGGGCAGAAACTGCACGATGGCCGAAATGTTGGCGTGCATGCGCACATGGCCGCGCACGCCTTCGGCGTATTCGCTCAGTTCGCCCTGCATGCGCTCCAGGCCAAACAGCACGGTGCGCGCATGGTGCAGCAGGCTTTCTCCGGCGGGCGTGAGCGTCACACCCCGGCTGTGGCGGTAGAGCAGGGCGGTATCGACGGCGGTTTCCAGGTCGGACAGCCGCTTGCTGACGGCCGAGGCGGCAATGAACTCGCGCTCCGCCGCGCGGCCGATGCTGCCGAGCTCGCACACCGCCACAAACAGTTGCAGCGAGGTGAGGTCGATACGGCGCGCAAAACTGCGCTCGGAGCTTTTCATGGGGTGGGGGTGTAGTCTTCTTGTTTCGAGAAGACTGTGTATTTTCAGCCCAATTATTGTTTGCTGCCATCGCTGAATGCGATGGCATTCATCGTGCAAAAGGCTGCTGTACCAAAAAGAGGAGCTGGCAGCCCCTCTTTTTGATGCGATGCTGATCCCACGCCTTCAGGCCGGGAGCGTGCTGCCATGCTCGGGCACCGTCGCGCGCCAGCGCAGCTCGTGCTCAATGCGCTGGCGCAGCATGTCGGCCGCGCCCATCTCGCCGTGCACCACAAACACCCGGTCGGGCGCGTGCCCCATGCTGCGCAGCCAGGCCAGCGTCTGGTTGGCGTCGGCATGGGCCGAGGCAGACGTGAGCTGCACCACCTCGGCGCGCACATCGATGTCCTGCCCGTGGATGCGCGTGGTCTTTTCGCCGCTGGCGATGCGCGCGCCGCGCGTGCCCGGGGCCTGGTAGCCGGTGATGATGACCATGTTGCGGTGGTCGCCCGCATACAGGGCCAGGTGGTGCAGCACACGCCCGCCCGTGGCCATGCCGCTGGCCGACAGGATCACCATGGGCCCGTGGCGGCGCGCCAGGGCCTTGGATTCGTCGGTGGTCTGCACCATGGTGGCGCCGTGCGCGAGGGCATCGGCCTCGTGCGCGGTCAGCCGGTGTTCACCCGTGTGGTGCGCGAACAGCCCGGTGGTGCTCACGGCCATGGGGCTGTCCAGAAACACCGGCAGCGACCGCGCAACGCTCCCCTGCTTCTTGAGCAGGTTGATGGCGTGCAGCACGGCCTGCGCCCGGCCCACGGCAAACACCGGCACCACGGCCACGCCACCGCGCTGGGCCAGGCGTTGCAGGGCGGGGGCCAGCTCTTGCAGGATGTCTTCCTGCGGGTGCTGGCGGTCGCCGTAGGTGGCTTCGACCAGCACGGTGTCGGCCTGTGGCGCAGCCTCGGGCGGGTTCATGAGCAGGTCATCGGGCCGGCCCAGATCGCCCGAGAACAGGATGCGCCGCCCGCCCACTTCCAGCAGCACGCTGGCCGCGCCCAGGATATGCCCGGCCGGCGTGAAGGTCACGCGCCAGCCGGGAATCGGCTCGAAGGCCTTGTGGAACGCGTGGGTGCGAAACTGCTTCATGCAGTGCTGCGCATCCAGCCGGGTGTACAGCGGCAGCGCCGGTGCGTGCTGCGAGAGCTGGTGGCGGTTCAGGAAGGCGGCGTCTTCTTCCTGCAGGTGCCCGCTGTCGGGCAGCAGGATGGCGCACAGGTCGCGCGTGCCGGGCGTGCAGTGGATGGCCCTGGTATAGCCATCGCGTGCCAGCAGGGGCAGGTAGCCGCTGTGGTCCAGGTGCGCGTGGGTCAGCACCACCGCATCGATCTGGTGGGGCGTGAGGGGCAGGGGTTGCCAGTTGCGCAGGCGCAGCTGCTTGTAGCCCTGGAACAGGCCGCAATCGACCAGCATGCTGTGGCCGTTGTGGCGCACCAGGTATTTGGAGCCGGTGACGGTGCCCGCGCCGCCCAGAAAGGTGATGTTGACTTCCATTGCGATCCTCCATGCATGCCAATGGCTGCCATCGTAGCGGCCTGCGGCGGCTGCCTTCTCGGGGTGGAGCGGGTCGGAAGGTGATGCAGATCAAGGTACGCTGGCAAAGATTGCGGGGACGCGGGCAGGAACGCGGGTGCCAGAAAAAAGGCTGCCCCGCGCGGTGCGGGGCAGCCTGGTGTGCAATGGCCGGCGCCCGGTGCGGCGCCACGCGTTCAGCTGAAGAAGTTCTTCAACCGGTCGGTCCAGCTCTCGCCGCTGGGCGAGTGGCGGCCGCCACCCTTCTTCAGCGATTCTTCCAGCTCGCGCAGCAGCTTGCGCTGGTGCTCGGTCAGCTTGACGGGTGTTTCCACCGCGATGTGGCAGTACAGGTCGCCGGGGTAGCTGGCGCGCACGCCCTTGATGCCCTTGCCGCGCAGTCGGAACTGTTTGCCCGCCTGCGTGCCTTCGGGGATGTCGATGGCGGCCTTGCCGGCCAGGGTGGGCACCTCGATCTCGCCACCGAGTGCCGCCGTGATGAAGCTCACAGGAACCTGGCAGTGCAGGTCGTCGCCATCGCGCTCGAAGATGTCGTGCTTCTTCAGGCGGATCTCGATGTACAGGTCACCGGGTGGCCCACCGTTGGTGCCCGGCTCGCCGTTGCCCGTGCTGCGGATGCGCATGCCGTCGTCGATGCCGGCAGGGATCTTCACTTCCAGCGTCTTTTGCTTCTTGAGCTGGCCCTGGCCGTGGCAGGTCGTGCAGGGCTCGGGAATGA
>JANJSZ010000272.1 GCA_024711405.1 Acidovorax sp.
CCGTGCACAGCAGCGCTGGCCCGGCGCGCTCATCGTGCCCCGGCTGGACCAGGCCACCTCGGGCCTCGTGCTCATGGCCCGCCATCACTATGCACAGCAGCGCCTGAGCCACGCGTTTGCCGAACGCCAGGTGCACAAGTGCTACCAGGCGGTGGTGCAGGGGCAGCTGGGCGGTGAAGACAGCGCCTGGCATGACATCGACCTGCCGATTGCGGCCGACTGGGCACGCCGCCCGCTGCGCGTGATCGACCACCACCTGGGCAAACCCAGCCTCACGCGCTGGCGTGCGCTGGCGTATGACGCGCAGGCCGAGACCACGCGGGTCGAGCTGGCACCCGTCACCGGCCGCACCCACCAGCTGCGCGTGCACCTTGCGGCCATCGGCCATGCCATTGTGGGCGACGCGCTTTATGCCGATGCCGCCACGCAGGCCCAGGCCCCCCGCCTGCTGCTGCATGCCAGCCACCTGGCTTTTACGCACCCCGTGACGAATGCAGGCATCACGCTGCATTGGCCTGCAGAGTTTTAGCCAAATAGGCATCTTGCGCTTGTGTAGCACTCGATAAAAGCTATCAACTCAATAGCATTCTGATGATTCACCCACAGAAATCCTCGGCTGAAAGCCCGCCGCAGGCTTACCGCAGTACCATGGCAACATGCCTTTGAACCACCTTGTTCTTCTTACCGGCGCTTCGCGCGGCATGGGTCTGGCCATGGCGTACCAGCTGCTGCGCCCGGGTCACACACTGGTCTGCATCTCGCGCCATGCCAGTACAGAGCTCGCCCAGGCGGCAAGCCAGGCCGGTGCCACGCTGGAGCAGTGGCAGCAAGACCTGTCGCAAGGCGAGCAGGCCGCGCACCGGTTGCGCGGATGGCTCGCAGCCCAGGGCCCCGCGGCCTTTGCCAGCGCCACGCTGATCAACAACGCCGGCGTGATCCCGCGCATCGCGCCCCTGTCCGCCAGCGACCCGGCCGACCTCGCCAACGCACTGCGCGTGGGGCTGGAGGCGCCCATGCTGCTCACGGCTGGTTTCCTGGGCGCCACCGAAGGCTGGGCCATGCCGCGCAAGGTGCTCAATATTTCATCGGGCCTGGGCCGCCGTGCCATGGCCTCGCAGGCGGCCTACTGCGCGGCCAAGGCGGGCATGGACCATTTCACGCGCTGCGTGGCGCTGGATGAAGCCCTCAAGCCCCATGGCGCCAGGGTGTGTTCGCTGGCGCCGGGCGTCATCGACACCGACATGCAGCGGCAGTTGCGCGGCACCGACGCGGCCGCGTTTCCGGACGCTCCCAATTTTGCCCACCTCAAGACGGGTGGCCAGCTCACATCGCCTGCCGACGCCGCTACCCGCGTGCTGGCCTGGCTGGAGCGCGCAGACTTCGGGACCCACCCGGTGGCCGATGTGCGCGACACATGAACGCCCCCCTGAGCCGCTTCGCGCTTCCCCCACGGGAGGATGCCACCCGTGGCCCGGCAAAGCCGGTTCCACGGTGGCACGGGCTTGGTGCGTGCCGGCTCCACCGGCCATTAGTTCATTGATTCATAGCTTTCAGCGCTTCACAGGCAAGCGCCAGAGGCCCATTTCATCTTGATTTTTATTCACTGAGGAGATTCCCCATGACCCGTGAAGTCGTCGTCGTCAGCGCCGTGCGCACCGCCATTGGCACCTTTGGCGGCAGCCTGAAAGATGTGCCGCCCACCGAACTGGGCGCGCTGGTCGTGCGCGAATCGCTCGCACGCGCCAACGTGGAGGGCAAGGACGTGGGCCATGTCGTGTTCGGCCATGTGGTCAACAGCGAGCCCAAGGACATGTACCTGTCGCGCGTGGCGGCCATCAACGGCGGCTGCGGCGAGGGCACGCCCGCCTTCAACGTCAACCGCCTGTGCGGCTCGGGTCTGCAGGCCATCGTGAACGCCAGCCAGTCCATTTTGCTGGGCGATGCCGACGTGGCCATTGGCGCCGGCGCCGAGAACATGAGCCGCGTGCCCTTTGCCAGCCTGGCCACGCGCTGGGGCGCCCGTATGGGCGACACCAAGATGGTGGACATGATGATCGGCGCTCTGCACGACCCCTTCCACAACATCCACATGGGCGTGACGGCCGAGAACATCGCCGCCAAGTGGGGCATCAGCCGCGAAGACCAGGACCGCCTGGCGGTCGAAAGCCACAACCGTGCCGAGCGCGCCACGCAAAACGGCGTGTTCAAGGACCAGATCGTGCCCGTCACCTTGAAGAGCAAGAAGGGCGACGTGCAATACGCTACCGACGAGCATTTCCGCCCCGGTGCCACGATGGACGACCTGGCCAAGCTCAAGCCCGTTTTCACCAAGGAAAATGGCACGGTGACGGCCGGCAACGCCTCGGGCATCAACGACGCCGCCGCGGCCGTGGTGCTGATGGAAGCCGGTGTCGCCAAGGCGCGTGGCGCCAAGCCACTGGCCCGCCTGGTGGCCTATGCCCACGCCGGTGTGGACCCCAAGTACATGGGCATTGGCCCCGTGCCCGCCACGCAGCTGGCGCTCAAGAAGGCCGGCCTCACGGTGAACGACCTCGATGTGATCGAGGCCAACGAGGCCTTCGCCGCACAAGCCTGCGCGGTAGCCAAGGACCTGGGCCTGGACCCGGCCAAGGTCAACCCCAATGGCTCGGGCATGTCGCTGGGCCACCCGATTGGCGCCACCGGCGCGCTGATCACCGTGAAGGCGCTGCACGAGCTGCAGCGCATCCAGGGCCGCTACGCGCTGGTCACGATGTGCATTGGCGACGGCCAGGGCATTGCCGCCATTTTTGAGCGCGTGTAATAGCACGCACTGTTTTCTGAATCCTTCAATACTTCCAAGAATGATGCGCAAACTGATTACCTTTACCGCCCTGGCCCTGGCCGTGGGCGCATCGGCGTATGCCCAGGCCCCCGCACCGGCAGCCAGCTACCCCACCAAGCCCATCCGCCTGATCGTGCCCTTCCCGCCCGGAGGCGGCACCGACATCCTGTCGCGCCTGGTGGCCACCCGGCTCACCGAAAGCGCCAAATGGACCGTGGTGGCCGACAACAAGGCCGGCGCCGGCGGCACCATCGGCATCGGCGAGGCCGTGAAGGCCGCGCCCACGGGCTACGACATCGTGATGGGCCAGAAGGACAACCTGGTGATCGGCCCCTGGCTCTACAAGAACCTGCCCTGGGACCCCACCAAGGACCTGACCGCCGTGGCCCATGTGGCCTGGACGCCCGTGATCATCGCCACCAGCGTCAACAGCAAGTACAAGACCCTGGCCGACGTGGTGGCCGCCGCCAAGGCCGCGCCCGGCACCATCACCTATGGCTCACCCGGCAACGGCACCTCCATCCACCTGGCCGGCGACCTGTTCGAGAAAGCCGCAGGCATCAAGCTCAGCCACATTCCCTACAAGGGCTCCAACCCCGCGCTGATGGATGCCCTGGCGGGCAATGTGGACCTGCTGGTGTCTTCGGTGCCCTCGGCCATGGGCCAGATCAAATCGGGCAAGCTGCGCCCCCTGGCCGTGACCTCGGCCAAGCGCAGCTCCTCGCTGCCCGACGTGGCCACCGTGGCCGAATCGGGCTTCAAGGACTTTGACGTGAGCACCTGGTATGGCGTGCTCGCCCCGGCCGGCACGCCTGCCACCGTGGTGAAAACCCTCAACGCCGAAATCAACAAGCTGCTGGCCACGGCCGACATGAAGGCCGCCATCCAGGCCCAGGGCGCAGAACCCGAAGCCATGTCGGCAGCGCAGTTCAGCACCCTGCTCAAGACCGACTACGCCAAGTGGAAGGGCATCGTGGAAGCCTCGGGCGCAAAAATTGAATAACCCCCTGAGGCGCTTTTGGCGCCTCCGTGCAGCCGCCAGAGGCGACTGCTCTTCGAGGACGTCCAAGCCTGCGCAGGTAGGCTTGGAGCCGCGCCTCTCAGCCCCTCTCTCGCTGCGCGGGAGGGGGACGCACCCGGTGGCCTGGCGAAGCCAGTTCCACGGGTGCACTGGTCTGGGGCGTGCCCATTCCACGATCAGAAGGCTGCGGGTGATGCGCGGCATCATCGAAAACTGAAATGAAAAACGGCTCCTTTCGGAGCCGATTTTCATGGGGGGATGGCGCTCAGTCCCGCACCACCAGCACTGGAATGTGCACCACGCCCAGCACACGCTGCGTGACGCTGCCCAGCACCAGTTTTTCCAGGCCGCGGCGACCGTGCGAGCCCATCACGATGAGGTCCGC
>JANJSZ010000277.1 GCA_024711405.1 Acidovorax sp.
AGTATAGCAAGGTTTTCAGGGAGTGAGCACGGCCGTGCCGCCCAGGTAGGGGCGCAGCACCTCGGGCACCGTCACGCTGCCATCGGCCTGCTGGTAGTTCTCCAACACGGCCACCAGCGTGCGGCCCACGGCCAGGCCGGAGCCGTTCAGCGTGTGCAGCAACTCGTTCTTGCCTTGTGCGTTCTTGAATCGGGCCTGCAGGCGGCGGGCCTGGAAGGCCTCGCAGTTGCTCACCGAGCTGATCTCGCGGTAGGTGTTCTGCGCGGGCAGCCACACTTCCAGGTCGTAGGTCTTGGCGGCGCCAAAGCCCATGTCGCCGGTGCACAGGCCCATCACGCGGTAGGGCAGGCCCAGCTTTTGCAACACGGCTTCGGCGTGGCGGGTCATTTCTTCCAGCGCTTCATAGCTCTTGTCGGGGTGCACGATCTGCACCATCTCGACCTTGTCGAACTGGTGCTGGCGGATCATGCCGCGCGTGTCGCGGCCGTAGCTGCCGGCCTCGGAGCGGAAGCACGGCGTGTGGGCCGTGAGCTTGATGGGCAGGTCGGATTCGGCCACCACCACGTCGCGCACGAAGTTGGTCAGCGGCACTTCGCTGGTGGGGATCAAGTACAGGGCCGCGTTGTCGGGCACTGGTTCACCATCCTGGCCCCCCTTTTTGGCGGCGAACAGATCGCCCTCGAACTTGGGCAGTTGACCCGTGCCCTTGAGCGAGTCGGCATTCACGGCGTAGGGCACGTAGCACTCGGTGTAGCCGTGCTCCTGGGTCTGCACGTCCAGCATGAACTGGCTAAGTGCGCGGTGCAGGCGGGCGATGGAGCCCTTCATCACCGTAAAGCGCGAGCCCGAGAGCTTGACGCCCATGTCGAAATCCAGGCCCAGCGGGGTGCCCACATCGACGTGGTCTTTCACCTCGAAGGTGAAGGCGCCGGGCGTGCCCCAGCGGCGCACTTCCACGTTGCCGGATTCGTCACTGCCCACGGGGACCGATTCGTGCGGCAGGTTCGGCACGGCCGCCAGCATGGCCTGCAGTTCGGCCTGGATCTGGTCCAGGCGGGCGGCGGATTGTTCCAGCTCTGCCTTGCCCGCAGCCACCTGGGTCTTGATGGCTTCGGCGCCATCCTTGTCGCCCCGGCTCATCAGCATGCCGACCTGCTTGGACAGCTGGTTGCGCTGGGCCTGCAGCTCTTCGGTGCGGGTCTGCAGCGTCTTGCGCTCGGCTTCCAGGGCCTGGAAAGCGGAAACGTCCAGGAAGGCCTGGGGTTTTTTGCGGGTTTCCAGGCGCGCGATAGCGGTGTCGAGGTCTTTGCGGAGGAGAAGGATGTCAAGCATGGGCTGGATTTTAAAGGGGCGGTCAGACCGGCTCAGGCAAGAGTTCCAGGGTCAAAGTTGGCGCCGCACAGGATGAGGGCTACCGTCTCCTGCGGCTGGGGCCGGTAGGCGCCGGTCTGCAGCGCCGCCAGGCCCAGCGCGGCAGCGGGCTCCACGGCCAGTTTCAGCTCCTTCCACAGCCAGCGCTGGGCAGCGCGAATCGCGTCGTCGGGCAGCAGCAGCGCATCGTGCACATGCCGCTGGCTCACTTCCCAGCCGATGGCGCCGATGCGGCGCGCGCCCAGCGAGTCGGCGGCCACGCCACCCACCTCTACGTCCACCGGCTGGCCCGCAGCACGCGCGCAGTGCAGTGTGGGCGCGCGTTGGGGCTCCAGCGCCACCACATCGGCGCGGCTCTCCACCCACGCAGCCACACCGCCGATGAGGCCGCCGCCGCCCACGCTGACCAGCACGCTGTCGGGCAGACGTCCGGCCTGCTCCTCCATCTCCAGCGCCAGCGTGCCAGCACCCGCCACCACCTCGGGCTGGTCGTAGGCGTGGGCCTGCAGGGCGCCGGTGACCTGCTGGCGGACCACGCAGGCTGCAAACGCCTCTGCATAGGCCGCACCCGTGACGACCACCTCGGCCCCCAGGTCGCGCAGGCGTGCACGCTTGGCCTCGGGCGAAGTCTCGGGGACGAAGACTTCACAGCGCACGCCCAGGGCCCTGGCGGCAGCGGCCACGGCAATGCCGGCGTTGCCGCCGGATGCGATGATCACGCCGCTCTCGGGCACGGGGTTGGCCAGCAGGCGGTAGAGCATGCCGCGCGCCTTGAAGCTGCCGCCCACCTGCAGGTGCTCCAGTTTCAGCCAGACCTCGCCGCAGCCCACCCCCAGGGATCGGCCCGGCACGCGCATCAGCGGCGTGGTGCGCAGAAAGTCAGGCTGGGCGGCCAGTTGGCGGCGGGCAGCGGCAATGGCGTTGCGGTCGATCATGCAGGGGCTCCGGGCGGGCAAAGACAGGCAGTTTAGAAGGTGGTGCAACGCGAAGCCGGGCAGAGCAGACCCACAAACTGGCGCCGCCCCCCAAGCTCTGCGCACGCGCAGCGCGGAAGTGAGCGACATGCCACCGCTGGATCTGTGGCGCGGGCCGGCGGTGCCGCTGTAGCAAGCGGGGTGCGGAATTTGAATCAAAAAGACCGCCAGCGCATGCCCATCAAATGCAAGAATCTATCAATAAAGAAGCAATCGCAAAGCAACCACTCAATGCCCCGCCGGCCCCGTCTCGGGCAGGCGCTCGGAAATCTCCAGACCGGTGGCCGCATCGATCTTGAGGCCCTTGGGCAGCGGGAACTTGATGGTTTCCTCGATGCCCTGCATCTTGCGCACCGACACCGCGCCCAGCGCCTTGATGCGCTCGATCACCTGCTGCACCAGGATTTCGGGGGCCGAGGCGCCGGCCGTGAGGCCCACGCGCGCAATGCCGTCAAACCACTCGTGGCGCAGCTCGTCCACGCTGTCCACCATGTAGGCCGTGGTGCCCAGGCGGGCCGCCAGCTCGCGCAGGCGGTTGCTGTTGGAGCTGGTGGGGCTGCCCACCACGATGACCAGGTCCACCTGCGGGCTCAGCAGCTTGACGGCGTCCTGCCGGTTTTGGGTGGCGTAGCAGATGTCCTGCTGCTTGGGCTCGCGCACCTTGGGAAACCGCGCGCGCACGGCGGAGGTGATCTCGGCGGCGTCGTCCACGCTCAAAGTGGTCTGCGTGACCACGGCCAGCTTGTCGGTCTGCGCGGGCTGCACATGGGCCACATCGGCCACTTCTTCCACCAGGTGGATGCCGTGGTCGAGCTGGCCCATGGTGCCCTCCACCTCGGGGTGGCCCTTGTGGCCGATCATGATGAACTCGTAGCCCTCTTTGGCGAGCTTGGCCACCTCGACATGCACCTTGGTCACCAGCGGGCAGGTGGCGTCGAAAATGCTGAAGCCGCGCGCCTGCGCCTCCTGCTGCACCGCGCGGCTCACACCGTGGGCGCTGAACACCAGCGTGGCACCGGGCGGCACGTCGGACAGCTCTTCGATGAAGATCGCGCCCTGGGCCTTGAGGTCGTTGACCACATAGGTGTTGTGCACGATTTCATGGCGCACGTAGATGGGGCGGCCAAATTTCTGCAGCGCGCGCTCGACGATCTCGATGGCGCGGTCCACGCCGGCGCAAAAGCCGCGCGGCTCGGCCAGCAGGATTTCCTGGGGCTTGTTCATGGCTCAGAGCACGCCGATGATCTGCACTTCGAACGTCACCGGCTGGCCCGCCAGCGGGTGGTTGAAGTCAAACAGCACGGCACCGTCATCGCGCACCTGCATCACCGCGCCGGCGTAGCTGCCCTGCCCGTCGGGCGTGGGGAACTGCACCACGTCGCCCACGTTGTATTTCTCGTCCGGATCGCCCAGCTCGGTCAAAAGCTTGCGCGCCACCCATTGCTGCATGTCGGCATTGCGCTCGCCAAAGGCCTCGCCGGCGGCCAGCTCGAACGTGGCGTGCGTGCCTTCGGGCAGGCCCAGCAGGCGCTGCTCCATGGCAGGCGACAGCTCGCCCGTGCCCAGCGACAAGGTGGCCGGCTTGTCCTCGAAAGTGTTGATCACATCCCCGACCGGACCGGCCAGGCGGTAGTGCAGCGTGAGGAAAGAACCCGGCTGGACGGCGGGAAGGGGGGTGGCAGTAGTGGTCATGAGAGTCCCGATAAACTGCCCCGATTGTAGAAAACCGGGCAAACCCCTACCGGCAGCACCCACCGGTGCACAGTCCCGTACGCACTTTCCTCGCGCCATGCCCCTCAAAGACCTGCCCACCGACGCCCAACCCCGCGAAAAACTGCTGGCGCGCGGCCCCGCTGCCCTGGCCGATGCCGAGCTGCTGGCCATCCTGCTGCGCACGGGCATCGTGGGCAAGGGCGTGCTGCAGATGGCGCAGGAGCTGCTCGACCCGCCCGGCATGGACCCGGCCACGGGCGGCATCACCGGCGGCTTCGGCGGCATTGCCGGGCTGCTGCACACCAGCGCGGCCGACCTCGAACGCATCAAGGGCCTGGGCCCTGCCAAGCGCGCCGAGCTGGTGGCCGTGCTCGAACTGGCCCGCCGCGCCCTGGCACAGCAGCTGCGCGAGCGCGAGGTGTTCGACTCGCCCGACGCCGTCAAGCACTACCTGCAGCTGCACCTGGGCGCCAAGGGCCATGAGGTGTTTGGCGTGCTGTTCCTCGACAGCCAGAACCGCCTGCTGGCCATGGAAGAACTCTTCAGGGGCACGCTCACCCAGACCAGCGTGTACCCGCGCGAGGTGGTGCTGCGTGCCCTGCACCACCAGGCCGCCGCCGTGGTGCTGGCCCACAACCACCCCAGCGGCAGCGTGCAACCCAGCCGCGCCGACGAGGCGCTGACCCAGACCCTCAAGACCACGCTGGCGCTGGTGGATGTGCGCGTGCTCGACCATGTCATCGTGGCGCCAGGCCAGGCCTTGTCGATGGCCGAGAAAGGGCTGGTGTGACGCCACCAGCCAAGGCCCAGCGCACGCCGGCCCGCCCGCGCCGCCCCAGCGTGCGCCTGCATGACCTGCACGACCTGGCGGTTGTGGGCCGCCGCCTGCGCGAGGAGCAGCAGCGCGCCGAAGCCGAGGCCCGGGCCCGCCGCGAAGCCGCTGCCCGGCAAGAGGCCGAGCGCACCCTGTTCAGCCGCAGCGTGGGCCGCATCACGCCCCTGCGCCAGCCCAACCTGGCGCAGCTGCCGCCGCAGCAGCCCCCGCCCCTGCCAGTGCAGCACTGGCTGGACGAAGAGCGGGTGCTGCTCGAATCCATCAGCGATGACTTTGATGTGAGCACCTTGCTCGATACCGATGACCAGCTGAGCTTTCGCCGACCGGGCATCGGGGTGGAGATCACCCGCCGCCTGCGCTCGGGCCACTGGAGCATTCAGCGCCAGCTGGACCTGCACGGCCTGCGCGTGGATGAAGCCCGACAGGCCCTGGGCGAATTCATCCGCCACGCCCACAAGCTGGGCCTGCGCTGCGTGCGCGTGGTGCATGGCAAAGGCCTGGGCTCGCCCGGCAAAAGCCCGGTGCTCAAGGGCCGGGTGCAAAGCTGGCTGGTGCAAAAGAAAGAGGTGCTGGCCTTTGTGCAGGCCCGCCCCATCGATGGCGGCGCAGGGGCACTGCTGGTGCTGCTGCAGCCTGCGGGTGGGCGCAACGCCTGAAATATGCAGGCATTCAAGCCAAAATCGGCTCTACCGACCGTCCGAAAAGCGCGGCCAATAGCTGCTATTTAGATAGCAAAAAACCCCGCAGATGCCCACAGGGTGGCTTGAACGAAGCGGCCTGCCCGGCCCATGGGGTGGGCAGGCCCGTCTGCTTACTTGGACAAGTCCACCGCGTACTTGGACGTTCCCTTGCCGCTGCCGTCGTCGGCGGCCACCAGGCTCACATTGTTCAGACCTGCGGCCTGTGCCACGGCCAGCGCGTTGGCGCCCGAACTGAACACCACCGGCCCGGCCACGCTCACCGAGGCAAAGCGCCAGCTCTTGGCTGCACCGTTGGCGGCGCGGGTCACGGCGGGGTTCTTGCGGATGTAGTCGATCACCACGTCGCGGTTGGCATCGGGCGAGGCCCAGATGGTGCCCGAGCCGTCGAGCTTGTCGCTGAAGCTCTTGCCGCTGGTGGCGCGGTAGTTGTTGGTGGCGATCACGAACTCCTGCGCGGGGTCAATGGCCTTGCCCAGGTACATGAGGTTCTTGATGCGGCTGCCCTTGGCCTGCGTCACATCAATCTCGTACTGCACGTCGGCCGTGGTGAACATGTCGAAGTTGTAGCCCGGGAAGGTGCTGATGAGCGCCTGCTCGGTGGCCTTGGCCGGGTCGATCTGGTTGAAGCGCTGGGCTGCGGCCTCCAGCCAGTTCTTGATGTCGGCACCGTTCACCTTCACCGCAGACACGGTGTTGGGGTACAGGTACAGGTCGGCCGCGTTGTTGATGGCCAGCGGGCCCACGGCCACGTCGGTGTAGTCCGACCCGCCCTGGAAGCCGCTCTTGAACGGCGCGCTCACCGACAGCACAGGCAATGCCGCGTACTGCGGCAGATTGGCCTGGATGTAGGCCGCCACATAGGCCTGCTGGGCCTGGTTGACGATCTGGATGGCGCCGGGGTCGCCCACGTCGGCAAACAACGTGCTCATGCGGAAGTCGGTCTGGCCGATGGGCGTCTTCACATACTGGATGGCGGCCTGGTGCTGCGTTTCGATCAGCGGCGCCACGGTGGCATCGGGATCGACGTAAACCGTGGTGCCGGCAGCATTCTTGCTCTGGATGTTGCGCAGCTCGCTCTTGCTGGCCGCCGTGTTGACGGCCCACTTGGTGCCGTCCCACTGCAGTGCGAGCTGGATGACGCCCAGCGCCTTGCCCCAGGAGCTCGCCATGACGGCGGGCACGCCATTGATGGTGCCGGCCTTGTTGTCCACGCCCGCCTGGCTATAGGCGGGCTTGGCCGCCGTGTCGGGGAACACGCTGTGCTGGTGGCCCAGCACCATGGCGTCGATGCCGGGCACCTTCGAGAGGTACAGGCCGGGGTTCTCCATGGTGGGCGAGTAGGCCGAGCTGTCCAGCCCGCCGTGCAGCAGAGCCACCACGATGTCGGCGCCCTTGGCGCGCAGCTCGGGCACATACTTGTTGGCGGCCTCCACAGCGCCTTCGGTGTAGACCTTGCCTTCGAGGTAGCGCTTGTCCCAGTTCATGATGCCGGGGGTGGTGACCTACGCAGACACCTTGCGGCGTAGCTGCCACAGGCCCGCTTGCACGCTTCCCGCGGCTCCAGGTTCGATGGTGGCATCTCCGGGCTGGTGATCATCCATTTTTCGGCGTCGGCCGCCATGGAGCGGCACCAGAGCTATCGGCCCAACTTGGGGATATCGAAAGCGGATCACTGGGCATGCCACGCCAATGGACTCCGGCGGGCGGGCTAGAATACGCCGCTTCCAACCCGGAGACTTGGGTGAGTGGTTTAAACCAGCAGTCTTGAAAACTGCCGACGGGCAACCGTCCGTGAGTTCGAATCTCACAGTCTCCGCCAGACAGCAAACAAATACGGGCCTTTCGGCCCGTATTTGTTTTCTACCCATCAAAGAATCCAACCAAGGCTGAGCGTCGATCATCAGTCAATTTGACGAGGACACGCCGCCCCCAGCCTTATATCTGCTGAGAGCTCGTACTACTTGGCGGAGCGCAACACAGAGCGCCGATCCGCCGGTCAAGTCGATGGTGTTGTGCGTGGATGAAAAGAGCCAGAGCCAGATCCAGGCGCTGGATCGCACTCGGTTTTCGAAGCGATGGAGCGCGTCAGCCCCAGCACTCGCCAACTCATCATGCGCGAGGGGTGTGAACACTGGGCCGCCAGGCATTGACGATCGCCACCAGCGAGAGCATCACCGGCACCTCGACCAGCACGCCGACCACCGTGGCCAGGGCGGCGCCCGAGTTGAGGCCGAAAAGCGAAATTGCCACTGCCACTGCCAGCTCAAAGAAGTTGGAGGTACCGATCAGGCAGGCAGGGCCGGCGACATCGTGGGGCAGCTTGAGCAGCTTGGCGCCCCACCAGCCGATGAAGAAGATGCCGTAGGTCTGCAACACCAGGGGAATGGCAATCAAGCCGATGACTGCTGGTTTTTCAACGATGGTGCCCGCCTGGAAGCCGAACAACAGCACCACGGTTGCAATGAGGCCCACGATGGACCAGGGCTTGAGCTTCGCCACCAACGCGCCTACCGCCAGGGGAGATCTCCTGGCCAGCAGGTGGCGGGTCGCCATGCCGGCGGCCAAGGGCAGCACCACATACAGCACGGTGGACAGAACCAGGGTTTCCCAGGGCACGGTGACGTTGGTCACACCCAGCAAGAACGCCGCAATGGGCGCAAACGCCACCACCATCACCAGATCGTTCACCGACACCTGAACCAGCGTGTAGTTCGCATCGCCTTTGACGAGCTGGCTCCAGACGAACACCATGGCGGTGCAAGGCGCAACGCCCAGCAAAATCATGCCGGCGATGTACTCGCTGGCCGATTGGGGATCCACCCAGGGGGCGAAAAGGTACTGAAAGAAAAGAACGCCCAACGCTGCCATGGTGAACGGCTTGATGAGCCAATTGACAGTCAGTGTCAGCAGCAGCCCCTGCGGCTTCTTGCCGACGTCCTTGATGGCGGCCCAGTCAATCTGAATCATCATCGGATAAATCATCACCCAGATGAACACCGCCACCACGAGATTGACCTGCGCAAGCTCCAGGCCCGCGACGGCCTGAAAAAAATCCGGAAGAACCAGCCCCAGCGCCACGCCGGCGGCAATGCCCAGCGCAACCCAGATCGTCAAATACCGCTCAAACAACCCCATGGTGGCCCTCTCCCTCTTTCAATGCAAAAGGCCTGGACCATGCACGGTCCAGGCCCGTCAAAATGTGAATGACTCAGCCTCTGGTTTGCCCGATCTGGGCCAGCTCTTTCTGCAACGACATTTTGTCCAGCTTGTCGATGGGCAGGCTCAGAAAGAGCGCAATGCGGCGGCTCATCACGATGAACGCGTCCTTGAACGCCTTGTTCACGGCTTCCTCATCGCCTTCCACGGCCGCCGGATCTTCGACACCCCAGTGCGCCGACACCGGCTGGCCTGGCCAGACGGGGCACACCTCGCCCGCCGCCTTGTCGCACACCGTCAGCACATAGTCCATGATCGGTGCACCGGGGGCCGCAAACTCATCCCAGTTCTTGCTGCGCAAGCCCGCCGTCGGAAACCGGTTTCTTTTCAGCAAATCCAGCGCGTGCGGGTTGACTTGGCCCGCGGGGTGGCTGCCGGCGCTGAACGCACGAAACCTGTCTGCGCCGTGCTGGTTGAGTATGGCCTCGGCGAGGATGCTGCGCGCGGAGTTGTGCGTGCAGATGAAGAGCACGTTGTAGATGCGGTTTGACATGGAAAGAGCCACTTTCTGAAGCAACGGTGGAGAGGATGGCGGTTCACGCCGCAGCCGGCGCCTTATGGCCCGCAGTCAACGGCAAAGCCAGCGTGACCAGCCAGCAGATGGCCAGCATCACGGCGGACCCGATGAGGGCATACAGCAGCCCGCCCCACTGGTACAGCAGGCCGGACATCAGCGTGCCCATAAAGCGCCCCAGGGCGTTGGCGGCGTAGTAGAAACCAACATCCTCAGCGGCTTTCTCCGAGCCGGCGTAGGCGAGAACGAGGTAGGAGTGCACGGAAGAGTTGATCGCAAACGCAAAGCCAAACAGCCCCAATCCGCCCACCACCACCCACTCCAGATAAGGTGCCTGCAGGGCCACCGCCACGGCCATCGCAACGGGAACCACCGCCAGAATGGCCGACCACAGGCGCGCGGCGGGCACCTCGGTGCTCAGGCCGTCCTGGCTGCGCCGGACCAGTTGCGGCGCCATGGCCTGCACCAGTCCGTAGCCGATGGTCCAGGCGGCCAGGAAGCCGCCCACCATCGTGAACGTCCATCCCTGCGAATACAGAAACACCGGCACGCCCACCACAAACCACACATCGCGCGCGCCAAACAACACCACCCGGGCGGCAGCCAGCGCATTGATGCCCGCGTTCTTGGCGAACAGCTCCTTGGCCGATTTCGAAGCCTTGTTTTTGCCCATCATCTGCGGCAGTGAGGTGACCACGCCCACCAGCACCAGTGCCAGCAGCGCGGCCATGGCCCACAGCGCCTGCCGAAAACCCAGCGCCTCCAGCAGCAATCCCCCCAGAAAGAATCCCACGCCCTTCATGGCGTTCTTGCTGCCCGTAAACCAGGCCACCCATTGGAAGAGCTGGCCCGCGCCCTGCTCTTTCGCTTCTGCCGAGGTGACCTTGATGGCAGATTTGCTGGCGGTTTTGGTGAGGTCTTTGGCCACGCCGCAGATGCCCTGCGCCAGCACCACCCAGGCCACCGACATGGCCACCGACCATGCGGGGTTGAGCTGCGACAGCAAGGTGAAACCGATGATTTGGGTCACCAACCCCACCGTCAGCATGCGCGTGATGCCATAGCGCGTGGCCAGCCAGCCGCCAATGAGGTTGGCCAGCACGCCGGCCGCTTCGTACAGCAAAAACAGGAAGGCCAGCGTGAACGGCGAATACCCCAGACGGTAGAAATGCAACAGCACCAGCATGCGCAGCGCGCCGTCGGTAAGTGTGAAACCCCAATAGGCCGCGGTGACGATGGCGTAGTTGCGCGTGGCGTGGCCCTGCATTTCAGAACCCCACGTCGCGCATGTGGCAGGCCAGATCCACCATGCGGCAGGCATAGCCCATTTCGTTGTCGTACCAGGCGTACACCTTCAAGAGCGTGCCGTCCGTCACCATGGTGGACAGGGCATCGACGATGGAACTGCGCGTATCGCGGGCGTAGTCGGCGCTCACCAGCGGCAACTCTTCATAGCCCAGAATGCCCGACAGGCAAGACGTGGCAGCTTGCTGGAACAGCGCGTTCACCTCCTCCGCCGTGGTCTCGCGCTGCAGCTCGAACACGCAGTCCGTCAGCGAGGCATTGAGCACCGGGGCGCGCACCGCATGGCCATTGAGCTTGCCCTTGAGTTCGGGGTAGATCAGCGCGATGGCGGTGGCGCTGCCGGTGGATGTGGGTGCCAGGCTTTCCATGGCACTGCGGGCACGGCGCAGGTCTTTGTGTGGCGCGTCCACCACCAGATTGGTATTGGTGGGGTTGTGGATGGTGGTGATTTGCCCGTGGCGTATGCCCAGGTTTTCATGCACTACCTTCACCACTGGCGCCAAGCAGTTGGTGGTGCACGAGGCGGCGGTGACGATGCGGTTTCTGGTCGGGTCGTACAGCGCGTGGTTCACACCGACCACGATGTTGAGCACATCCCCCACCTTCACGGGTGCGGCCACGATGACGCGCTTGGCACCACGATCCAGGTGGCCCTGGATGGTGTCGGGCGTCAGGAACTTGCCGGTGCATTCCAGCACCACGTCCACCCCCAGATCCCCCCAGGGGATTTCTGCCGCAGTGGCGTGCGCGCTGAACGAAAGCCGCTGGCTGCCGATGGCGATGGCGCTGTCGCCCTCGGCGTGAATGCGCTCGCGCCACTTGCCTTGCACCGTATCAAACGCCAGCAGGTGGGCGGTGGTCGCTGGGCCGCCTTTGATTTCGTTCAGGTGCACCACCTCCAGGCGATTGCCGGCACGGGGGTCATCCAGCGGGCGCTCTGCCGCACCCATGGCCGCACGCAGCGCCAGGCGGCCAATGCGGCCCATTCCGTTGATGCCGACTTTCATGGCATGCCTTCCTTTGTTAATTCCACATTCATTGAAATATTGTATTTTTTAATGACAGCTGCATGACAGACACCGAAGCGGCCGAGTACCGCCGCAAGCCACCCTGCTGTCGAAGGCCTGGCTCAATAACTTTTCAGCATGGACCCGGTGCGCAGCAAGCCGACGACGCCTTTTCACGGGCTGGCGCGGGCGCACAGCATGCGCCGTCCGCAGTGGTTTTGCCCGGTTCGTTGAACACCGGGATATTGCCCAGCGTGTGGAAATGCTCCCACGCAATGCCCTGCGGATCGGTGACCCAGTGCTTCTCGCTGCGGGCATAGCAGCAGCTGGTGGCGCCCTCGTCCAGCAGCGCCATGTCGGCCGATTCCGCCCGGGCCTTCAGTTGCGCCAGCTCGGCGGCATCGTCGACCTGGAAACCCAGGTGATCCAGCCCCGGCTGGTTGCCCCGGGTGGAGATGGCAAAGTTCACGCGCGGGTCGTCCAGCATCCACTTGGCGTAATCGGCTTCAACGCGTGCGGGCTCGGCCGCGAAGAGCCTGGAATAGAACGCCATGCTCTTGGCGAGGTCATCGACATGGATGTGGACGTGGAATCTTTTCATGGGGGTCTCCTTGATTTTCAGCAAGCGCAGGACCTTGCCTGGGGCGCCAGGCAGTCCGCGCCCTGGCAGCAGTTTTCGGTGAGAAAGCCCAGCAGCTCGTTCATGCTGGTGATCGAGGCGCGGTAAATCAGGTGGCGGCCCTGGCGCTCCTGGCTGACCAGGTCCGCATGGGTGAGCTCCTTGAGATGGAAGGACAAGGTGTTGGGCGCCACCTCCAGCAGCTCGGCCAACGCACCGGGTGTCAGCCCCTCATTGCCGGCAACGACCAGCGCACGAAACACCCGCAGGCGCACTTCCTGGGCCAGGGCAGCGAGGGAACGGACAGCGTCGATTTCGTTCATGCAATAACTATACAACGATTATCGAATTATTGTAAAGTGAGCCATCTTCTCCCTCTGCAAGCCCGGCGGTTCAGCGCCACCAAGGAATTCCATGCCCGCCTCCATTCGCCTACTCGACCAGCCCACCAAATACCTGTTCTTCACCGGCAAGGGCGGCGTGGGCAAGACCTCGGTGTCCACGGCGGTGTCGATCGCGCTGGCCGATGCGGGCAAAAAAGTGCTGCTCGTCAGCACCGACGCGGCCTCCAACCTCGATGAAATGCTGGGTATCACGCTAAGCAACCAGCCCGTGGCGGTGCCGGGCGTGCCCGGCCTGCAGGTGCTCAACATCGACCCCGATGCGGCTGCAGTGCATTACCGCACCCGCGTGGTCGAGCAGATGGGTCCACAGGCCAGCGACCAGGACATTGCCACCGTGCGCGAACAACTGTCGGGCGCCTGCACCACCGAGATCGCCACCTTTGACGAGTTCTCCAGCCTCCTGTCGCAGGGCGGTGCCGCCTATGACCATGTGGTGTTCGACACGGCCCCCACGGGCCACACGCTCCGGCTGCTGAGCCTGCCCAAGGCCTGGAGCGGTTTTCTGGAGGGCAACGACCGGGGCGCATCCTGCCTGGGGCCGCACTCGGGCCTGAAGATGCAGGAGCAGCTTTTCAACGCGGCCCTGGCGGCGCTCAACGATGCCACGCTGACCACCGTGGTGCTGGTGGCCCGGCCCGAGAAAGGCGCGTTCGAAGAGGCCGCCCGGTCGTCGGACGAGCTGCGCGCGCTGGGCCTGGTGAACCAGCGGCTGGTGGTGAACGCCGTATTCCAGCGCAGCCACCCGGACGACCCGATGGCCGCCGCCATCGAAGCGCTGGGGCGCAAGGCACTTGACGAGATGCCCGCCGCGCTGCAACCCCTGGCGGCCGACCATATTCCCCTCAGGGCCGTGGATTCGGTGGGCCTGCCCGCACTGCGCGGGCTGCTGGCCGCCGAGCCCACGCGAACGACGGGCACAGCCACCCCGTCAGCACCCGAACTCGACCACCACAAGCTGTCCGAACTGGTGGCCGAGCTTGCTCAGGGCGAGCGCGGCCTGATCATGGTCATGGGCAAGGGTGGGGTCGGCAAGACCACCCTTGCCGCGGCCATTGCGCTGGGCCTGGTCCACCACGGCAAGTCGGTGCACCTGACGACGACCGACCCGGCTGCGCACCTGGCCGCCACGCTCAACGCCGAAGTGCCCGGCCTGCGCGTGGGCCGCATCGACCCCAAGGCCGAAACGCAGAAATACGTGGACAAGATCGTGGCCGCCCGCGCCGCCACCCTGACCGAGGACGAGAAAGCCCTGCTGCTGGAAGACCTGCGTTCGCCCTGCACCGAGGAAGTGGCGGTTTTTCACGCCTTCTCGCATGTGGTGGCGCAGGCACGCAGCGCGTTTGTGGTGCTGGACACCGCACCCACCGGGCATTCCTTGCTGCTGATGGACGCCACCGGCGCCTACCACCGCCAGATGGTGCGCGAGTTCGAGGGCAAGGCCGCAGGCCGCATCGTGACGCCACTGATGCGCCTGCAGGATGCGGACTACACCCGCATCATTCTGGTCACGCTGCCTGAGGCCACCCCCGTGTCCCAGGCCGCTGCGCTGCAGGACGATCTGCGCCGGGCCCACATCGAGCCCTTTGCCTGGGTGGTCAACAAATCGCTGCTGGCCACGGGCACGGCCGACCCACTGCTGCAGGCCCGCCTGGACAGCGAGCGCAAACAGATGGAGCGGGTGGCCGCTTACACCCGCCACCCGGTGCTGGTGGTGCCCTGGACGGTGGAGCCCCCCATTGGCCCCGGCGCGCTCGACCAGCTGCTGGGTTGACGGCACGCATTGCCCCTTGCGACCGTCTCCAAGACCGCAAAGCAACACGGTTACCCATGGTGACAGCCACAGGCTCTGGCGCAAGATAAGGTGTCCCCTCACCCGGCGTGCCACGCCCCAGATTCCCACCGGAGAAAACCATGTCAATGCGCCGAACCTTCACCCTGACCACCTGCCTGTGCGCCGCCTTGCTGGCGGGCTGCTCGGGCTTGCCAGGCGGGGCGACGCCTCCGGCCTCGGTGGGCCCTGGGCCACGGGGTGGCGTGTGCAATGCGGCGCCCGCCCAGGGGGTGATCGGCAAGCAGGGCACGCCCTCGGTGATCGAACAGGCCCGGGTGGCTTCGGGCGCCGCCATGGCACGCCTGCTGCACCCACGCCAGCCGGTGACGCAGGAGTTCAACGCCGAACGCCTGAACCTGGTGGTGGACAGCAATGGGCGCATCACGGCGGTGCGCTGCGGCTGAACAACGCTCTGCCTCCAGAGGTACCACGGGGGCCATCGCCCTTTTGCTCCCGTTGAAATGGCCTAAAGCGCTTTAGGCCATTTCATGCCAACACCTCTCACAGAATGGGACGGTGTACCAGGCGGTCAGTCGGCCAGAAACAGCGCCTGCAGATCGTTCAGAAAATCAAACCCACGCTCGGTGGGGCGCACATGGGCCATGTCGCGGGTGATCAGGCCCTTGCGCTCGGCTTCCTCCAGCGCCTTGGCAATGGCGGTCAGGGGCAGGCCCGTGCGTTCCACAAAATCCTGCAGCGCAAAGCCCTCGCGCAGCCGCAGTGCATTGAGCATGAACTCGAACGGCAGATCGGCGCGGCGCACCTCCTCGTCCTGCGCCAGGGCGTGGCCCGCCAGTGCGTTGTCCATGTACAGGCGCGGGTCGCGAAAGCGCGTCTGGCGCACCACGCGGTGGGCAAAGCTGAGCTTGCTGTGTGCGCCCGCGCCCAGCCCCAGGTAGTCGCCAAACTGCCAGTAGTTGGTGTTGTGAAAACACGCATGGCCCGGCCGGGCGTAGGCCGAAATCTCGTAGCGTGCCAGCCCGGCTTGCGCCGTCATCTCGGTGATGCGGTCCAGCATGGCGTAGGCGTCATCGTCCGCAGGAATGGCGGGCGGAAACTTGGCGAAGTAGGTGTTGGGCTCGATGGTCAGGTGG
>JANJSZ010000280.1 GCA_024711405.1 Acidovorax sp.
CGGCATCCACCATGCGCTCGGGCGCCACGTCGTCACCCGGAAACACCACCACCGGCTGCCATTGCGGATCTGCCAGCAGGGCCAGCAGATCCGGGTGCACCGCGGTGCGCGCCCAGCCAAAGGCAAAGGTGTCGGCCACCACATCGGCGATCAGCCAGCCGGTGTTGCTGGGCTTGAGCGCCTCGACATCGCCCATCAGCAAACACACACCCGCGCGCGTGGGCACGGCCGGGCGCAGGGCGCACAGGCAGTGGCTGGGCAGCAGGCGGCAGCCTGCGCAGCGCTCGCCGCGCGGGCCGCCGCGCGCCAGAAAGGGCTTGGAGCTGCGCGCCAGGCGCTCGGTGCGCTGGCGCGAAACGGCATGGGGAATCACGGGTGCCGCAACCAGGGTCATCGGCCACCCGCACATTCGAGTTCAAACAGCGGCACCTCGGACTGGCGGCTCAGCCACACGCCGCCGCCCAGCTCGGTAAAGCCCTCTTGCAGGCCGCGCCGGTACAGCTCGGCCCGGTGGCGAAACAGGCGCGCGTCGGTCAGGTCTTCGTCGAGAATGTCGCGCTCATAGTCCTCGCGCGTGACGGCCTCGACATACAGCGCACCCCGGCTCAACCGGCCCAGGTTGCGCAGGGCCAGCTTCAGGTCGGACGGGTTCAGGTAGGGCAGCACGCCCTGGCAGATCACCAGGTCAAAAGGCTCCGCCGGGTCATGGGCCTGGTAGTCCACCACCGAACCGCGCTCCCAGCCAAAACGCCCGCACAGGTAGTCGCTGAACTCCACACCGTGGTAGCTGGCATCGGGAAAATGCCGCGCCAGCGCCCCACGCCACAGGCCGATGCCGCAGCCCACATCGAGCACCCGCTGCACTGGCACGCGCAGGTACTGCAGGTAGCTGCACACAAAGGCGCCCAGGCGTTCGGCATGCTCGGGGTCGATCACGCTGGTTTTCTTGTCGTAGTAGTAGCGCTGGTAGTAGGCCTCGTCGAACCATTGATCACTTGCAGATTTCACGCGTTTCTTTCCTCGGGCGGGCATGCCACGCCGGGCCATGGCAAAGGCGCACACGGGAACCGGCTATGGGCAACAGGCAAGGCGCCCGGCCGCATGCGGAGGAGTATGGCGCAAGGTGCTGGCGTAGTGTGCCAGTGCGAAATCATGGTACTTTTTTGGCTGCAGTGCTTTTACTGCCTACGCCTGCAGCTATGAATTTTGCATCACTGCCACCGTGAAACGGTGAAATGGCGCTGCGCGTGCGGTGCCGCGCAGCGCACCAGCGGCTTATTTTTTGGCGGGACGATGCAACACGCACAGCTTGTTGCCGTCAGGGTCGCGCACGTACGCCAGGTACAGCGTGCCGCCAGGGCCTTCGCGAAAGCCCGGCGGGTCTTCACAGGTGGTGCCTCCGTGGGCCACGCCGGCCGCATGAAAGGCGTCCGCCTGCTCGGGCGACTGCGCGGCAAACCCGATGGTGCTGCCATTGCCATGGTTGGCGGGCGCGCCGTTGATGGGCGTGGAGATGGCGAACGTGCCGCCCGCGCTGCGGTAGAAATAGCGGTTCTTGTTGGCCAACCCCGGCGCCACGCCCAAGGTACCAAGCAGCGCGTCGTAGAACTGCTTTGACTTTTCCAGATCGTTCACACCCAACATCACATGACTGAACATTGCGTCCTCCGTTAAAGCCCGATTCCGGGCGAAATATGACGCTGTGCATGGTAAGGGGGATGCTCGTCGACGGACCATCCGGATCAACCGCAGCACGTAGCTCCACGTACCCCGGGCACCCCGGATGACCGCCACCCCCGCCAGAATCCACGCCATGCAACCCACCCACTTCACCCCCGTACCGCTTGACAAAGCCTACCGCCTGCTCAACCACGGCCCCACCGTGCTGGTGTCGGCCAGTCATGCGGGCGAGGACAACGCCATGGCCGCCGCCTGGGCCTGCGCGCTGGACTTTGCGCCGCCCAAGGTGACCGTGGTGCTCGACAAGGCCACGCGCACACGCGAGCTGGTGGAAGCCAGCGGGCAATTCGCCCTGCAACTGCCCACCCAGGCCATGGCCGCGCTCACGGTAGCGGTGGGCACCGACAGCGCCAAAACCCACCCCGACAAGCTGCGCCAGCACGGCGTCCAGCTCTTCCACGCGCCCGGCCACGCCACGCCCCTGGTGCAGGGCTGCGCCGCCTGGCTGCTGTGCCGCGTCATCCCCGAGCCGCACAACCAGCAGGCCTATGACCTCTTCATCGGCGAAGTGGTGGCCGCCTGGGCCGACGACCGCGTCTTCCGCAACGGCCACTGGGAGTTCGACACCGCCCCCGACGCACTGCGCACGCTGCACTACGTGGCGGGCGGGCAGTTCTATGCCACCGGGGCATCGGTGCGGGTGTGAGCCGTATCGGCCCGGGCCGGGCGTGCATGGCAACCGACAGATTTCAGCTGAAAAGCGCCTCTCAGGCAATGTCAGAAAACGCAAGCAGCTATCAAATCAAAAGCAATCTGTTCGACCTGTGTCAGGCCATGAACGGCGGTGGCGTCCGGTGGTGCGGGGAATAGTGCATTGATTCGCCGCACAGTTGCGGCGAATAAGCGCATCGGGCGACGCCCTCATCCACACCGGGCTGGCGTATCTGTGAACCATCACCCTGCACCCCTTTGACGACGGCAACGGCCGCATCAGCCGCGCCGTGGGCGACATGACCCTGGCCCGGGCGGAAGGCAGCGCGGCACGCTGGACGTGACGCCGTGGCTGAGCTGGTTTCTGGCCTATTTGCTGCGCGCCGTGCAAGGCACAGACGGCCTGTTGGCGCTGGGCGTGCTGGGCGAATTGGAAGGCGGCGGACGCAATACGGCTTACGCATTGCAGAATTAAGCGACCTGAGCCAAAGCGCTGGTGCGCAGGCAAAAAATACAAGTTAAATCGGCATTTAGCCCTTATGCAGCAAGCGCAGGAAGCTATCAAAAGAGAGAATTCAAACTTCCTTCTGAGCCTTTTGCACCGCGAGTGCTGAAGACCATGTTTCTAGCGTGGCCCCCCGCAGGCAGCGCGGTAGCACCCCGGTGTGCAACTGCCAGCCAGCGCAGAGCGATGGCGGCTCGGCCTTCGGCTCGGGGCGAACGGTGCAAGGCCCTGCGCAACCCATATGCCGAGGTCAATAGGCGCCCATGAAGTCACGCTTGCCAATGGCCAGACCGTTGTGGCGCAGGATGTCGTAGGCAGTGGTCACATGAAAGAAGAACTGCGGCAGGCCGTAGTTCGCCAGGTACACCTGCCCCGTGAGCTTTTTCTCTTTGGGCGTGCCGGGGCGCAAGACGATCTCAACGCCTTCCTTGCCTTCAAACTGCGACGCGTTCACGCTGTCCAAAAAGGCCAGGGTCTGCGTCAACAGCGCATCCAGATCGGCAAAGCTTTTCTCTTGGCCAGCAAAGGTCGGCACCTCCACACCCGCCAGCCGTGCCGAGATGCCGCGTGAAAAATCGGCGGCAATCTGCACCTGCTTGAGGAGCGGAAACATGTCGGGCGCCAGCCGCGCTTGCAACAGGGCGTCGGGCTCGATCGACTTGGCTGCAGCGTGCTCGCTGGCCTGAGCAAGGATGGTTTGCAAAGCCGTCAGCATCTGCTTGAAAACGGGAACCGAGTGGATATACATCGAGCTGGTCATAGGGGGTGTTCCGGTAAGTGGGCGGGAGGGGGAAATCGATGAGGGCCAGCCCTGCCCAGAGCGCAAAGGGCTACCAGACGCATGTTGGCCTGGTTCGAAGGCTTCGGGTGATGCGCCTGGCGCGCACTGGCTGTGGCCTCTCCGGGCACTGTAACCCGTACCGCGTGGGCAACGCGCGGCAAGGTTAAAGCCGCCTTGGCCTTGTGGCCGTTCGTCCCTCGCGCTTGACCTGGGAGCGCTGACCCCGAAATTCAAATGCCTGCAAGGAATTGGGATGATTCGCAAATTGGAGCGGAGCGGCCGTCCAAATTTTTTAACCAAGTGGGCGTCCTCTAGCCGGCTGGTCTTGATGGCATGGCGCGATTAAGTATTTATCCGTAAATAACATTGACTGGTAGCTCAATCTTGCGCAGAGCGATGATGGCCGCAGCAAGGTGGTTGAGCGCCAGGAAGGTGTGTTCGAGCTTCTCGTAGCGCACCAATAGTTTCCTGAATCGGTTGA
>JANJSZ010000025.1 GCA_024711405.1 Acidovorax sp.
AAGGCGCCATCCAGGTCTTCCGGCCCGACGTGGGCGGCCCCATGCTGCTGGGCGCCGTGGGCCAGCTGCAGTTTGAAGTGGTGCAGCACCGCCTGAAGGCCGAATACGACGCCGATGTGCGCCTGGAAGGTTGCCAGTACACCGGCGCGCGCTGGATCACCGCCGACAGCCCGGCCGACCTGCGTGCCTTCACCGACGCCTATCCCATGCGCCTGTCGCACGATGCGGCCAACGCATTGGCCTACCTGTGCACCTCGCCGTATGACGTGCGGCTGGCGCAGGAGCGGTTTCCGAAAATCCACTTCCATCCGCTGCGCGAGCACGCGGGCCTGGCGCTGGACAGCAACCACTGACAGCGGCGACCATGACGGCATGGATGCGCGCCCTGAGCGAATGGCCGGTGCCGGCGCCTGGGCAACTGCTGGGCGTGTTCACCGACATCGACGACACCCTGACCACCGACGGTGCCATCACGCCCGATGCGCTGCAGGCCCTGGCGGCGCTCCAGGCCGGCGGCCTGCATGTGATCCCCATCACCGGCCGGCCCGTGGGCTGGAGCGAGCCATTTGCCGCCACCTGGCCCGTGGACGCCATCGTGGCGGAAAACGGCGCCGTGGCGTTGCGGCGCGTTGCCAACGCTGCGAATGAAAATGGGCTGTTGCGCAATCAGGGCAGGCGTGAGCAGCTATCAAAAACATACCAACAGGACGCTGCCACGCGGGTGGCCAACTACGCGCGCATGCAGCAGGTTCTGGCGCAGGTCGAGCGCGAGGTGCCCGGTGCCCACCGCGCCACGGACTCGCCGGGCCGCGAGACCGACATCGCCATCGATCACAGCGAATTCACCCATCTGCCGCCGGATGCCATCGCCCACGCCGTGCGCATCATGCGCAGCGCGGACATGAACGCCACGGTGAGCAGCATCCACATCAACGGCTGGTTTGGCGCGCACAACAAGCTCGAAGGCGCGCGCTGGATCGTGCGCGAACTGTTCGGGCGCGACCTGGATGCCGAGATCGACCGCTGGGTGTATGTGGGCGACTCCACCAACGATCAGCTCATGTTCCAGCACTTTCCCCGCAGCGTGGGCGTGGCCAACATTGCGCGCTTTGTGCCGCAACTGGCGCATCTGCCGCGCTATGTGACGCAGGGCGAGCGCGGCGCGGGTTTTGCGGAGGTCGCGCGCGCGGTGCTGGCGACACGTTGATGCCATCCGGCAAGGCCGGCGGTGCTCCGGCACACCCAAGCTGCGCTAGAGTTCGGCATGGACTTGATCAACACTCTCCGACACTGGCAGGCCATCGACCGGACCAGGGCACGCCTGCCCAGTGAAAATCTCATGGTCGCCGGCCTGGGGCTGGCCCTGATCGCCGTCTCCCTGCGCTCGGAACGCCGCGGCACGGCCGCGCTGCAGGCCGCCGCCGGGGGCGCGCTGATCTTGCGGGCCGCCCGTGGCAGCAACTACCTGACGCGCGATCCGGACCCGCGCATCAGCGGGGCCTGGGATGCCCACCTGGAAGACGCCCGGGAACTCGGTCTGGATTGAGCGGCCGGACAAAAACTGAATGTCTTTTCCGGCCATTGTGCGCGCAACACCTGCACAAATAGCTATTGAATAAATAGCATTACTGCACCTTCGCCAGGCCCAGCTTTTCCACCAGCGCCTTCTCGCGCGCAAAAGTGTCCTGCGCGAACTTCTGGTACGCCGCCGTGCCCATGTAAATGGGCACCATGTCATAGCGCGCCAGCGCCGTGCGGTAGCTCTCTTGCTCCATGGCCTGCTTGAACGCGTCGTGCAGGCGCTTGACCACGGGCGCTGGCGTGCCCTTGGGCGCACCAATGCCGAACGGCGAGTTCTGGACGATGTCCAGGCCCAGTTCCTTGAGTGTGGGTGCATCAGGAAACTTGGCCAGACGTTCGGCCCCCCAGGTGTTGAGCACGCGCAGCTTGCCCGCTTCGACCTGCGGGGCAAAGCCCGTGGAGTCGGCCGCCGCCATGATGTTGCCACCCAGAATGGATTGCATCAGGTCGGCACTGCCCTTGTAGGGCACATGCAGCAGTTCGATGCCAAGCTTTTGCGCGATCAGTTCGGTCGTCAGGTGCGGGCTGGTCATGGTGCCGGTGGAGCCATAGCTGAGCTTGCCCGGATTGGCCTTGGCCCAGGCCACAAAGTGCGTCCAGGTCTTCAGCGGTGAATCGGCCGGCACCACGATGCCGAACGCATAGCCGGTGACGTTGAGCACGTAGCTGATGTCCTTGACCGGGTCCCAGTTGATCTTGGTGGTGTAGGGCATGCGGAACACGCCCAGGGGAATCTGGGCGATGGTGTACCCGTCAGCGGCAGCCCCTTGCAAGGCTTGCGCCGGCAGCGTGCCTCCGGCACCGGGCTTGTTTTCCACGATCACGGGCTGGCCCAGGATGCGGCCGGCGTTCTCAGCCAGCACGCGCATGGTGATGTCGGTGGGGCCGCCTGCGGGGAAGGCGATCACGAGCTTGATCGGCTTGACCGGAAAGCTCTGGGCGCTGGCGGAGCCCAGGGTGGCGGCGGCCATGGCGGCTGCGCCCCATTGGATGATGTGTCGGCGTTGCATGTGGCGATCCTCAAGAGACGAAAAACCCCATTGGAACGCAATTTCCGCGCCACGGCACGGAGGAAAGCACCGAGCGGCTGTCGCCAAGGCGGCAGCGGATGGAGACCGCGCTCAGTACCGCTGGGGCACGTACATCTCGGCGGGCACCGGCTGGCGCAGGTATTCGGGGTTGCGCTCCCGCGCAGGCAGCTCCACCGGGGCGTGCGGCACTTCGTGGTACTGCAGCTGGTCCAGCAGGTGCGCAATGCAGTTCAGGCGCGCCTTTTTCTTGTCCACCGCCTGCACCACCCACCAAGGCGCCTCGGGGATGTGGGTGCGCTCCAGCATGGTTTCCTTGGCCTTGGTGTAGGCCTCCCAGCGCACGCGGCTTTCCAGGTCCATGGGGCTCAGTTTCCACTGTTTGAGCGGGTCGTGGATGCGGCCCAGAAAGCGCAGGTGCTGTTCGTCGTCGGTGATGGAGAACCAGTACTTGATGAGCGTGATGCCCGAGCGCACGAGCATCTTCTCGAACTCGGGCACGGTGCGGAAGAACTCTTCGTATTCGTCGTCGGTGCAAAAGTCCATCACGCGCTCGACGCCCGCGCGGTTGTACCAGCTGCGGTCAAACAGCACCATCTCGCCCGCAGCGGGCAGGTGCGCCACATAGCGTTGGAAGTACCACTGCGTGCGCTCGCGGTCGTTGGGCGCGGGCAGCGCGGCCACGCGCACCACACGCGGGTTCAGGCGCTGGGTGATGCGTTTGATGACACCGCCCTTGCCGGCGGCATCGCGCCCCTCGAACAGGATCACCACCTTCTTGCGCGTGTGCTGCACCCAGTCCTGGAGCTTGACCAGCTCGCCCTGCAGGCGAAACAGCTCCCTGAAATAGGCCTGGCGCTCACCCCGGTCGGCGACATGGCGGCCTTCCAGTTCCAGCTCGATCTCTTCGTCGTAGCTGTCCACCAGATCGCTCGCGATGCGCCGCACCAGGTCGTCGTGGTCATTCAGTGCACTGGGCAGCGTCATGGGAATGGGGTTCCTGGAAAGAGCAGGCCATGCTGCCCACGCCCCATGACACCCCCATGTCAATGGAATGACGCCGTCAGTGGTCACCCCGCATCACTGCGCCTTTATGGCAAGCCGATCCAGTACGCCAGCACGATCAGCACCAGCACCAGCGCCAGCCAGCCCGCCACCAGCCAGCGCCACAAGGCGGGCGCATGCCGCAGTTCGAGAAAATCCAGGCACACCAGCAAGCCCTTGGCGAACGCCAGGGCAAACATGGCCAGCACAGGCCCCATGGAGCCATGGCCGGTCAGGCCCGCCTCGCCAATCCAGTAAGTGGCGGCGGTGATGGCCAGCAAGATCAACCAGATCCGGGTGAGAGAAAGAGCATGCATTTTCAAGGTCCTCAACGCATCACATAAACCAGCGGAAACAGCACGATCCACAGCAGATCGACCATGTGCCAGAACGCAGCACCCGTCTCGAGGGCGTGGCAATCCTGGCTGCCGTAGCGCCCCCGCCGCGTTTTCACCCACAGATAACCCAGCGCCAGCATGCCCACCACCACATGCAGAAAGTGGAAACCGGTCAAGAGGAGGTAGAACATGTAGAAAGTATTGGTCGACAGATCCACACCAGAGGCCAGCTTCTGCGCGTATTCGCCCAGCTTGACCACCATAAAGCCGCCCCCGCAGACCAGCGCTCCCAGCAGCCAGCGCGCGCCCACCGCCGAGGCATCGCGCCGCACGGCGGCCACCGCGCTGGCCACGCACCAGCTGCCCGAGATCAGCAGCACGGTGTTGAGCGCACCGGCATTCAGGTTGAGCGTGGCTTGCGAGGCATTGAACAGCGCCACCTCCCGCGTGCGGGCAAAGGCAAAGGACACAAAGAGGATGGCAAAGGTCAACAACTCCAACAGAATGACCAGCCAGACACCCAGGTCACCACGGAGCCTGGGCGCGGCACCCTGAAAGTGCGCACGGGTGCCAGCACCGCCGGCCGCACCCGACACCGGGCGCGCCGCCCGGCCTGCAGGTGAAAAAGTCGAGGAAATAGGGTCATGCATGAAACACATCCTGTCTGATGATCGGCCGCCGTTCGCGGGGAGTTGCACACAAGCAACTCTGGGTTTGCATTTTTTTCGCGCAATGCACTCAGAGGCATTGGATCAATGTAAGATTCATTTCGTATGAATCTTATTGATTCTAATCAACCTTTCGACCCGCTAAGTCATTACGATGCGGATTCATCACTGCATGAGGTACACCATGAGTCAAGGCTTCACGAGCCAGATGGCGCGCAACATTTTTTACGGGGGCACGGTTTTTTTCGTGCTCGTGTTTGCGAGTCTCATTTTCCACACCGAAACCAAGATCCCCGAGCGCTCCAAGTCGGGCGAAATCACGGAGGCTGTAGTCCGCGGCAAGCATCTCTGGGAGACGCGCAACTGCATCGGCTGCCATACGTTGCTGGGCGAAGGGGCGTATTTCGCGCCTGAGCTGGGTAACGTCTATGCACGTCGGGGCCCTGATTTCATCAAGGGCTGGATAAAAGCCATGCCCACGCACACGCCGGGGCGCCGGCAGATGCCGCAGTTCAACTTCACCGAAGCACAGCTGGACGATCTGGTCGAGTTCCTGCGGTGGACCAATGGCATCGATGCCGAGAAGTGGCCACCCAATATCGAAGGGTAAGCATCTCAGTGCACTGAGATCTCACATTCAAGGACACAAAAATGCAACCCGCAACCCTTAAATACCAATCGCAGTCAGTCGCCAAGCTGTACTTCATCGCGGCGCTGGGACTGTTCACCGGCCAGATCCTCTTCGGTCTGACGCTCGGCCTGCAATACGTGATCGGCGACCTGATGTTCCCGGCCATTCCCTTCAACATCGCCCGCATGGTTCACACCAACCTGCTGATAGTGTGGCTGCTGTTCGGCTTCATGGGCGCCGCCTACTACATGGTGCCCGAAGAGAGTGAAACCGAGCTCTGGAGCCCGCTCTTCGCCAAGATTCTGTTCTGGATCTTCCTGGCTGCCGGCGCCGCCACCATCCTGGGCTACCTGCTGGTGCCCTACGCCACGCTGGCGCAGATGACCGGCAACGACCTGCTGGCCACCATGGGGCGCGAATTCCTGGAGCAACCCCTGCCCACCAAGGTCGGCATCGTGGTCGTGGCGCTGGGCTTTTTGTTCAACATCAGCATGACCGTGCTCAAGGGCCGCAAGACCGCCATCACCCTGGTGCTGCTGCTCGGCCTGTGGGGCCTGGCGCTGCTGTTCCTGTTCAGCTTCGTCAACCCCAGCAACCTGGTGCGCGACAAGATGTACTGGTGGTTCGTGGTGCACCTGTGGGTGGAAGGCACCTGGGAGCTGATCATGGCCTCTCTGCTGGCCTTCGTGCTCATCAAGACCACCGGGGTTGACCGTGAAGTGATCGACAAGTGGATGTACATGATCGTCGCCTTCGCGCTGATCTCGGGCATTCTGGGCACGGGCCACCACTTCTACTTCATCGGCCTGCCAGGCTACTGGCACTGGGTGGGTGGCGTGTTCTCCGCACTGGAGCCCATTCCATTCTTCATGATGACGCTGTTTGCCTTCAACATGGTGCAGCGCCGCCGCCGTGAACACCCCAACCAGGCCGCCGTGCTGTGGGCCGTGGGTACCGCTGTCATCGCCTTCCTGGGCGCAGGCGTCTGGGGCTTCATCCACACGCTCAGCTGGGTCAACTTCTACACGCACGGCTCGCAAGTTACGGCGGCCCACGGCCACCTGGCCTTCTACGGCGCTTACGTGCTGGTCGTTCTGGCCATCATCAGCTACTCCATGCCCATCCTGCGCGGCCGCGAAGCCAACCCCAAGCACGCACAGCGCGTGGAAATGTGGAGCTTCTGGATCATGAGCATCGGCATGGCCGTCATGGTGCTGGCCCTCAGCGGCGCAGGCATCCTGCAAGTCTGGCTGCAGCGCATGCCCGCTTCGGGCGCAGCGATGTCCTTCATGGCCACGCAAGACCAGTTGGTGTTCTTCTACTGGACGCGTGTGGCGGGCGGCGTCATGTTCCTGATCGGTCTGCTGACCTACCTGTCGAGCTTCTTCATTGGCCCATCGGCTGACGAAGCAAGCAACTTCAGCGCCAGCGGCAGCCGTCTGCAACAGGCCTGAGCCATGCAATCCCACGCCCACGCAGCGGCCTCCCAAACCCCAGGCAACAGCAACGCGCTGGGCGCAGGCCCTGTTGCGGGCGATGCACCGTTTTACGCAGCCCAGGGGAGCGAATGTGCGCTCTTTGCCCATTGCTTTGATCAGCAGCTGCCGCTGCTGATCAAAGGCCCCACGGGTTGCGGCAAGACCCGTTTTGTCGAACACATGGCGGCGCGCCTGGCGCGCCCCCTGATCACTGTCTCGTGCCACGACGACCTGAGCGCGGCCGACCTCGTCGGTCGCCATCTGATCGGACAGGGCAACACCGTCTGGGCCGACGGGCCGCTCACCCGCGCCGTGCGCGAAGGCGCCATTTTGTACCTGGACGAAGTGGTGGAGGCCCGCAAGGACACCACCGTCGTGCTGCATCCGCTGGCCGACGACCGGCGCCTGCTGCCCATCGAGCGCACGGGCGAGCTGCTCAAGGCACCACCCGAGTTCATGCTCGTCATCTCCTACAACCCGGGCTACCAGAATCTGCTCAAGGGCCTCAAGCCCAGCACACGCCAACGCTTCACCGCCCTGGCGCTGGACTACCCGGCCCCGGCGATCGAGCGCGCCATCCTGGAGCGCGAAGGCCACGCCTCACCGGCACTGGCCGCGCGCCTGGTGCAACTCGCCCAGGCACTGCGCCGCCTCACCGACCACGACCTCGAAGAAACCGCCAGCACCCGCCTGCTGGTCATGGCGGCGCGCCTGGTCGCTTCGGGCCTGCCCCTGCGCGAAGCCTGCCGTGCCGCCGTGGTGGAGGCGCTGACCGACGACACCGAGACCCTGCTCGCACTCAACGAGGTGGTGCGCGCCGTGGTGGGCGATGACAACTGACTGTTCCAGCTGTGCCAGTGCCTCCGGTTGCTCCACCGGAGCCGCCAGGGCCGGCAGCACACAGGACGGCAGTGCATCCGCTGCGCAGCCCGCCACCCAGCAGCTGCAGCGCCGCCGGCGCTGGTTCCAGTGGTCTTTCTTTGCCATCTTTTTGCTGGCCCCCGCGCTGAACCTGCTGCGCTTTGACCTCACCGAGACCCAGTTGTGGGTGCTGGGGTTTCGCTGGTCGCTGGGCATTGATGCGTTCATGCGCGGCGAGGCCAGCGCCATGCAAACGGCATGGTCCATCACCTGGCGCGGCATCATTCCCGTGCTCACCCAGGTGGTCGGTTGTCTGGCCTTGGCCTACCACTTTTGCCGTCTCTATTGCGGCTGGCTGTGCCCGCATTTTTCGCTGGTCGAAAGCCTCTACGATCTGCTGCACCGCGCCACCGGCAAACTCAGTGTGTGGGACAAATCCCCCACGCCGCGCCCTGGCCGCACCGCCGACAAGCGCTGGTGGCCGGTGTTTCTGGCGGCCTGCCTGGTCTTTGGCTTTGTCTGGGCCATCACGCTGCTCACCTACCTGCTGCCTCCCGCCGAGGTGTGGGGCAACCTGGTGCACGGCACCTTGAGCGCCAACCAGACGCGCTTTCTCGGCGTGGGAACGCTCGTCTTCACCCTTGAATTCACCCTGGCGCGGCATCTTTTCTGCCGCTTTGGCTGCGCTGTGGGCCTGTTTCAGAGCCTGGCCTGGATGGCCAACCCCAAGGCCATGGTGGTGTCGTTCACCCGCA
>JANJSZ010000301.1 GCA_024711405.1 Acidovorax sp.
TCAACCGATTCAGGAAACTATTGGTGCGCTACGAGAAGCTCGAACACACCTTCCTGGCGCTCAACCACCTTGCTGCGGCCATCATCGCTCTGCGCAAGATTGAGCTACCAGTCAATGTTATTTACGGATAAATACTTAATCCGCAATCTGCTTGCGCGCAGCGCGCACACCCATCTTGAGCACCTCGCGCACCCGCTCCAGTTGAGCAGCGCGGGGGATTACCTCACCCGTCTCCCACTTGTAGACACTCACCACCGAGACGCCGAGCAGCCGGGCTATCTCTTTCTGGGTCATGTGCAGTGCATGCCGCTTGGCAATCAAGGCTTCATGGCTGAAAGTGAATTGGCGTCCACCCCGCACTTTTCCCCCTTCGGATTCCACGGCCCCTGATGTCGCTTGCTGGCTGTCAGAGAGCGCCTTGGACTGTCCTAGAGCAGCCTGCTGGCGCTCAACGATAGTTGCAGCCTTCTCCTGTGCCTTTGCCAGGGCATGCACCTGGGAGGTCAGCGCCTTGAGATCGCGCTTGAGTGCGGCGATCTCGGAGCGCTGTGCAGTGACCGTTTTGCGCAAGGTGCCCAGTTCAGCTTTGATTTCCTTGCGTGCCATGCGCAGGACTTCGGAGCGGAAGGCGTCGGAGAAAGTGGTCATGGATTCAACTCGGTTTTGTCAGTAGCGCAAGCGTAGCAGGCGCCAACAAAAAAACCGCCCGACGGATGTTGTACGCGGGACGGTCGTTTGAATGGATGCGCAGCGGCTTACTTGCCGGCCTTCTCCGCCTTGCGCTTGGCGGCCTTGGGATCGACCACGGCCTTGAACTTGGCACCAGGCACGAACTTGGGCACGGTGGAGGCGGGGATCTTCAGTGCCGCGCCGGTGGCGGGGTTCTTGCCAGTACGAGCGGCCCGCTTGACGGACTTGAAGGTGCCAAAGCCCACCAGTTGCACCGCATCGCCCTTTTTCACGGCGGTTTGGATGGTTGCGATCAGGGTTTCGAGGACAGCGTTGGCGGCCATCTTGGACAGGTCATTCTTGGAAGCCAGGATTTCGACGAGTTCGGCGCGGTTCATATTAGGTGGCTGATGCAAGTTAGTGAAGCACGATTTATAGCCGATGCACGTTCCCATGGCCGTCCAAAGCGACGGGCAATCGGCTCGGTGATCCTGCACCATGCGAACGGCACGCTCGCGGACCTCGGGGGGAGAAGTTCTGTGACTTGTTTATGGCTCCATTTTCTTAAGAGCTGGAGCCTCCTCAAAACCCAGGGTGATTCAATGATCCGATGGTCCTCGAATTAGGGTAAACGCCAACAAAAACCGTAAAGACAAGATGTATAAATGAAGCGCTTCAAGTTAAGATAAAACCTTCCTAAAGAAGCCATTTTGTTTTTTTTGAAAAATAAATGAAGCGCTTCATATTTTTAACTAACGCTTAGGAGGCATCTGATGATCAAAAAACTGAAACGACTGGCCACAGCTCTAGGTTGCCTCACGCTTTTGGCTGCAGCACCAGTCCATGCACAAGATCTCAAGCTGGGGGCTCTATACCCCTTGAGCGGCGGGCTGGCACTGCTGGGCGATGAAAGTTTTCGCGGTACCCAGATGGCGATTGATGAGCGTAATGCTGCGGGTGGCATTAACGGCAAGAAGATCGTCCTTGTCAAGGCCGACGCGGTCGATGCCAACCAGGCGGTGGGGGAGGCCCGTCGCCTGACATCGGTGGAAGATGTTTCGGCGATCTTTGGCAGCTATGCATCGGGCATTTCTGCCGCAGCAACACAGGTGACAGAGTTGGCCGGTGTGCCCTACTTCGAACTGGGCGCCGTGGCCGACACGATCACCAGCCGGGGTTTCAAGTACGTTTTCCGCAGCAACGCAACGGCGAAGAGCTTTGCTGAGCGCAGTATCGAGTCCGTCGTCAAGGTCATCGCACCGATGATGAAAGTGGACCCGAAGTCGCTGAAGATAGCGATCATTTACGAAGACGGTCCTTACGGAACCCTGGTGGGTGGCTTCCAGAAAGAAGAAGCCAAGCGGCTGGGCCTGAACGTAGTGGAAAGCCAGCCGTATTCGGCAAAGAGCGTAGACCTGTCTTCACTGGTGCTGCGCCTCAAGGGTGCCAACGCTGACGTGGTGCTGCAGACCTCGTACCAGAACGACACCCTGCTCTTCTTCCGTCAATCGGCCAGCGCTGGTTACAAGCCAAAGGCGGTGATCGGCGCTGGTGGTGGCTACTCGCTGCAAGAAACCGCGCAGGCACTGGGTGCCTCTGTTGAGGGCGTCTTCAACGTGGACTTTCCTCAGATCACCATGAAGGACTCGGGTGCGCCTGGCCTCAAGGATTTCGTGACCGCCTATGAGAAGAAATTTGGCACGCAGCCTCGCTCGGGCCACAGTCTGGTGAACTACGTGGGCGCCAAAGCGTTCCTGGATGTGCTGGCCCAAGCCAAGTCCACGGACAAAGACAAAATTCGCGAAGCCGTACTGGCCTATCGCAAGCCAGTGGGAGCGAGCGCAGCGGGTTGGGGTTTCCAGTTTGCGGACAACGGGCAGAACCAGTTTGCATCGACCAACCTGATGCAGTGGCAGGGTGGGAAGCTCGTCACCGTCTACCCCGAGGCTGTGTCCACAGCCAAGCCCATCGCCCTGAAGTAACGCCTTAGGCGACTTTTACGTCATCCATAGAGGTCGTGCAAGGGTGCCCCTTGCACGGCTCAAGGGGCTGCTGTGTCCATCTTCATTCAACTTCTGGTCAATGGTTTGCTGCTGGGTGGGGCCTACGCCATCATCAGCATCGGCCTGACACTCATTTTCGGTGTCGTGCGCGTGGTTAACTTTGCGCACGGTGAGTTTCTGATGGTGGGTATGTACGCGGTGTGGCTACTAGCCCAACACCTCGGTCTCCATCCCTACGCGTCCGCGATTCTGGTGGCCGTGATGCTGTTTGTCATGGGTGGCTTGATGCAAAGGTTGGTCATACAACCTCTGCTCTCCGCAGATGCACACATCCAGATCTTTGCCACCGTGGGGGTCTCAACGGCCTTGCTGAACCTGGCACTGATGGTGTTCGGTGCAGATATCCGCAAAGCCGAAGTTACCTTTGGCACAGAACCGATGTCAGTGGGCGCATTCACTTTCGTCAGTGGTCAGGTCATCACCTTTGTGGTGGCCATCGTCGTCGCCGCGGTTACACACCTGTTCCTTAAGCACACCTACACCGGTCGCGGTTTACGGGCACTGGCTCAAAACAGGATGTCTGCTGCCCTCATGGGCGTCGACGTTAACAAGGCTTACATACTGGCCTTTGGTATCGGTGCTGGTCTGGTGGGCCTGGCCGCCGGCCTGCTGGCCGTGCAATACCCGGCCTTCCCAACCGTGGGCCAGTATTTCGTGCTTACGGCTTTTGTGATCGTGGTGCTGGGCGGCATGGGCAGCTTGCCCGGTGCGGTCATCGGCTCACTGTTCATTGGCCTGATCGACAGCTTGGCCGGCTATTACGTGGGTCCGGGATTGAAGGAGGTTGTGTACTTCCTTGTCTTCTTGGCCATCCTTATTGTTCGACCCACCGGATTGTTCGGCCTGGGTCGTGGATCTGAGTGAAGGACATCTCCATGATGCCCCCCATCTTGAGCCCCCGGGTCTACATCGGCCTGCTGGCCTTGTTGTCTATCCTGCTGGTTCCCTTGGCCGCACAGTCACCCTTCGTGTACCACCTGGCCATCCAGGTCTGCGTGTTCGCCGGACTGGCAACGGCCTGGAACATCGTCGGCGGTTTCGCCGGGCAGCTGTCCCTGGGACACGCCGTGTTCTACGGCATCGGAAGCTATTCGGCGGGCCTGTTGGTCGCAAAGTTCGGCATCTCTCCGTGGATCGGCATGTTTGCCGGCGCGGCGGTTTCCGCAGCGATGGCCTTGCTCATTGCCTACCCGACCTTGCGCCTGCGTGGTCCCTTCTTCTCGCTCGCCACGATTGCCTTCTTGGAAGTGGTGCGTCTGCTGGTCGTGCACCAGGAGAGCTGGACCGGCGGTTCGGCCGGGCTGAACGTACCGCTGCAAATCGGTCTGCCTTGGATGATTTTTCGCGAAAAGTGGGCCTATCTGCTGGTGGCATTCGGCTTCTTTGCGCTCGCTCTTGCAGTGAGCTGGCTGATCCGTCGATCGCGTTTTGGCTTCTACCTGATTGCCGTGCGCGAGCGTGAAGATGCGGCCCGGGCCGTGGGCGTGAATGCCGTGCGGGCCAAGATCGCAGCTGCGGTGATCTCCGCCGTGCTGACCAGCCTAATCGGCAGTTTCCACGGCATGTACCTGACCTTTCTGGAGCCCTCTTCGGCCTTCTCGCTGGAGATGTCGATCCAGATCGCCATGTTCGCCCTGATCGGTGGCTTGGGCACGGTGGTCGGTCCGGTGATCGGTACCGTGCTGGTGCTGCCCGTCGCTGAGCTGGCCCGCGGGTGGCTCAGTGCATTCGGCAACGGCACGCACGGGTTTGTGTACGGCGTGCTACTGGTCGTCGTGGTGCTGTACTTCCCACGCGGTCTAGTGGGTCACTTGAGTGAGCGGGTGTTGCGCCTGATTGATCGCCTGCCCAATGGCGCCAAAGCCAAGGCCGCAGTTCTTCCAGCTCCCGCTGCTCAGAAGCCGCTGGCTACCCAGGGCCAACCCATCTTGCGTGCTGAAGGGCTGCACAAGCGCTTCGGTGGACTCAAGGCCACCGACAACGTGTCGCTGACCTTGCACCAGGGGGAAATCCTGGGCGTGATCGGCCAGATCGGAAGA
>JANJSZ010000305.1 GCA_024711405.1 Acidovorax sp.
TTCAAGGACGCGCCTGCGCGCAACTGCAGCGATGTCAACGCCCTGCTGGATGCACACATCGGCCACGTCGCGGCGCGCATCCGCGAACTGCGCCAACTCGAAAAGCAGCTCAAGAACCTGCGTGAACAGTGCCACGAGGCCCAGGATGCCGCCCACTGCGGCATCCTCAATGGGCTGACCGACATTGCCCGCCGGCCGGGCCGGCCGCATGCGGGCCATGTGCACGGCACACATGCCCGAACGACCACGCCGGTGTCCAAAAAATCAGGCAGTTAGCGCGTTACCACCAGACGCGGGACGGACCCCCTGGAACCTCCGGGCGAACGGTTCCGTCCGAGGCAGATTGAAAATTCGGAAAAATCAGTCTCCAGCACTTACAAGCATTGCGCAAGTAGCTATAAAAAACGCAGCATTCATGTGCGGCATCTGGGGCTACGGCAGCGGGGCCGGGGGCACAACCCCCCTGACGCCAAACAAGGGGATTTGCCAGAAAATTAATAAAATTGACAAAATCGCAATTTATCAATTTTCACCACCAACCACCCCCTTCTCCGACCACCCCGCCGCCCGGGACCTCGCAGCGCCCCATGGCCAGCGAAAACCCGCGCCCAGGTGAGTTACCGGCCTTCCAGCTCGGCAGCGAGGAATGCGGACGGCCCATCTTGAGCCAGCAGAAAATCCATTCGCACGAAAGGCCTGACGCGCTGGCCCATTCCCACGCCGACCTAGCGGGTGTCGTGCATCTGCGCGGAGTCTGACAGCCTCCCAGGCGGCAGGCCCATCGGAGCCAACGGCGCGCATGACCTTGTGCGCATGCCGATCGCGCTGCCGCCCTCCGCAGCGCGGGCAGACTTTGGGAACGCTCAGGACGGGAACCAGGCACAGGCTGCGCAACCTGTGTGCCCAGCCCCTGGCAGGTAGCCACGCCAATCCGGTGCTCTGGTCGCGCAGCGACGAGGTGCTGTCTTGTGGCGGTGCTCCGCTGGGGATCGTGCGGCAGCACATCGCACGGCAAGACCAGCCCGACGCTGAAACCAGCGGTTGGCTGGCGGCACTATTCCCCTGCGGCCAATCCGGAAGCCTTCGACGCCAGAACGCAAGCGGTCCACCGCAACGGATGGAGAACCTCGCGCGGATCGGTGGTGAATTTCAACTGCAACAGATGCTCGCGAAGCAGCAACCAGTTGCTCCGCATCTGCGCCATGTCACCTTTTTCCGCCGCATCTTCAGTCTGTCGCGCCACCAACGCGGCGGGTTCGCTACCGAGGATTGCCAGCACGGACGTGAGATTGTGTGCCACGCGCCGCAGCGCCTGGGCGTCCCCCACACGAACCGCGATATCGCCCGCGTTCAAGTCCTTCGGAAACTGTGCCAGACATGCCGAACGGTAGGCGTCGTAGAGCGGACGGTTGCCACCAAAAAAATCGGCCACTGGATCAGGCCCGGGCGGCTCGGCGACAGCGGGTCCGGCCTGCGTATCGGCGGCCAGTGCATCCGAGACACAGGCGATGAGACTGGCCACCGAGGCGGGCTTGCGCAGCACGCGCCAGACCTGCAGGGCCTGGAGCCTGCACTCCATGGCCGGGTCGATGCCGCCACTGAACACCACGATGCGGCACGCCACGCCCGTTGATCGCGCGCGGTCCTGCAGCCATTGCAGCAGGTCCAGGCCGGAACCATCAGGAAGCCTCAGGTCCGTGAACACCAGCCGTATATCGCAATCGGCCAGCGCCTGCCGCGCCTCGGCCAGCGTGGAACACGGCACGACCTCCAGGGCCAGGGGTTCGAGCGCCATCTGCACGAACAGACGCACCGCTGGATCGTCCTCCAGCAACAGCACACGCGGTAATTGCACAACACCCTTTCAGCCCACCGGGTTCAAACACCGCGCCAGGAGGACCGGCAGCTCCTGTACCAGACGCGGCTTATGCACCACCGGCAGCCCGGCCAGCGCAAAGGCATAGGGCTCGCGCTGCTCTTCATCCAGCGAGGTCACCACGATCAGGCGGCTGCGCTGAAACTGGGGGTGCGAGCGCAGGCGAGCAATCAGGGCGGCGCCGTCGATGCCCGGCAACAGAATGTCCACGATGAGCACATCGGGCTGCAACTCGCCCGCCATCGCCAGGCCCACGATTCCGTCGTCGGCCACATGCAGGTCGACCTGGGGAAAATCGTGCGCCATCAGCAGCTTGAACAGCGTCTGGAAATGCACGGAGTCTTCAATCAGCAGCACGCGCTGGCGTTGCGCCCGCGCCGTGCCTTCGCGGGCAACATCCCGCGCGGCGCGCTGGGTGGGGCGCCCATCCGACACCACGACGGCCGCCAGGGCAACGGTTTCGACCAATGGCATGGCAGCATGCCCATGGCGCTGGTTGATCCAGCGCTCGACCGATGCCCGCGCGATACGCCGGTGCCCCCCGGGCGTCTTCCAGGCCTCCAGTTCGCCCCGGTCCACCATGAGCTGCACGGAGCGCACGGCCAAACCCAGCACGCGCGCCACATCGCGCGTGCTGCAGTCTTCGGGCAGGGACTTCACCAGGCTTGTTTCCATGGGTGTGGATTTTATCACTTCAAAAGACAGTCATATGATAAAATTGATAAATTAGAAATCAAATGCCATAACACCCAATGACCCAACGCATACTGATCGTCGAAGACCACGCGGACATCCGTCGACTGATCCGCATGACCCTGGAGTTCGAGAACCACGAAATTCATGAGACGGCCAACGCCGATGACGGCCTGGAGGCCGTGCGGCGTCTGCGCCCTCACCTGCTGCTGCTGGACATCATGATGCCGGGCAAGATGGGCGGGCTGGACCTGTGCCGCCAGGTCAAGAGCGACCCCTCTCTGGGCGCTCCATGGGTGGTGCTGCTGACCGCGCGCGGCCAGAGCAAGGACATCGAGGCGGGCATGAATGCCGGCGCGGACGCCTATCTCCTCAAGCCCTTCAGCCCCCTCAAGCTGATCGAGACCATCGACGGCCTGGGTAACCACCCGCCCGAGACACCATGACCCTGCCAGCCCACGAAGCCACCCAGTTCGATCCGGCTGCGGCCCGCCAGATGGAGGAAATCATCTCCGACCTGGGCCGCATGTACCAGGAGCGCAACAAAGCTTTGCAGGAGGTGGCACGCGCCCACCAAGAGGCACTCTGTCGGCTGACCATCGCGGCGGAATACAAGGACGCCGATAGCGGCGTGCACATCGTGCGCATCGGCTTCCTGGCCGGGGCCCTGGCAAAGTTCTTGGGCCAGCCACCGGAATATGCCCTGCTGCTGCGCCAGGCGGCGCCCCTGCACGACATCGGCAAGATGGGCATTCCCGACAGTGTGCTCAAGAAGCCGGGGGCATTCACGTCGGACGAGCGCCTGATCATGAACCGGCACCCGAGCATTGGCGCGGACATCCTGGGCCGGTCGCGCATCGCACTGTTCCAGATGGCGGCCGAGATCGCCCTGACACACCATGAGCGCTGGGACGGTCGGGGCTACCCGAACCAGCGCGCCGGCAAGGACATCCCCCTGTCGGGCCGCATCGTGTCCATCGTGGATTTCTACGATGCCTTGACCATGGACCGTGTTTACCGCCCGGCCTTCAGCCACGAAAAGGCGCTCGCGATGCTGCAGGCCGAAAGCGGTCAAGCCTTTGATCCGGCCATCGTGAACTGCTTCATGGAACACAACATGGAAATGCTGGCGCTGCGCGAGCGCGTGACGGCCCGGCACATGACGTTCGCCGACCTGGTCAACGGCAACAGCGAACCGGAAGCATCATGGTGAACCGTTCCAGCAGTCGGTCCTGGGCCTTGGGGTTGCTGCTTGTAGCGGGCGCACCGGGCTGGCTGGGCGCAGTGGCGGGCGAGGTGCACGATCGCGAGCAGGCCCGCGGGGAGATGAAGGTCTGCATCTGGCCCGACTACCAGCGCATCGCCTTTCGCGACCCGCACTCAGACCAGCTCAGCGGCCTGGACATCGACCAGCCCGGCGTGCTGGTGGGTGTGCAGACTGGCACCTTCATGGAGCCTGTGCTGCGCCAGTACCCGCGCCATGCGGGCCTGGTGCCCATCCAGCTGCCGCAGACGCGCGAGCGCGAACGCATCGCCGGTCGGGTGGATGTCTTCATGACCGACTATCCCTATGGCCGCGCCCTTGTCGAAAACGGGGACTGGGCCACCCTGCTGGCCCTGCCAGTCCCTTTCCATGTGCTGCCTTATGCCCACGCCAGCAAACCGGGGGAGGCCGAGTGGCGCGCAACGCTGAACACCTTCGCACGCATCCGGCAAGACGGCCGCCTGGACACCACCGCACGACGCCATGGTCTCGCAAGCGCTGTCCTGCCTTGACGCAGCATCATCCATGAAACGATCTCTCCTGACTCCACAACGCTCCTTTCTGGACATCGCCCGGCACAGAGTGCTGGCCGGCGGCCTGCTGCTCATCCTGGCGGTGCTCGCCGGCACGGCATCGCTGCTGTGGCAGGAGTTGCGCCGCACGGAGACCCAGGATCGCCAGCGCCTGGAATTGCTGACCAGCGTGATGGAAGCACATACCAGCCAGATTTTCGACACGGCAGCACTGGCCCTTGACAGCGTGGTGAAAAATCTGGCCGCCGAGAACACCTCCCCCGCGCAGGTGGAAGCGCAGTTGTCCTCCCGCGTGCAAAGCCTGCCGTTTCTTCGCAGCCTCGCCATCATCAACCCGCAGGGTCTGGTGCTGGCCTCCACCAACGCCTCTGACCGGGGCGGCAAGGTCGATCTGCAGCGCCTGACCTTAGCGCCCGTGACGGACGAGCGGGTGGTCATCGGCCCCTGGGTGCGCGGCCGTGGCCTGGCCGACGACGCGCGCAGCGACGCCGCGCCAGCGCGCCTGGGCTTCATTCCCATGGTGCGCCTCATCCACCTGTCGCCCACCGCCGCCGTGTGGATCGTGGCGCAGATCAACCCCGATGCCCTGGCCACCTACCAGCAGCAACTGGCGGAAGCCGGTAATGCGGGCACCCAGGTACTGCTGGCCCTGGACAGCGGCACATTGCTGACGCAGGCGGGCAACGACACCGTGGCACCGGGCAACAGCCTCGGGTCGCACCCACTCTTCCAGGGCTTGCTGTCGGCCCACAAAGGCACCTACGGCCCGCTCCCGACCTTCGATTCCCGCAACCTGGGCGCCTGGCGTCGCTCGAACAGCCTGCCTCTGGTGACTTTCGTGGAGCAGCCCTACGCGACCACCACCCAGCAGTGGCTGGCGTCGCTGCGCGGGCCGCTGCTGTTCATGGCGGTGGCGGTGCTGCTGATCGGTTTCATGACCCACGTCTCGTGGCGCAACGCCCGCGCACGTGAAATCGTCCAGCGCGAACGCGATGAAGCCCAGCAAGAGACGGTACGGCGCGAGCAGGATCTGTCTATCCTGTTCAAGAGTGTGCAGGAGCTGATCTTCCGCACCGACCCCCAGGGCACGATCCGCTTCGTCAATGCCCGCTGGCACGCCATCACCGGCCAGACCGTGGAAATGGCCCGTGGCATGCACCTGCGCGACATTGTCCACCCCAAATGCCGCGAGAGCGTGGACACGCTGTTTGTCGCCGCCCCGGAGGCAGGCGTGCGCATGGCCCAGGTCCGCCTCACAGGCCCGGACGGCGAGACGCGTGTACTCGACATCTCGGTGGTTCCGCTGCGCGACAGGACCGGCCAACTGCGCGGCTTCGCCGGCAGCGCAGTGGATGTAACCCCCCTGCTGATCGCGCAACAAGAACTGCAGGAACAACTGGCCTTCACGGGCCAGGTGCTCGAATGCAATCCGCTCCCGATCTGCATGACCGACCCCGAAGGGCGCTTCCTCTCGGTCAACCAGGCCTGGGAAGATTTCATGGGGCTGTCGCGCGCAAGCATTCTTGGCCTGCGCAACGCCGACTTCCTGCCACCGCAGGAGGCACAGGCCTACAACGCCTACAACGAGCAGTTGCTGCACGAAGGTGGCCGCGTTTGCTACGAGGAACGCACGCGCCGTCCCGATGGCAGTCTCCGCGGCGTGCAGATCACCAAGGTGCGCCTCACCTCCCACCAGAACCAGCCCATCGGCATCCTGGCCGTGAAGATGGACATCACCGAATTCCTCGCCGCGCGCGACTTGGCCGAAGAGGCCTCGCGCTCCAAATCGGAATTCGTGGCCAACATCAGCCACGAGCTGCGCACGCCGCTGCAATCCATCCTGGGCTTTTCGGAACTGGGTGTCGCGCGCGGCCGCCATCAAGGCACCCTGGCCGCCATGTTCAACGACATCCATGACGCGGGCCAGCGCATGCTGGTGCTGGTCAATGACCTGCTCGACATCGCCAAGATCGAGAGCACGGTGGGCGCCTTCCACTTCGAACGCGCCGACGTGCGCGACCTCATCGAGGACGTGGCGGCAGAACTGGAACTGCAGATCAGCCGCAAGCGCCTGGGTCTGGCACTGCAGCTGTGCCGCATGCCCCTGGTCGCCAAGGTGGACCCGACCCGCTTCCAGCAAGTGGTGCGCAATGTGTTGGGCAATGCCATCAAGTTCTCGCCCGAAGACAGCATCATCGACGTGATCGCGGACAGCCCGGACGAGGACACCATCCGCATCCAGGTACGCGACCGGGGTCCGGGCATTCCGCCCGCAGAACTGGAGACCATCTTCCAGGCCTTCGTGCAATCGAGTCAGACGCGTGACGGCTCGGGCGGCACCGGCCTGGGCTTGGCCATCTGCCGCAAGATCCTCACGGCCCACGGCGGGCGCATTCATGCCGCCAACGTGTCGGGCGGGGGCACCATCTTCCACATCATGCTGCCTACCGCCTGCTACACCGACACCATGCCCGCGCCCCTCTCATGAGATGGACCCCGCCCGCTGCGTCCTGGCGCGGCAGACCCGCGCTGACGCACCCCGTATCAGCGTGTCTGTTCAGCGCCCTCGTTCTGCTGGGCGCCTGGGCCGCTGTGGCCACCATGCTGAACTGGCAATGGAAGGAAACCCTGAACGCCGAAATGCGCCAGAACACGAACACGGCCGTGGCGTTCAAGGAACACACGCTGCGTATCCTCGACACGGTAGACCAAGCCATGCGGCGGGTGGAAAACAGCATCCGGGACGGACAAACCGATGGCCGGGAGATGATCGGTATCGCCAATGAAACCGGCATGGTGCCGCACATCCTCACCCAGCTGTCATTTGTCGATGCGCGCGGCATCTTCCGGAGCAGCAACCTTGATCCGGATGGTTCCAGGAGCAAGAACGTCAGCCTCATGGATCGGGACCACATTCGCGTGCATCTGAAGCCCGAGAGCACATCCCTCAGGCCCATGAAAAACGGGCTCTTCATCAGCACACGCCCCTGGTGGGCAAGGTCTCGGGCATGCGCACCATCCAGCTCTCGCGCCAGATCGTCGCCGAGAACGGCCGCACCCTTGGCGTGGTTGTGGCCTCACTGAACCAGAACCATTTCATCGAGACCTACCAGGGCGTCAATTTAGGCACCCAAGGTGGCGTGGTGCTGGCTGGTCTGGACGGTGAACTGCGCGCACGCGTCATCGGCGGCCAAAACACGGAGATCGTGCGCCCTTTATCCGATCCGATCACCAAGGCCACCCGTCTGCAGCCCAACGGTGCGTTGAAAGCGGTGGCTGCCGACGGCGTCGAACGCATCGTCGGTTTCAGCCGCGTGGGCGACTACGACCTGACCGTGCAGACAGGCACCTCGACCCAGGAAGCCTTTGCGTCGTGGCGCGATATGCGTGGCACCGTGCTGTTGCTCACATCGCTACTGAGCGTGGCCGTAGTGATTTTCGTCGGTGCCTTCGTTGCCAGCATTCGCCGTCTGGCCCGCAGCAACGCAGCGCTGCAGAAAAGTGAAGCCGAGGCCCAGCGCGCCAACCACGCCAAGAGCGAATTCCTGACAGCCATGTCACACGAGCTGCGCACGCCGCTGACGAGCATCCGGGGCTTTGCCGAACTCATGGAACTGCGCAGCAAAGACCCGATGATCCGGGAACAGTCGGCTCTCATTCGCCAGGGCTCGGAACACCTCAACACCCTGCTGACGGAGATCCTTGGTCTGGCCAAGATAGAGGCCGGCGCCATGCCCACGCACACCGAGTCCGTGGATCTGCGCGAACTCGTGCACGAGGTCACCGGCCCCTTTCGCATCAGCGCCCTGGCCAAATCACTTCACCTCACCACCACCGCGACCCCCGAGGTGCCGGTCATGTTGGTCACTGACCGCCTCAAGCTCAAGCAGATCCTGAATAACCTGCTGTCCAACGCCATCAAATTCACCCCTGCAGGGGCCGTGGATCTGACCGTCGCCCCCAGCCCGGATGGGCGGCATGTGCAGTTCCACGTCACAGACACCGGGCCAGGTATCGCCCCGGCGCAGCACGGCGTCATCTTCGAAAAATTCTGCCAGGGAAATGCCCGCGTGAGCTACCAGCACGGCGGCACGGGGCTGGGGCTGGCACTGTCACGGTCTCTGGCGGCACTGCTGAACGGCACGTTGGTGGTCGATTCCCGCTTGGGTGAGGGGGCAAAATTCACACTTTCGCTCCCTGTGCCCTCCTCAGCGCTCGCCGCGCAGCCCCACTGAACGGCACGCTCCCCCACCCCTGCCGTCAGCGACTCCGTCAGGACGAAGACTTCTTGCGCGCCCTAGGGTGCGCCGCGTCGTACACCTTGGCCAGGTGCTGGAAATCCAGCCGCGTATAGACCTGCGTGGTGGTGATGTTGGCGTGGCCCAGCAGCTCCTGCACGGCGCGCAGGTCGCCGCTGCTTTGCAGCAGGTGGCTGGCGAACGAGTGGCGCAGCATGTGCGGGTGCACCGGCGTGGACAGCCCCGCCTGCTGGCTGCGCTGGCGCCGGCGCAGCCAGACCGACTGGGCCGTGAGCCGCGCACCCCGCTGGCCCACGAACAGCGCCGCATCGAGCCGCGCAGAGCCATCACCACCCAACGGCCCGGCGCGCAGCGCCAGCCAGGCCTGCAGTGCGGCCATGGCGGCGCGGCCCACAGGCACGCTGCGGCGCTTGCCGCCCTTGCCGAACACATGGGCCTCGCCAGCCTGCAGGTCGATCCAGCCACGGCCCTGGCGCTGCGTGTCGGGGCCGGGCACGGCATCCAGCCCCACCAGCTCGCCCACACGCAGGCCGCAGCCATACAGCAGCTCCACCATGGCCGCATCCCGCGCTTCCAGCCAGGGGTCGGCGCCGGCATGGTCGAACTCGGCCAGGCGCACGGCGTCGTCCACGCCCAGCGCCTTGGGCAAGGGTTTGGGGGCCTTGGGTGCGCGCACGTCCTGCACGGGGTTGTGCCCTATCAGGCCCTGCCGCCCGGCCCAGGTGAAAAAACCGCGCCAGCCCGACAGGATGAGCGCAATGCCCCGGCCGCTGCGCCCCGCACTGTGCATCTGGGCCACGAAACGGCGGATGTGGGCGCTGGTCAGTTGCAGCAGGGGCAGCTGCACGCCCGCCGCCAGCTGCGCCAGCTTTTCCAGATCCAGGGTGTAGAGCGTGAGCGTGCGCGCGGCCAGGCGTTTTTCGACCCGCACATGCTCCAGATACCGCAGCACATGGGGATCGGCAGGCAACGGATCGCTCGGCGCGTCAGGCATGGCGATTCAAGACAATCACGGTGAAGACGCCAGCGCCGCAAGCCCCACACACACGGCCTGCAACTGGCGCGCCGCCATACCGGCGCCACCGCGGAACCGGCTTTGCCGGGCCGGGGGTGGCGTCCCCCCTCGGAGGGATGACGCGAAGCGTCTCAGGGGGGAGATCATCGGAGGCGCATCAGCGCCGCGCTGGCCAGTTCGGCCATGCGCGCCAGGAATTCGGTGCCCAGGGTGGCGTCAAAGCGCTGCGGGTCGGGTGAACCCAGCACCAGCAGGCCAAAAGCGGGGGTGGCGCTGTCGATGGCGCCTTCGCGCAGCGGCAGCAGGGCCAGGGACTGGGGTGGTTCGCCCGCCTCGCTGGCCAGCCAGGCCGCGGGCTCAAAACCCAGGTTGGGGCCGCAAAACGGCATGGTCAGCGAGGAGGCGAAGGCCTGGGCGTCTTCGCTGGCGCCCTGGGTGAAGTCGGCATCGATATAAGGCCCCGCCACACCCCACACGCGCACGGCAGCCTGCGGCACATCGAACAGCGTGCGCAACCCGTCCACCACGGCCTGGGGCAGGTCCATGGGGTCGCGTACCTGCAGCAGGGCGCTGGTCCAGTGGTCCACCTTGGCGGAGATGGCGGCGTTCTCGTTGCCGTGGCGCACCATTTCCATGATGCGCTGCTCCAGGCCCTTGATCTTCTCGCGCAGCATTTCGGCCTGGCGCTCTTGCAGGCTCACGGCGCGGGTGCCATGCGGGCTGGAGATCTGCACGCTGGCCAGCACCTCGGCGTGGCGCTCGAAAAAACCGGGCGTCTGGGTGAGGAACTGGGCGATGTCGTCTTCGGTGATCGGAGGAATGTGGGAGCTGGTGGTCATGGCATGTCAGGGAGTTCGATCTGGCCTTCAAAAACAGAGGTGGCCGGACCGGTCATGAAAACGGAGTCGGTCTCCTGGCCGCTCCAGGCGATGGTGAGCAGACCGCCGCGGGTCTGCACGTCCACCTGGGCGTCGAGCAGCCCCAGCCGGATACCCGCTGCCACGGCGGCGCAGGCGCCGGTGCCGCAGGCCAGGGTTTCGCCCGCGCCACGCTCGAACACGCGCAGGCGCACATGGCTGCGGTCCACGATCTGCAGGTAACCGGCGTTCACCCGCCGAGGAAAGCGCGGGTGCGATTCGATCAGCGGGCCGGTTTCGGCCACGGGCGCGGCGTCCGCATCCTCCACCAGTTGCACGGCATGCGGGTTGCCCATGGACACCACCGCTACCATAACAGGAGCATCTTGCGCAGACCCAGAAAGCGCCAGAGGCCATTTTTTCCCCATCCCCTGCATCACCGGCGTGAGGCCAGTCGCGTCAAAAGGCACCCGCGCCACTTCAAACACCGGGCGCCCCATGTCCACCGTCACGCGGCCATCGGGCGTGAGCCGGGGGGCGATCACGCCGGCCAGCGTCTGCACGCGGATGGTGTCCTGGGTGGTCAGGCCCTTGTCGCGCACATAACGCGCAAAGCAGCGCGCGCCGTTGCCGCACTGCTCCACTTCGCCGCCGTCGGCATTGTGGATCACGTATTCGAAATCGATGCCCTCGCCCGGCGAGGGCCGCACGGTGAGGATCTGGTCGGCGCCCACGCCAAAGTGGCGATCGGCCAGCCAGCGGTAGTGCGCCGGAGTCAGCCCCAGGCGGCCCCGCGTTTCGTCGAGCACCACGAAATCGTTGCCCGCGCCCTGCATTTTGGTGAAGCGAATCTTCATGGGCTGGATTATCGTCGGTGGGCTCAACCCATCCACAAGATCCCCGACACTCCCAGCCCCCACGGCCCGATTGGCAAGATTTTTGCCAATCGGCGCCATCCGGATATGTACGGCCGAAAAGCAACCCGCGCCCTGCCCATAATTCAAGCATGCCCCGCACCACCCAACAACTGCACCTCCACCGCGAACCCGTTGCCACCCGCCCTGCCGCCACCGTGCTGTTGCTGCGCGATGCACCGGACAACGGCGGGTTCGAAATCCTCATGACCCGGCGCTCGGGCACGGCCAGCTTTGCGCCTGGCGCCTATGTGTTCCCCGGCGGCGGCATCGACGCGCTCGATGCCGCCCCTGCCACGCACGCCGCCGTCGACCGCCGCCCCGCGCAGAGCGACCTGCACCTCACCCAGGCCATCGCCGCCATTCGCGAGAGTTTTGAAGAGCTGGGTGTGCTGCTGGCGCGCCATGCCGACGGCCGCATGGCCGATGCACACGACATCGCCGCCATCGACCGCCACCAGCCCTTTGCCGCACAGTGCCAGGCCCGCGGCCTGCGCCTGGCGGCCAACAGCGTGTACCTGCTGGCCCACTGGACCGGTGACCGCGACCTGCCCCGGCGCTTTGACGTGCCGTTTCTCGTGGCCCGCATGCCCGAAGGCCAGGAGCCCGTGGCCGACGAGGCCGAGCAGTTCGAGCCCGTGTGGGTGCGCCCCGCCGATGCCCTGGCGCGGCACGAGGCCGGGCAGTTCTTCATGATCTTTCCCACCATCCGCACGCTGCAGCGGCTGGCAAAGTTCGCCAGCACCCAGGCGGTGCTCGACGCCGTGGCGCACGAGCAGCCGCTGTGGGTGAGCTGCCCGCGCGCCGGCATGCTGGCGGGCAAGGAAGCGCGCTACATGGAAGACGAGGCGCCGTTTGGCGAACTGGCCCTGGTCTGCCCCGACGGGCAGATCGTGCACCCGCTCGACTGGCAGGCCGAGCGCCCCGTGCCGCTGCTGCGCAACGTGATGCGCCTCACGGCCCCCAACCCCGGCGTGATGACCGGCCCCGGCACCAACAGCTACCTGGTGGGCGACCCGGCCACGGGCTTCATCGCCATCGACCCCGGCCCGGCCGATGCCGAGCACCTGGACAAGCTCTGGCGTGCCGCCGGGGGCGATATCCGCATGATCGTGTGCACCCACTCGCATGCCGACCACTCGCCCGGCGCCGCGCCGCTGCAGGCGCTGTGCGTGCAGGCGGGCCAGGCCAGGCCGCCCATCCTGGGCCTGCCATCGGCGCCCACGGCCCGCGCCGCCAGCCAGTTCACGCCCGACCGTTCGCTACAAAACAATGAGCTGCTCGCGCTGACCGGACAAACGCCAGAGGGAAAAATAACGCACACCCTGCAGGTCATCCACACCCCCGGCCATGCCGCCAACCACCTGTGCCTGCTGCTGCAGGAAGACGGCCTGCTGTTCAGCGGCGACCACATCCTGAACGGCAGCACCACGGTGATCGACCCACCCGACGGCAACATGGCCGACTACCTCGATTCGCTCGACCGGTTGGATGCGGCGTGCGCCGAACACGGCGTGGAATTCATCCTGCCCGCCCACGGCTACGTGCTGGGCGGTCCGATCCATGGGGCGCGCAGCGCGATTGCCCGGCTCAAGGCCCACCGCCTGGCGCGCGAGGCCAAGGTGCTGGCCGCCATGCAGGCGCTGCCCGACGGCAGCATGGCAGACTGGGTACAGCACGCCTACGACGACGTACCGCCACGGCTGTGGCCCGTGGCCCAGCGCTCGCTGCTGGCCCATGTCGAGCGCATCCGTTCGCTGCAGCCTGGCAATAACTGAACGACAAAAACACCTCACACCACCCATTCAATGACCGACAAGAACCCCGATCCCACCCACATCCGCCTGGCCAAACGCGTGGCCGATCAACTGAACTGCTCGCGCAGCACGGCCGAGCAATTCATTGAGGGCGGCTTTGTGCGCGTGGACGGCCAGGTGGTGGAAGCCCCCGGCGCCCGCGTGCGCCCCGACCAGACCGTGACCGTGGCGCCAGACGCCAGCCTGCTGGAGCTCACGCCGGTCACGCTGCTGCTGCACAAGCCGGCAGGGTTTGAAGCCGGCCTGGGCCTGCCCGCCGGGCCAGCGGCCCACGCCAGCCGCAGCCAGGGCGCGCCGCAGGCCACCACGCTGCTCAGTGCCACCTCGCACCTGGCCGAAGATGCCTCGGGCATCCGCATGCTGCAGCGCCACTTCAAGCAGCTCGAATGCTTCACGCCGCTGCCCACGGAAGCCAGCGGCCTGGTGGTCTACACGCAGGACAAGCGCATCGCGCGCAAGCTGGCCGAAGACATCGAATCGCTGGAGCAGGAGTGCATCGTCGAGGTGAAGGGCGAGATCGCCCCCAACGGCCTGCAGCGCCTGTGCCACGGCCTCACGTTCAATGGCCGCCCACTGCCACCCATCAAGGTGAGCTGGCAAAACGAGACCCGGCTGCGCTTTGCCCTGAAGGGCATCCGCCCCGGGCAGATTCCGGCCATGTGCGCGGCCGTGGGCCTGACGGTGGTCGCCCTCAAGCGCATCCGCATTGGCCGCGTTCCGCTGGCCAAGGTGCCCGAGGGGCAGTGGCGCTATCTGCAGCCGTGGGAACGGTTCTAATCCGCTGCGCGGCTGCGCGCTGCCCGGGGAGAGGATTCAAAAACAATAGCTGCCAGCGCTTGATTGACAAGCACTGGCAGCCATCTTTATCAATGTGTGAAGCGCGCCGATAAGCCGGATTCTGTGCACTGCCGGCCCTCTTGCGAAGACCCGCAGCGTGACCGCCATTACTCTGGGCCGGGTGTCGCCACCACGGCTCGATGCTACCTACCCGCCAGCTCTGCGGAACCACATCAACGCTGGCCTACTTGGTATTGCTGCGCGTAGAGATTGCCCGTTTCACCCCGAGCGGGCTTGCCCGCTCGGGGTGGCTGTTCGGACCCGGCTTTCGCCGGGTTCGGACAGCTCTCGCTGTCCTCTCGCCAGCTTGCGCTGGCGCCTCACAGAACACTCCGTGGCAGGTAGTTTCCACCCGGACTCGTCTCTGTTGCTCTGATCCTCACCTCACGGTGGGCAGCCGTTAGCTGCTACGCTGTCCTGTGCAGTCCGGACGTTCCTCCAGTGCCTGGTTTCCCAGATTGCACCAGCGGCGGTCTGGCGCGCTTCACAGGAGTGATTATCGCCCCGATCGGCATATCCATATGCTGCACACCCACGATGAACTGGGCCAGAATGCGTGGGCAACCCCTCTTTTCCCAGGAGACTTCCCATGAAAACCGACAACATTCTGCAAGCCATCGGCAACACCCCGCATGTGCGCATCAATCGCCTGTTTGGTTCGGGTGCCAACGTGTGGATCAAGTCCGAGCGCAGCAACCCCGGCGGCTCCATCAAGGACCGCATTGCGCTGGCCATGGTGGAAGACGCCGAAAAATCCGGTGCGCTGAAGCCCGGCGGCACCATCATCGAGCCCACCAGCGGCAACACCGGCGTGGGCCTGGCCATGGTGGCGGCCGTCAAGGGCTACAAGCTCATCCTCGTGATGCCCGACAGCATGAGCATCGAACGCCGCCGCCTGATGCTGGCCTACGGCGCCAGCTTTGACCTGACGCCGCGCGAAAAGGGCATGAAGGGCTCGATCGCCCGCGCGCAGGAGCTGCAGGCCCAGACACCCAACTCATGGATCCCGCAGCAGTTCGAGAACCCGGCCAACATTGAAGTGCATGTGCGCACCACGGCGCAGGAGATCCTGGCCGACTTCCCCGACGGGCTCGATGCGCTCATCACCGGTGTGGGAACGGGCGGCCACCTCACCGGCGTGGCGCGGGTGCTGAAAGCCAAGTTTCCCCAGCTCAAGGTGTTCGCGGTGGAGCCCACGCAATCACCCGTCATCAGCGGCGGCCAGCCATCGCCGCACCCCATCCAGGGCATTGGCGCGGGCTTCATCCCCAAGAACCTGGACACCAGCGTGCTCGACGGCGTGATCCAGGTCGATGCCGAACCGGCGCGTGAATACGCGCGCCGCAGCGCGCGCGAGGAAGGCATGCTGGTGGGCATCTCCAGCGGCGCCACGCTGGCGGCCATTGCGCAAAAGCTGCCCGAACTGCCCGCCGGCAGCCTGGTGCTGGGCTTCAACTACGACACGGGTGAGCGCTACCTGTCGTTCGAAGG
>JANJSZ010000034.1 GCA_024711405.1 Acidovorax sp.
TTCGCGGTCCTTGATGGTGTCGCGCTTGTCATGTTCCGCCTTGCCCTTGGCCAGGGCAATCTCGCATTTCACAAAACCATTTTTCCAATGCAGGTTGATGGGCACCAGGGTGTAGCCTTTTTGCTCGACCTTTCCGATCAGGCGTTTGATGTCGTCCTTCTTGAGCAGCAGCTTCTTGGTGCGTGCTGCCTCGGGGTTGACGTGGGTGGAGGCGGTCTTGAGGGGATTGATCAGGCAGCCCAGCAGGTACAACTCGCCATCACGGATGAGCACATAGCCATCGGTCAGCTGCACCTTGCCCTCGCGCAGCGCCTTGACTTCCCAGCCATACAGCACCATGCCGGCCTCGTGGCGTTCTTCGAAGAAGTAGTTGAAGGCAGCCTTTTTGTTGTCGGCAATGCGGGACGTGGGATCGGGTTTTTTGGCCATGAGAGATTAGATGCGGCGCAAACGGGGAGATAAAAGGCCTCCCTACAATGGTTGGGTCTCGCTAGAGCGATTCTAAATTCCCCCGGATCCCCTGGCTGATTCCGTCGCTCCGTTGCGCCGAAGCCGTATCTGCATGAAAACCGTCCACAAATCCGTCCTTATCTGGTACAGCCCCGAAGAAATGTTTTCCCTCGTGACGGGGGTGGAGCACTACCCCCAGTTCCTGCCCTGGTGCGACCGCTCGGCGGTGCTGGAACGCGGCGATGACGGGATGACGGCCGAGGTGGGCATCGCGATGGCCGGTTTGCGCCAGACCTTTGTCACCCGCAACATCCATGAGGCGGGCCGGCGCGTGCAGATGCACCTGGTCAAGGGCCCGTTCTCCCGGCTGGAGGGCGATTGGCATTTCCACCCGGTGGCGGATGGCAGTCAACGCGCCTGCAAGGTCGAGCTGTTGCTGCACTACGGGTTTGACAGCGCCACCCTTGCGGCATTGGTGGGCCCCATTTTTGACCGCATCGCCGCCAGCATGGTGGACGCCTTTGTCAAGCGCGCGGAGCAGGTGTATGGGTGACGACAAGGGGATGCTGCACATCACCGTGGTGGTTTGCGCAGCACCGCGCAGTGCGGTCGAGTGGGCATTGCAGCTGCCACAGGGGGCCACGGTGGCCGATGCGCTGAACATGTGCGCGGCCTTGCAACCGTTGTCTGCAGAGGTGACTTCTTCCGCTGTCGGTGTCTGGGGGCGTCAGGTCGCACCGGACTGCATGCTTGCCTCGGGGGATCGGGTGGAGGTGTATCGCCCCTTGAAGGTGGACCCCAAGGTGGCCCGGCGCGAGCGCTTTGCGCGCCAGGGCGCCCGCACCACCGGCCTGTTTGCGCGGCAGCGTCCCGGCGGGAAATCGGGCTACTGAAGTCTCGACAACGGGGGCGGCGGCAGCCCGACCATCACCGCGCGCAATCGGATGCAATGACGCTGTCGATGCGTTGGGATTCTGAGGCGCGGCTTGCTTCATCAAGGTAAACCCGTTCGCCCTGGGCATTGGTGTGCATCATGGGCTGGCCAGAGCCGAGTGTGGCCTTGGCCTGGCGGGCGCGGGTGCAGTTGTCCGTCCTGGTTTTTGCGATCTTCTCTTCTTCGGATTTTTTCTTGGCTGCTTCTGCAGCCTCTGCCTGTGCCTTTTTCTCTTCGAGTTCCTTGTCCTTGCCACCGGCAGCAAGGGCCGGCAGTTTGGGGGTGGATGCGGCGGCCGCGGGCTCTGCGGCTCCAGCCGGCAGGGCGGGCCTTGGGTCCATACGGGCTCCCTGCTTGCTTCCAGGCTGCTTCAGGATGCTCTTGTCCGGGATGTCCAGAGGCGGCGCACGGTCGCTGAACACTTTGCGGCCATCCTTATCGATCCATTGCCATTGGGCCGAAGCGCCCAGTGACCAGGTGCAGGCGAATGCCAGCAGCACAAGCTTGTGAATTTTCATGGCGGCAAGTTTAGCTGTGCCTCCATGGCGCTGCCAGCAAGTTGCTTTCCGTGGCAGCGTTTTTGCCACAGGCCGCGCGGGTACAATCCATTTTTTGGAGCTTTCTCATGCGCCTTCTTGGAAAAGCGCTCACCTTCGACGAGGTGTTGCTGGTGCCAGCGTACTCCCAGGTCCTGCCCAAGGACACGTCCCTCGCGACAAAACTCTCCCGCAACATCCAGCTGAACCTGCCGCTGGTGTCCGCCGCCATGGACACCGTGACCGAGGCGCGCCTGGCCATCGCCATCGCCCAGGAGGGCGGCATCGGCATCGTGCACAAGAACCTTACGCCCCAGGAGCAGGCCGCCCATGTGGCCAAGGTCAAGCGGTACGAGTCGGGCGTGGTGCGCGATCCGGTCGTCATCACCCCCGAGCACACCGTGCTCCAGGTGCTGGAGTTGTCGGAGCAGCTGGGTATTTCGGGCTTTCCGGTGTGCGATGGTGGCAAGGTGGTGGGTATCGTCACCAGCCGCGATCTGCGCTTTGAAACCCGTTACGACGTCAAGGTGCACCAGATCATGACGCCCCGTGAAAAACTCATCACGGTCAAGGAGGGCGCCACGGCCAGCGAGGCCAAGGCCCTGCTGAACAAATACAAGCTGGAGCGGCTGCTGGTCATCAATGATGATTTTGTGCTCAAGGGCCTGATCACGGTGAAAGACATCACCAAGCAGACCAGCTTTCCCAATGCCGCACGCGACAGCAACGGCCGCTTGCGCGTGGGTGCGGCGGTGGGCGTGGGCGAGGGCACCGAAGAACGCGTCGAGGCCCTGGTGAAGGCCGGCGTGGACGCCATCGTGGTGGACACGGCCCACGGCCACAGCAAGGGCGTCATCGAGCGCGTGCGCTGGGTCAAGCAGAACTACCCACAGGTCGATGTGATTGGCGGCAACATCGCCACGGGCGCGGCCGCGCTGGCGCTGGTCGAGGCCGGTGCCGACGCTGTCAAGGTCGGCATTGGCCCTGGCTCCATCTGCACGACGCGCATTGTGGCAGGCGTTGGTGTACCGCAGATCATGGCCATCGACAGCGTGGCCACGGCGCTGCGCGGTACGGGCGTGCCGCTGATTGCCGACGGCGGCGTGCGCTACAGCGGCGACATTGCCAAGGCACTGGCCGCGGGTGCCAGCACCATCATGATGGGCGGCATGTGTGCCGGAACCGAAGAGGCGCCGGGCGAGGTGATCCTGTTCCAGGGCCGCAGCTACAAGAGCTACCGCGGCATGGGCTCCATTGGCGCCATGCAGCAGGGCAGTGCCGACCGCTACTTCCAGGAATCGACCACGGGCAACCCCAATGCCGACAAGCTGGTGCCCGAGGGTATTGAAGGCCGCGTCCCCTACAAGGGCTCGATGGTCTCCATCGTGTTCCAGATGGCCGGAGGCGTGCGTGCCGCCATGGGCTACTGCGGCTGCGCCACGATCGAGGACATGAACAACAAGGCTGAATTCGTCGAGATCACCACCGCCGGTATCCGCGAAAGCCATGTCCACGACGTGCAGATCACCAAGGAAGCGCCCAACTACCGCGCGGACTGATTTTTCAGCAACCACAGGCCCGAACCCGATGTCCAGGTGTTCGGGCCTTTGTCTTTTTCCTGTGGCCCACCATGCAACACCAGAAGATCCTCATCCTTGATTTCGGCTCGCAAGTCACCCAGCTCATCGCACGCCGCGTGCGCGAAGCCCATGTGTACTGCGAAGTGCATCCCTGCGACGTGACGGACGAGTGGGTGCGCGACTACGCCAAGGACGGCTCGCTCAAGGGCATCATCCTCTCGGGCAGCCACGCCAGCGTGTATGAGGACACCACCGACAAGGCCCCCGAGGCGGTGTTCCAGCTCGGCGTGCCCGTGCTGGGCATCTGCTACGGCATGCAGACCATGGCGCACCAGCTCGGTGGCAAGGTCGAAGGCGGCCACAAGCGCGAGTTCGGTTTTGCGGCGGTGCGTGCACGCGGCCACACCGCGCTGCTCAAGGACATTGCCGACTTCACCACGCCCGAAGGCCACGGCATGCTCAACGTGTGGATGAGCCACGGCGACAAGGTCACCGAGCTGCCCCCGGGCTTCAAGCTCATGGCCAGCACCGAGAGCTGCCCCATCGCCGGCATGGCCGACGAAGACCGCCGCTTCTATGCCGTGCAGTTCCACCCCGAAGTCACGCACACCGTGCAGGGCAGGGCGCTGCTGGATCGTTTTGTGCTCGGCATCTGCGGCACCTCGCCCGACTGGGTGATGCGCGACCACATCGCCGAGGCGGTGGAGCAGATCCGCCAGCAGGTGGGCGATGAAGAAGTGATCCTGGGTCTGTCGGGCGGCGTGGACTCGTCCGTGGCCGCTGCGCTGATCCACCGCGCCATCGGTGACCAGCTTACCTGCGTGTTCGTGGACCACGGCCTGCTGCGCCTGAACGAGGGCGACATGGTCATGGATATGTTCGTTGGCAAGCTGCACGCCAAGGTCATCCGCGTGGACGCCAGTGACCTGTTCCTGGGCAAGCTGGCAGGAGTCAGCGAGCCCGAACAAAAGCGCAAGATCATCGGCGGCCTGTTCGTCGACGTGTTCAAGCAGGAAGCTGCCAAGCTCAAGGGCGACGGCGCCAAGGGCGCCAAGTGGCTGGCCCAGGGCACCATTTACCCCGACGTCATCGAATCGGGCGGTGCCAAGAGCAAGAAGGCCGTCACCATCAAGAGCCACCACAATGTGGGCGGCCTGCCCGAGCAACTGGGCCTCAAGCTGCTGGAGCCGCTGCGCGACCTGTTCAAGGACGAGGTGCGTGAACTGGGCGTGGCCCTGGGCCTGCCGCCCGAAATGGTCTACCGCCACCCTTTCCCCGGCCCCGGCCTGGGTGTGCGCATCCTGGGCGAGGTCAAGAAGGAATATGCCGACCTGCTGCGCCGTGCCGATGCCATCTTCATCGAAGAGCTGCGCAACCACGTGGACGAGGCCACTGGCAAGACCTGGTACGACCTCACCAGCCAGGCCTTCACCGTCTTCCTGCCCGTCAAGAGCGTGGGCGTGATGGGCGACGGCCGCACCTACGACTATGTGGTGGCCCTGCGCGCCGTGCAGACCAGCGACTTCATGACCGCCGACTGGGCCGAGCTGCCCTACGCCCTGCTCAAGAAAGTGTCGGGGCGCATCATCAACGAAGTACGCGGCATCAACCGCGTGACCTACGACGTCAGCTCCAAACCCCCGGCGACGATTGAGTGGGAATGAAGTGAAAGTGCCGTGCGGCAGATGACCTTGCGCCTGCGCGAAGCCTGCAGCCTGACGACAGGGCTGCGGAAGCTGGACGGGGCCCGGCTCACGCGCTAAGGTGCTTGGCTCGTTGAAGGAGGCGTTTCATGCCCGACGTCCAGCCCGTGCAACCCGGTATCGCGTCTGCGCCGAGGCTTCCTCACCATGTTTTCTTTGCCGTGCTTGCGGACGCCGACGCAGGGCTAAAGGCAGATCGCCTGTGCGATCAGGAGATGGCTCTGCACCACCTGGAAGGCAGCAGGGTGCGCAGGGAGCGATTGCATGTCACTCTGGTGTCCCTGGGGTGGGACGCTGAGTTTCCAGAGCACAAGGCCGGGCTTGCACGCCTGGCAGCTGCACAGGTGGATGCCCCGGCATTCCCCCTGCGGCTGGACCGTTGTCTGAGCTTTCAGCGGCGCAACGCAAGGCGTCCCCTGGTGTTGTGTGGCCATGGCGCCGGTGTGGCCGGTTTTCTGGAACTCCACCGCTCCTTGTGCGGAACGCTGGACAGTGCATTCTCTGGTGGGACAAGTGCGCCACATGGTGTACCTTCCGTGACGCCTCACATGACCCTGATGTACAGCCCCTCTGTGGTGGAGCCGCATCCGGTGGAGCCCGTGGGGTGGACGGTGCGGGAGTTCCAATTGCTTTACAACCTGCGCGGCTCTGCGGGGCCGTACCGGGTGCTGGGACGGTGGGCGTTGCAGGACTCGCAGTGCATGTGACGTGGCTGGCGCTTTCCGTCGTCCACCGCGGGTGATTGGCCATGGTGCCTCAAGAGCCCTTTTTGCCATTCTTGTGCTCGTCCGTCGGCACAATGCCGAACTCGCCCCTTTTTCGCGCGCCATGCGCTGACCCGAGGGGGCTCTCCGGGGACCGCGCTTTACCTTCTATGAACACTTTTCTTCCCTGCGTACGGGTGCCAGCTGGAGGCACTGCCATATGAATTCGTCCACAGACTTCTGGCCCCCATGCGGCTTTCACGCGCTCGTGCGAAACGCACGCGGCTGGCTGGTGCCGACCGAAACGTACTTTCGGTGGGTATTGGCAAGGCCCGAACTTGCCTTGGTGCCCGAGTCGTGCGCTGCCGAAATGGCCCTGCACCAGTCCCTGGCCACATCGCCCTTGCGGCCTGTGGCGCCGCAGGAACTGATGGCACTGCTGGACGACGACGCGCGCGAGAACTACGCCGTCTTCCTGCGTTTTCGCGATGCGTTGGTGAACGCGGGCACGCTGGAGGTCTACTACCTGCAGCTCATGCGCAGCGCAGCGGTGAATGTGCCTGCCGTGTTCATCGACGCCGTGGTGCAGGCGCTGCTGCGCAACTTGCTCGATGACTGCAACGATGCCTTCGAAGCCCGCGCCGCCGAGATGCTGTTCCGGCCGCAGCGCATCACCCTGCACGAGGGGCAGATGATCGCGGGCGACCGTGCCACGCTGGACATGCTCAACGAGACTGCGGGACTGGGCGACATGGGGCGCCTTCTGCTGGAAAGCGGAGCGCTGCAGCCGCGCATCGATATGCAGGTGCTCAGTGCAGACAACGCCTCGCACTACTGGCAGGGCAGCGAGCGATACCGGTTTTTGCTGGACCTGACCCATGAGCTGAAGCAGGACCTGAGCCACGGGTTGATCTTCAAGATGACCAGCGCCCGCTCGGGCCTGAAGGCGCTGGCCCGGGTGCTGGAGCGCTGGGTACAGCACTTTCTGGGCGTGCAGGTGCAGATCGAGCCCGTGCACCAGGTCACCGACAGCGCCTGGCGCTGGCATGTGGGGCTGGATGTGGAGTCCACCGCCATCCTCAACGACCTGTACCAGGGCCACCCGGTCGATGCCGACCGCATGGCGCGCCTGGTGAGCCTGTTCACGCTGACCTTTGCCAATCCTGCCGAGATGCGTGCCGATGTCGCGGGCAAGTCGGTGTACCTGGGGCTGGCGACCAACGCCGAGGGGGTGGTGCGCATCAAGCCGCAGAACCTGCTGCTCAATCTGCCGCTGGCGTCTCCGTCTTGAAATGCAACTGAATAAATAGCTGCCAGCGCTTTATCTATAAGCTATAGCGGCTAATTTGCTTCCAATTTTCTCGCCGATGGATGGCAGCCCGGTGCCGGGCGCTCAGCCAATCGTCATCAGACTCGCATTGCCCCCTGCTGCTGCCGTGTTGACGCTGAGGGCCCGTTCGATCAGCAGGCGCTCCAGCGGGATGTCTGCGGCGCCGGGCTGCAGCGCGGTCACACCCACGATGGGCCCGGCGCGGTGGGTGAGTGCGGTGCACACGGCCTGCAGGGATGCGGTGTTGCCATGGTGCAGCACGGCGTCCAGTGCCAGCGTGGCGTCGTTCAGTGTGTTGTCCTGCAGCATGACCTGCGCTTGGACCGGCGTGGGCAGCTGTGCGCGCAGGTCGGCTTGTGCACTGGGCCACAGGGCCGTGCCGCCGCTGGCGAGCACCGCGGCGGTCTGCGCCAGCAGGTCATCAACGCTTTGCGCCAGGCACAGCACCCGGGCGCGTGGGGCCAGTGTGTAGACATTGCGCTCGCCCGTGGGGCCGGGCAAGGTGCGGGCGGTGCCACTTTGGGTTTGCTGCGCAAAGCGCTGGCAGGTGCTGGCGAGTGCCGCTTGGCCTTGCAGCTGGGCCCATTGCTGCAAGGTGGCCAGGGGTGCCAGCAGGCGTTCACGCACCGCATCCTCGGGTGGCATGGCGCGGTCGGCGTCGGCAAAGGTGCGAGCCAGTGCATCGGCCGGACGCTGCGACAGCAGGCGCAGCAGGTACAGCGGTCCGCCTGCCTTCGGGCCCGTGCCCGACAGGCCTTCGCCGCCAAAGGGCTGCACGCCCACCACGGCGCCGACCATGTTGCGGTTCACGTAGACGTTGCCCGCATGGGCACGGTTCACCACGCGGGCGATGGTTTCGTCGATGCGGGTGTGTACGCCCTGCGTCAGGCCGTAGCCGGTGGCGTTGATCTGGTCGAGCAGCCGGTCCAGGTCGTTGCGGGCGTAGCGCACCAGGTGCAACACGGGGCCAAAGACTTCGCGCTGCAGCTCGCCGATGTGGTTCAGCGCGATCAGTGTGGGGGGCACAAAGGTGCCCTGGGCGCCCGCTGCCGAAACATGGTTCGGGTGCTGGAACACGCGATGGCCCTTGGCCTTGAAGGTCTCGATGTGTTGGGTGATGCCCGCTTGTGCTTCGGCATCGATCACCGGGCCCACGTCCACACGCAGCTCGGCGGGGTTGCCCACGCGCAGCTCGCCCATGGCGCCTTGCAGCATTTCGAGCACGCGGTCGGCAGCGTCGTCCTGCACGCACAATACGCGCAGGGCCGAGCAGCGCTGGCCGGCGCTGTCGAAGGCGGACGACACGGCGTCACCCACCACCTGCTCCACCAGAGCGGACGAGTCCACGATCATCGCGTTCTGTCCGCCGGTTTCGGCGATCAGCGGGATGGGGCGCCCTGCGGCATCCAGCCGCCCGGCCACGGTGCGTTGCAGGATGCGCGCCACGTCGGTGGAGCCGGTGAACATCACGCCCATCACGCGGGCGTCGCCAATCAGGCGGGCGCCCACGGTTTCGCCTTGGCCGGGCAGCAGCTGTACGGCGGCGCGGGGCACACCGGCCAGCCACAGCAGGCGCACCGCTTCGGCGGCGATCAGCGGGGTTTGCTCGGCCGGCTTGGCCAGCACGGGATTGCCTGCGGCCAGCGCTGCCGCCACCTGGCCCATGAAGATGGCGAGCGGGAAGTTCCAGGGGCTGATGCAGGCCACGGGGCCCAGCGGGATGTGGGTGGCGTTGTCAAACGTGCTCTGCACTTGGGCCGCGTAGTAGCGCAAGAAATCCACCGCCTCGCGCACCTCGGCCACGGCGTTGCTGGCGCTCTTGCCGGCTTCGCGCATCAGCAGGCCCAGCAGGGGCTGCATGCGGGCTTCCAGCAGGTCGGCGGCGCGCAGCAGGGTGGTGGCGCGTTCAGCGGGTGGCGTGGCGGCCCAGGGGGCTGCGGCGACCTGGGCATGGGTCAGGGCCTGGTCCACGTCGGCGGTGGTGGCTTCTTGCACCTGGCCCACCACGTCGCTGTGGTTGGCGGGGTTGCGCACGGGCTGGGTGGGGCCTGCGGGCACGTCAGCGGCCAGCAGGGGGGCAGCCGTCCAGACATGGGCAGCCGTGGCTTGCAGGGCGGCGCTCAGTTCGGTCAGCGTGTTTTCGTTCGACAGGTCCAGCCCGCGCGAGTTGGTGCGGTGGGCGCCATACAGACCCTGGGGCGTGGCAATGCGCGGGTGGGGCAGGCCGGCGGCGCCTTCCGCCGCGGCTTGCTGGTCCACCACCTGCACGGGGCTCTTCACCAGCTCATCGAGCGCAATGGTTTCGTCGGCGATGCGGTTCACGAACGAGGTGTTGGCGCCGTTTTCCAGCAAGCGGCGCACCAGGTAGGCCAGCAGGGTTTCGTGCGTGCCCACGGGGGCGTAGATGCGGCACGGGCGGCCCAGGCTGCCCTTTCCTGATTCTCGGCCCAGCTTGCCCGCGGTGATGGTGCCCACCACCTGCTCGTACAGTGGCTCGCCCATGCCGTGCAGGCACTGGAACTCGTACTGCCCCGCGTCGTAGTTGCTGCCCGCCAGCTGGTAGATGGTGGCCACCGTCTGGGCGTTGTGGGTGGCGAACTGGGGGTACACGGCTTCGGGCGCGGCCAGCAGCTTGCGCGCGCAGGCGATGTACGAGATGTCGGTGTGCACCTTGCGGGTGTAGACGGGGTAGTCCGTGAGGCCATCGATCTGGGCGCGCTTGATCTCGCTGTCCCAGTAGGCACCTTTGACCAGGCGCACCATCAGGCGGCGCTGGGTGCGGCGGGCCAGGTCCACCACGTAGTCGATGACGAAGGGGCAGCGCTTCTGGTAGGCCTGGATCACAAAACCAATGCCGTTCCAGCCCGCCAGCGTGGGCTCGCGGCACAGGCGCTCGAGCAGGTCCAGCGACAGCTCCAGCCGGTCGGCTTCTTCGGCGTCGATGTTCAGGCCGATGTCGTACTGCTTGGCCAGCGTGGCCAGGCGCAGCACCAGCGGGTACAGCTCGTCCATCACCCGGCCGAACTGCGCGCGGCTGTAGCGTGGGTGCAGGGCCGAGAGCTTGATGGAGATGCCCGGCCCTTCGTAGATGCCGCGCCCGTTGGACGCCCTGCCGATCGCGTGGATGGCCTGTTCGTAGGACTGGTAGTAGCGCTGCGCATCCGCGCTGGTCAGCGCGGCCTCGCCCAGCATGTCGTACGAGTAGCGAAAGCCCTCGGCCTCCATCGTGCGGGCATTGCGCAGGGCTTCATCGATGGTCTCGCCGGTCACGAACTGCTCGCCCATCATGCGCATGGCCATGTCCACGCCCTTGCGGATCAGGGGCTCGCCCCCCTTGACGATCAGGCGGCTGAGCGAATTGCCCAGGCTGCCCTCGCTGTGCGTGGCCACCAGCTTGCCGGTGATGAGCAGGCCCCAGGTGGCGGCGTTGACGAAGAGGGAGGGGCTCTTGCCCAGGTGGGCATCCCACTGGCCGTGGCGGATCTTGTCGCGGATCAGTGCATCGCGCGTGGCCTTGTCGGGGATGCGCAGCAGTGCCTCGGCCAGGCACATCAGCGCCACGCCTTCCTGCGATGACAGCGAAAACTCCTGCAGCAGCCCCTGGACGATGCCCGCACGCCCGGCGCTGGCCTTGCGTTCGCGCAGCGCCTTGGCAATGCGCAGGGCCAGTTGCTGGGCCGACGCGGCCTGGTCCTGCGGCAGGCGGGCCTGGGCCAGCAGCGGGGCCAGGGCTTCGGGCTCGGGGCGGCGGGTGGCGGCGGTGATGGCGGCGCGCAGCGGGTTGCTCAGCGGGGGGCGGGGGGCAAAGTTGGCGAACGGCGCGGAAGGCTGGGCGGTGGGCTGCGTCATGGTGAAGTCTTTCGGTGGTTGTGCGGGCCCAACACGGGTTGGGTGTGTTGTTGGCAATGATCCTTGGGCTTCGGCTGAATGAATATTCAAAGAATGCGGTATCTTTAAAATAATTCACTAACGTTTGCTGCCATGGAAATCAATCTGGACCGCATTGACCGCAAGATCCTGTCAATCCTGCAGGAAGATGGCCGCATCGCCAACCTCAAGCTGGCCGAGGCCGTGGCCCTCTCGCCCACGGCCGTGCTGGCCCGTGTGCAGCGCCTCACGCGCGATGGCTTCATCCTGGGCTACGAGGCGCGGCTCAACCCCATCCAACTCGGCGCTGGAATGCTGGTGTTTGTGGAGGTGCTGCTCGACCGCACCACGCTCAATGTGTTCGACCAGTTCAAGGCCGCCGTGCAGGTGCACCCCGAGATCATGGAATGCCACCTGGTGGCGGGCGGTTTCGACTACCTGCTCAAGACCCGCGCTGCCGACATGAATGCCTACCGCGTGTTTGCCGGCAATGTGCTGTGGCAACTGCCTGGCGTGCGCGAGACGCGCACTTATGCGGTGATGGAAGAGGTCAAACACAGCAACCATCTGCATTTGCGGTAATGGCAGCCTGGCTGCGCGGCAACGGGCTTGGAGTGCGTGCAGCCCTCACCGCATAATGAATGAGCATGTCCACCAGATCGAGGAGAAGACCATGTCCGCATTTCCGTACGCTGCTGTTGCGCTGGTAACCGCCCTCGCCAGTCAGTCGGCCGCAGCCGCCTGCTATCTGGTGTATGCGCCCAATCAGGAGATTGTTTACCGGGCATCGGTGCCTCCGGTGGACATGTCGCGTGACATCCATGAAACCCTTCCCCAGGTGGCTCCGGGCGCAACGCTGGTGTTCTCGCTGAACGACCAGGGCTGCGAGCTCACGATCAACAAGCTGCCGCTGGCATCCACCGCGGTGGGGGGCGGCATGCGCCCTGCGCGCGCAGACCGGGGCTGAACCCGGCCACTTCTCAGCGCCTGTTTACGATCCCCTGCGAGATCGTAAACAGGCTCGCAGGGGCGAGGCCAAACGCAGCCCCGGGCCTGAGACAATCGGGGGATGAGCGAACCGAAAGAACTATCCCCCTCGTTTGAACCCACCGCGCAGAATTCCCAGAGCGATCTGCCCGAGGGCTGGCTGCAGGTCCAGTCCATGGACCTGGATGCCCAGGGTGTCGCCCGCAAGCCCGACGGCAAGGTCGTCTTCATCGATGGTGCCCTGCCGTTCGAGCTGGTCACCGCCAACACCCACCGCAAGAAGAACAACTGGGAGCAGGCCAGCCTGGTGGCGATTCACCGCGAATCGTCGCAGCGTGTGCGCCCCGGCTGCCCGCATTTCGGTCTGCACGCCGGCGCTTGCGGCGGCTGCAAAATGCAGCATCTGCACATCGGCGCCCAGGTGGCCGTGAAGCAACGGGTGCTGGAAGACAACCTCTGGCACCTGGGCAAGGTGAAGGCCCAGACCATGCTGCGCCCCATCGAGGGTCCGGCCTGGGGTTACCGTTACCGGGCGCGGCTGTCGGTGCGCCATGTGATCAAGAAGGGCCAGGTGCTGATCGGCTTTCATGAGCGCAAGAGCCGCTATGTGGCCGACATGGCGCAATGCCCCGTGCTGCCGCCGCATGTGGACGCCATGCTGATGCCCTTGCGGGCGCTGATTGCCGGCATGGATGCGCGCGACACCTGCCCGCAGATCGAACTGGCCTGCGGCGACAGCGTGACCGCACTGGTGCTGCGCCACCTGGAGCCGCTGAGCGCTGGCGACCTCGCGCGGCTGCGCGCCTTCGCGGCCGAACACCAGGTGCAGTGGTGGCTGCAGCCCAAGGGGCCGGACACCGTGAAGCTGCTCGACGAAGGCGGCGAACCGTTGTCGTATGCGCTGCCCGACTTCGGCATCACCATGCCGTTCAAGCCCACGGATTTCACCCAGGTGAACCCGCACATCAACCGCGTGCTGGTGTCGCGCGCGCTGCGCCTGCTGGATGTGCAGAAAGACGAGCGCGTGATCGACTGGTTCTGCGGCCTGGGCAACTTCACGCTGCCCCTGGCCACCCAGGCGCGCGAAGTGCTGGGCATTGAGGGCAGCGAGGCCCTGGTGGCGCGTTCGCGCGAAAACTATGCATCGAATCAGGCTGCGGCGCAGGACCATAAAGCGCTGGCAACTACTGATTTTGTCGCGCGCAACCTGTTCGAGATGACCCCCGGAATGCTGGTGGCCGACGGTGTCGCCGACAAGTGGCTGGTCGATCCTCCGCGCGAGGGTGCCTTTGCACTGGCCAAGGCACTGGCTGACATCGAGCAGGCACGCATCGGTGCCGAGGGCGCAGGCCCGCTACCCGCGGGGGCTGAGGGCTGGACGCCACCCAAGCGCATCGTCTATGTGAGCTGCAACCCCGCCACGCTGGCGCGCGACGCAGGGCTGTTGGTGCACCTGGCGGGCTACCGGTGCACGGCGGCGGGCATGGTGAACATGTTCCCGCACACGGCCCACGTCGAGAGCATGGCGGTGTTTGACCGGGTGTGAGCCCGAAGGGTGGGGTGGGGCTGCCTCTCGACCGGCGGCTGCGCTCGCTCGCCCGTCGGCTGCGGTTGCGGTTGCGGCCGTTGCGCGGTTCGGTTTCGACGTCGGTGTTGCGGTCCCTGCGCTCGGGCCTGTCCATCTTGCCCAGCACCGCTGGGCGTGCCCTCGATCTTGTGCTCGCGCATGTCGCCGTCTGCATCATCGGCAGACCCGCCGCGCTATTGAGGCCTGATCGGGGTCAGGCAGAAATAAACAAGGCTCCCGAAGGAGCCTTGTTGGCAGTCGTCAAGATGCGCGCGGTAAATCAGTCGCGCTCGCCGCCCATGATGCCCAGCAGGGCCAGCAGGCTCTGGAACACGTTGAAGATGTCCAAGTACAGGGCCAGGGTGGCGCTGATGTAGTTGGTTTCGCCACCGTCCAGGATCTGCTTCAGGTCATACAGCATGTAGGCGCTGAAGATGCCGATGGCGGCCACCGAGATCGCCATCATGCCGGCCGATGAGCCCACGAACACGTTGACGACCGCGCCCACCATCAGCACCAGTGCACCCACCATGAGCCACTTGCCCATGCCCGAGAGGTCGCGCTTGATCACGCTGGCCAGGCTGGCCATGACAAAGAATACGCCCGCCGTGCCGGCAAAGGCCGTCATGATGAGGTCGGTGCCGTTCTTGAAGCCCAGCACCATGCCGATCAGGCGTGACAGCATCAGGCCCATGAAGAATGTGAAGGCCAGCAGCACCGGCACGCCCGCCGCCGAATTCTTGGTCTTCTCGATGGCGAACATGAAGCCAAAGGCGCCGCCCATGAAGACAATCAGGCCCACGCCGCCGCGCAGCGACTGGGTGATGCCGGTAGCCACGCCAATCCAGGCGCCCAGCACGGTGGGCAGCAGGCTCAGGGCCAGCAACCAGTAGGTATTGCGCAGCACCTTGTGGCGCTGCTCCTGCGAGATGCCATAGCCCGCAGAGTGGCCCAGGGTGGTGACTTGGTCATTCATCTTGTGTCTCTCCTAGTTGGCCTGCACGACGCAGACCGCTGGATTCTATGTGGCGACGACTTGACGAAAAGCAATAACCGCATCCGATCAGACACTTTAGGTCATTATTCTTTCACCCCATGCAGCGGTTTGCCGGGCGCCAGCTGCCGCTATGCTTGCCGTTTCCATTCGGGTGGCCTGATCACTGATCACCAGCCCCCTCAACTGCGGTGCAACCATGAAAACCAAACACGTACTCGAACTGGCCGATGTCAAGAAAATCGCAGCGGCTGCCGAAGCCGAGGCGCTGAAGAACCAATGGGCCGTGACCATCGCCATCGTGGACGATGGTGGCCACCTGCTGTGGCTACAGCGCCTGGATGGTGCGGCGGCGGTGTCGTCGCATATCGCGCCTGACTTGGCCCACACGGCCGCACTGGGCCGCCGCGAGAGCAAGGTGTATGTAGACATCGTCAATGGCGGTCTGACGGCGTTTCTCAGCGCGCCTGCCATCGAAGGCCTGCTCGAAGGCGGCGTGCCCATCCTGAAGGACGGGCAATGTCTGGGTGCCGTGGGCGTGAGCGGCGTGAAATCCTCCGAGGATGCGCAGGTCGCACGCGCAGGCATCGCGGCGCTGGGCCTTTGATGGGTGATGGAATGCTATTAGGTTCATAGCTGCCTGCGCTTTGCCATCAAGCGCTGCAGGTGGAAAACTCCCTAAACCAAAAACCGGTCTCAAGGACCGGTTTTTTGATGCCACCAAAGTTTCTGCCAGCGGGGGCTGGAAAAAAAAGCCTGGCTACGCGGGCACGCCCGTTGGCTGGCAAATAAGACCCTGTCGGGCTTGTGACAAGCCCGGGAGTCTCCCCACGATGAAACCCTGAAAAGACGGCAGCTGCGGGGTGGCGCGCGCGAGCGCGCTGGCTGGCGGTTCGATTTATTTGGTGAGAATCAGTTTGCCCAGCTTGGTGGCCTGCAGGCGGTACACCGATCCGTTGTGGCGGATGGCCACGGTTTTGTGGCCCTGCAAGAGCGTGCTGCTGTCCACTGCCGCTGCATCAGCCAGCTGTGAACTGGGCACGGCTGGTGGAGAGGCCACCAACCCGGAAGCGGCGAAACACAGCGAGGAAGCTTTGGTCAAAGTGGCTTGCATGAGGGATCCAGTGCATTGCGATTCGATAATGATAACGATTCGCAATTACAAGTCAAGTGATTTCTGCTGAAAAGGGATAAATAGGGGCAGAGCGGATATCGCACTGCCCCGGTACTGCCAGGTGGGAGCCCTTGGTTGCCCCAGCGGCCCGTCGCTCCAACAAACCGTGGGGTCTTCACTGCCCCGTGGTGCCTGGTTTACGGCTGCGGCTCGGTGACAAAGCCGATCTTGCGCACTCCCGCACGCTGCGCTGCTGCCATGGCCTGGGCCACGCGTTCGTAGCGCACCTCCTTGTCGCCCCGGATGTGCAGGTCGGGCTGCGGCGTTTTGGTGGCTTCTGCCTGCAGGCGGGTGGGCAGCTCTTCGTCGGCCACAGGCGCGCCGTTCCAGAAATACTGGCCGTCGGCAGCCACTGACAGGCGCACGGTTTCGGGTTGAATGAGCTCGGGCTGGTTGGTGGCGCGGGGCAGGTCCACGTTCACCGAATGCTTCATCACCGGCACGGTGATGATGAAGATGATGAGCAGTACCAGCATGACGTCCACCAGCGGCGTCATGTTGATCTCGTTCATGACCTCGTTGGAGTCGTCCTGGGTTCCGAAGGCCATGGCTTAGCTGCCTTTCTTCATGGGCAGTACCTTGCCGGGTTCGCCGGCATTCACCCGGGCGCCGGTGACAAAGTAGGCATGCAGGTCGTGCGCAAAGCTGTTGAGGCCGGTCAGGATGGACTTGTTGCCGCGCACCAGCGCGTTGTAGCCCAGCACGGCAGGGATGGCCACCGCCAGGCCCAGCGCCGTCATGATCAGCGCTTCGCCGATGGGGCCGGCCACCTTGTCGATGGTGGACTGGCCCGACGTGCCGATGGCCAGCAATGCGTGGTAGATGCCCCATACGGTGCCGAACAGGCCGATGAAGGGCGCGGTCGAGCCCACCGAGGCCAGGATGGCCAGGCCGGACTGGATGCGTGCCGTGAACTCGTCGATGCAGTTGCGCAGGCAGCGCGTGACCCAGTCGCTCACGTCCAGGCTGTCGTGGAGATGCGCCTTGGTATTGCGATGGTGGGCCGTGGCCTCGCGGCCTTCCAGCGCCAGGTGGCGAAACGGGTTGGCAGGGTCGTTGCCCAGCTTGGTCAGTCCGGCGGCAAAGTCTTCGCTGTGCCAGAAGTCCTGCGCGGAGCGGGCGTGTTTCTTGAACCGGACGATGTCCAGCGCCTTGATGAGAATCACGATCCACGAGGCCAGCGACATGGCCAGCAGCAGGATGGCGACGGCACGGGTGACGAAGTCGCCCTGTGTCCATACGTTGGCGATGCCGAATTGCGATTCCATGAAAACTCCCTGAAAAGTGATTGGGTTATTCGAGAACAAAATTGATCGGCACCAGATTCCACATGGTCTCGGGCACGCCATTGCGCTTGCCGGGCACGAAGCGCCAGCGCATCACGGCGTCCTGGGCCTGGCGGTCCAGACGGTCGTAGCCGCTGGATTGGCTGATTTCCACTTTTTGCGGCAGGCCATCGGTGCCGATGAGTACGCGCAGCACCACCTTGCCCTGCTCGCCCATGCGTTTGCTGATAGCCGGATAGCTGGGTTTGGGGTTGTTGAGGTAGGCGGCATCGCTGGAAGGCCTCTCGATGCGGGCCGGTGCGGGTGGCGCGGGTGGTGCAGGAGGTGCCGGTGGCGCTACCGGGGCTTCGATGGGAGGTGCCGGAGGTTGGGGCGTGGTGGCACCAACGGGGGCATTCGGGGTCGGCGTGGGGTCGGCAATGGCCACGGGCATGGGCGCCGGGCGCGGGGCCTGCACCCTGGGTGCTGCCTTGAGCGGCGGTGGGGCAGGTGGTGCCGGTGGGGCCACCTTGGGGGCTGGCGGGGCGATGAATTCGCTCAGCAGTTCCGCAGGGACGATGACCTCTGCAGCCTTGCGCAGCAGCCCGGATTGCAGGGCCCACAGGCCTGCCACATGCAGCAGCACCACCGAACCCACGATCACGGCATTGCGGCTCACTCCCCCGACGGGGGTAAAACGGTCTGGTTGGGGCATATAAAAATGATAGCTTCAAGCGCTTTATGGATAAGCGCTACCGCCAAAAAACACGTGAATTATTGACGGAAGACCCACCAGGCCGAACCGGCCACAAGGATCAGGCTGCCTGCGAGTGTAGAGAGGAGTTCCATGCCTTGCTTTCCCGAATGGAGCTGGCAAGCTGGACCGGTTGCGCCGTCACCTCATTGTGCAGGGCGGCCACCGGACGGGTTGCGCTGCATTGCGCCACCACATCGCGGGCGCAGCTTTCGCAGCATCCGCATTGGGTGGCCACGCCCAGCTCGAACTGGATCTCGTCGAAACTCATGCCGGCACGCGCATGGCGGGCAATCTCACGGTCGGAAATTCGGCGGCAAACACAGACGATCATGGCGGCAGGCAGTTTGGCTGGCTGTTGTGGATGGTTGGAATTATAAATGCGAATCTATCGTATTTGCACTAAACCAATTCCGCCAGAAGGGAGAAAGAGGGAGAAAGTTTTTTCACCCCCTGCTGTCGGCGATGGCATCGGCATCCAGCAGTGCCGGTGATGCCTCCGCCAGCGTGGCGCAGCCCGTGAGCGCCATGGCAATCTCCAGCTCGTCGCGCAAAAGGCGCAGCATATGGGGCACGCCAGCGGCGCCCGCATGGGCCAGGCCCCACACGGCGGGGCGCCCCACCAGCACGGCCGACGCGCCGGGCGCCATGGCCTTCACGATGTCGGTGCCGCGCCGGATGGCGATATCCGAGGAAACCTGGTGTCGGGCGGGAGTCCGGGTCATGCAAGCAAAAATAGCAACTGGCGCTTGTTCAGCAAGTGCAAGATGCTATTAAAAGGTGAGTAAATATCTGAAAACATGCCATCGGACCATGCCGCTGGCGCGTTATCGCGCAGATGGATGCCGCGTCATGCGTCGGCCCACATGCGCAGCAGGTTGAGCACTTCCACACGGCCCTGGTTGAAGGTGTCGCGTTCGATCAGCGGCGCGTCTTTCATGCCGTCGATGTAGATGTCACCCGCCCGGCCCAGCGAGAAGCCACGCATGCACACAACCATGGGATGCCTGGCCCCTGTCACAAAGGAGCGCAGCCTGCTGGCTGCATGACTTGGTGTACGTGGAAACGAGGCAGTGTCACAGGTTGTCGCTGTGCAGGGGGCGTGATTGAGCCAAGAGGCCTCCGTTGGATGGGGGTGCAGGTGGCGCGCAGGTGCGCCAAGAGCAGGCGAGAGGCAGTGGCTAGATGGGGATGGCTGTGCGTCGTCGTGCTTCCTTATGTTGCATTAAATGAGGGTTGTTCTCATTTGCATTGGTGTTGGCGCATGGCACTTTTCTGGCATTCAGGCGAAAAAAAACCGGCCAGGCCGGTTTTTTTGCAGCAAGAGGGAAAGCTTCTTACTTGACGTGCTTGCCAATCAGGCCGGCCAGTTCGAACATCGAGACTTGCGGCTTGCCAAACAGCTCCTTGAGCTTGGCGTCTGCATTGATGTTGCGCTTGTTGGCAGCATCCTGCAGGTTGTGGGCCTTGATGTACACCCACAGCTTGCTGATGATCTCCGTGCGCGGCAGCGGTGCCGAGCCCACCACGGCGGCCAGCGCGGGGCTGGGCGTCAGCGCCTTCATGAAGGCGGCATTGGGGGTGCGCTTCTTGGCGGGCGCGGCGGCCTTGGTGGCGGGCGCCTTGGCTGCGGGAGCGGCTTTTGCCGGAGCTTTTTTTGCAGTTGCCATGTCGGGTTGTCCTTGTTGGAAGTAAATTTTCACCAGCGAAAGCGAGACTTTCCCACTGGCACGGTGATGCTACTGGGAAAAAAACACGTTTCCAAGCGGGTCCGGCCTTTTTTTACCTCGATTTGTTGCGGTGGCGCACTGTGTACCGGCCGCAGAGGACGCATTGCGAATGCCCCATGCTTCGGATTCCGGTGCTTTCCCGCGCGGCGCGACAATCTACCGACGCCATGACGGCGCCGCGCCTTCGTCCCCTGCAACTTCCCGTGTGAAAGGTTTCCCGACATGACCGCCCCTTCTTCCATGGCACTCAGCACCTGTGATCTCTGTGATGCGCACAAGGGCGACGAC